>MAYW01000040.1 GCA_001723765.1 Candidatus Scalindua rubra
CCAGTCTGAACCAATGTAAGATTCTCAAAACCTTCATCCAAGGTGCCAAAACCACCAGGGAAGAGTACGGTTGCATCGGATTCTTTAAGAAAAAAAGAGTTCTTTGAGTTTTAAACCAGTAACAACCCGGTTAAGCCAAAATCAAACAGCCTTATAATTTAGCTATTCTTTATACCTTAAGGGAAAGTTTGAAAACCGTAGGTTTTCATTTGACAGCCTGGCCGAGCCGGAACACATCAGAAATTTATCCCTTTTTGGTTCTGGCTCGGCCAGGTTAGGTTATAGGAAATGCAAATGGAATCTATATAAATACGTCTGTGGTTGGATTCTTTATAAACACAATATTCAATAAATCTATTGAAGCGGGGGATAAAATAAATTGTTTAACTGTTCTATTTAGTAATTTAGTTCTCTTTAAATATTATATCGTCATAATACAATTCTATTTTGTGTTTGTGTTTTAATTCTTCCTGTGCCAAAATCTTGCACAAATTTCTCAAATCTACATTATCTGATGATTGAGCCATACTAACATAAAGGTTATATGCCTTCTGCTCCTTTTTCATAGAAATAATCAATACATCCTGGAAATCACTTATATCCGTAACATCTTTGTCTACAAGGAATTCTGTAATGTGAAGATCCTGTATTTTACCAGGTTCAAATTTTGTGATTTTAGAGGTGTCAAAATTTTGCAACATTTCCTTGTGTTTTATTTCTTCCTCGGCCAGTTCTTTTAACCATACCTTTGCTACAGGATCTTTTGTAATATCTATTGCATCCATATAAAATTTATAAGACATGTCTTCTCTATTTGCTGCTTCAGTAATAAGTTCTTTTACATCCATTTTTCCTACTCCTTCCTGCATTTAATATTTATCAAATGCTTGTTTACATAAATAAAATTATTCTATGAACAAATAATAGAAAACGCAAATTTCAAATTATACTTATATAAACAATAATTTCCATATAATTTTTTTTAATTCCCTAAATTATAAGATGACCTACTTTGTGTTACAATTGTAGACCTTCACTATTAGATATTTCATTCTTTGATAAGTAGAGTCGATTTTTAATGATTTATTTGTTATAATGTTTTTGGTTCTGGCTCGGCCAGGTTGGGAGAAAGTCTGAATTCAAGAGATTTGCAAATAACAATATAGGTAATTTTGCTAAAGCAAAATTAACCAAGCCCGCCTATTAGTCTGACAGGCCATAATCTGCGGCTGAATACAAATGAATGATGTCATAATTAATAAAGAAGATATTGGTCATTTTTTTTGAACTTAAAAGAAGAATTCACTGTTTATGGAGTGAAACAAAAAGAAGAAGGTTTTTATGTCTTTCATGAAATAGTTGAATTTTCTGACCCCCTGGATAATTACAAGCCAACAATCCTTCCTCCAAAGAAATATCTTTTCCCACAACAAGAAACCTTGTTACGGTTTAACACAGAACCTTATCCTGAAATAGAACCTGTTATTGAATCTAAAAAACAGTTAATCTTCGGTGTCAGGCCATGTGATATTCATGGAATCAGTCTGCTCGATAAGATATTTACAACTGACCATGAAGACGTAAACTATACACATAAGCGCAAAAATACTGTTATTGTCGGTATTGATTGTCTGAAGCCATGCTATGAATATGCCTACTGTGAAAGTGTTGGATGTTCAGAAGTTGATGAAGGTTATGACATCATGATGACGGATATTGGTAATAGTTTTTACACATCAATTAAGACCACAATTGGAGATGAAATAGCAAAAAAATATTCTAAATTTGTTAATGTTAAAGAAGAGGACAAAGATACTTTCCTAAAATTGAGAAAAAAACGTAAAGAAAGATTCGAGAAGAAGTTCAAGACTGATGTTTCCAACCTGCCTTTATTATTTCAAAATGCCGATAAAGACCCTATTTGGGACGAATTAAATGATAAATGCCTTGGATGCGGACGATGTAATATTGTCTGCCCCACTTGCTATTGTTTTGATGTCTTTGATTGTATGGACCTAAATATGACATCGGGTGAAAGATGCCGCCAATGGGACGCCTGCACATTAAAGGATTTCGCTGTTGTTGCTACAGGGGAAAATTTCAGACCAACAAGGGGGCATCGTCTAAGACACAGATTCAATAGAAAATTTAACTATTTAATGACGAAATATAACACATCTTTTTGCGTTGGATGTGGAAGGTGTTCAAGATCATGCCCCGTAGATATTGATGTTGTTGAAACAGTTAATGCCGTAATCAAAAACAGCAAGGTTGACGTATAAATGATAAATAACGATTCATTATTCCTTCCTGAAATAGCAGAAGTCGTAAGTACACGACAGCTCACTGATATGGAAAAGTATTTTGAATTAAGGCCTAAGAATCAAAAAGAATTTGGTTTCAATCCGGGGCAATTTGTACAGTTATCTATTTTTGGAATTGGAGAGGCCCCTATCTCAATCTCATCGTCTCCCTTTAACAAAGACTCTATTGGGATATGCGTTAGAAGGGTTGGTGATGTAACATCTGCTATTCATAAACTGGAGGTAGGTTCATCCCTGGGCATACGAGGTCCGTTGGGTAATGGATTCCCAATAGAAGAAATGATTGGAAAAGATATTTTATTTATTGCAGGAGGATTGGGACTTGCCCCTCTGCGGTCGATGATTAGCTATGTTTTTGCAAAAAGGAATGACTTTAGAAGGATTACTATCCTTTACGGAGTAAAGAATCCTCGAGAGATTCTCTTTGTGGATGATCTTGAAGCCTGGAAAGAAAGAAACGATATAGAAATGGATATTATTGTTGATAAGCCTGATGAAAAATGGACTGGTAAATCCGGTGTTATCACGAGGTTGATCCCCCCTCTTACATTAGAACCCCTAAATACATACGCACTGATAGTTGGTCCACCAGTGATGTATAAATATGTTTTACTGGAACTTAAGATCAAGCAGATTCCCGAAAACCACATAATAATGTCATTGGAAAGACGAATGAAATGCGGTGTTGGAAAATGTGGTCATTGCCAGATTAACGGAGTCTATGTCTGTCTGTCTGGTCCAGAATTTAATTATCAGACTTTAAAATTTCTTTCGGAAGCAATATGAGCAAACCAAGAGTTGCTTTTTTTTCATTCACCAGTTGTGAAGGATGTCAATTAGTCGTACTCACCATTGAGGAACAACTTCTTGAGCTAGTTAAATTAATAGACATTGTCTCATTCAGAGAGGCAATGAGTGAGAAAAGCGATGATTATGATATTGCATTTGTAGAAGGCAGTATAACAAGGACTTCAGAGATTGAAAGGGTTAAGACGATACGAGATACGGCTAAAGTCGTTATCGCTTTAGGTGCATGCGCTACTATTGGCGGTATCAACTGCCTGAAGAATCAATTTGAGATGAATAAGGTAAAGGACATCGTGTATGGAGATATGGCAGACAAGTTTGATACTATACCGGCTCGACCTATTGAAGCAGTTATAAAGGTAGATTACCGGATACAAGGATGTCCAATAGACAAAGACGAATTTGTTGAGGTAACCAAGGCAATCCTTCAAGGAAGAAAACCGCGTATACCCGATTATCCAGTATGTGTAGAATGTCAGATGAAAGAAAACGTTTGTCTATTTGAAAAGGGTATGGTCTGTTTAGGACCCATAACAAGAGCTGGTTGCAAGGCCATCTGCCCTACTTATAATGACGGGTGTGTTGGTTGCCGGGGCTTGATAGATGCTCCAAACTTGTCTTCACATAAGGATCTATTAAGTGAACATGGATTAAATATTGACGACGCCATTTCAAGATATATGTTGTTTGGGGGAAATAGTAAAGAGAAGTATGAATAATATTGAGGCATGATCGCTACTTAGGGAGCTAAATTCTAATGCATGACCTTAACGTTGATATTAATCATATAACACGTGTTGAAGGGCACGGAAATATTGTAATAGATATTAAAGATGGCAATATCAAGGATTTGAGGCTTGACATAGTAGAATCTCCGCGGTTTTTCGAGGCTATGACACTTGGAAGGACGTATAAAGAAGTTGCCCATATAACATCACGCATATGTGGCATATGCGCCGTTACTCATACCACAACGTCAATAAAGGCAATAGAATCCGCACTTGGATTTGAACCGTCTACACAAACAATAAAATTGAGAAAACTATTACTTAACGCCGAATATATTCAGAGCCATATACTCCATATTTATTTTTTGACAGCTCCTGACTTCCTTGGAGTAGGTAGTGTATTTGGCATGGTAAAAGACAACAAAGAAACCGTCTTAAGAGGTATGCGTCTTAAGACCCTTGCCAACGATTTGTGTGCATTGGTGGGTGGTAGACACATTCACCCTATAACGCTGAATATAGGCTGTTTTTCAAAAAATCCAGAACTAAAAGATTTGGCTGCATTCAAAGAGAGAATTGAGGAATCAAGACCGGATATAGAAGATACTGTAAAATTCTTCAAAGACCTAAGAACCCCAGAGTTTGAGAGAGAAACAGAATACATCTCCCTTACGAGTCCAGATGAATATGCCCTGTACGATGGCAATATCAAATCGAGCGATAATGGTGAAGTAGAACCTATAGACTATCTTGATAAGGTAAAAGAGTTTATGGTTACGCACTCTACATCAAAACATGCAAAATCAAATAGAGATTCTTATATGGTCGGAGCGCTTGCAAGATTTAACAACAACTACGATCAGCTTCACCCAAAGGCCAAAGAGGTAGCAGAGGAAATGGATTTGAAACATCCTTGTTATAACTCCTATATGAACAATATCGCACAGGTAGTTGAGATAATCCATTGCTTTGAAGATAGTATTAAGTTGATAGAGGAGCTAATCTCAGACGGTTTGAATGATGAAAAGATGGAATTAACTCCAAAGGCTGGATGGGGTGTAGGCGCTACAGAGGCGCCAAGGGGCACATTATACCATGAGCACAAACTGGACGATAACGGCAAAATCACATACGGCAATTATATTATCCCAACCGGCCAAAACCTCGCAAATATAGAAAATGACTTAAAATCGCTGGTTCCACAAATACTAAATAAACAAAAGGATGACATAATACTTGACATCGAAATGCTTGTAAGGGCTTACGATCCCTGCATATCATGCTCTACACATTTGATGAAGGTAGAGTTTGTAAATGAATAAAGATATTAAAGTCGTAATTATTGGAATTGGTAATTTATTACTTATGGATGATGGTATCGGCATTCATATAATAAATGAACTTGAAAAACACAAACTCCCACAAAACGTTAAAATATATGATGGTGGTACAGGAGGATTTAAATTAATTGACCTGATGCATGGGGCAAAAAGGGTAATTTTTATTGATGCAGTCGAAACTGGCAAAGCACCCGGTACGATAACAACATTTAAATCTGAAGACGTCCGTTCAATGTGCCCTAAGAAAAAATATTCATTACATGATAACGATCTTTTAGAAGTAATTAAGATGGTAGAACTTCTTGAACATCCTCCCGAAATAGAGATTGTGGGCGTCCAACAAAAGACAATTAATTACAATACTACACTTTCTAAAGAGTTAAAAGATTCAATACCTAACATAATAAATATTGTATTTAAAGAAATTGAAGAAGGTTGTAGTATTCCATCTAACTAATATTTCGAACGTAATGTAGCGGAAGGCTTTAGCCTTCCATTTTGAGATTGTAGTGGAAACCTGAAGGCGTCCACGTCCGCCTCTGGCGAGGTTTCCGCTACAGTTATTCAATTTGTAATTTAAACGATTACGAGGAGAAAAATGAATACGATAAAAACAGTTTCATATCTTACAGTTGTAATCAGTGTTATTAGCATAGGAACAACAGGCTGTTATAAACCAAATATTCCAATGGAAAATATCCCCTTCGATGTACCTGCCGATGTAAGAGAGAAAATCAAAGGAATGTATTCCTGGAATCCATTAAAGCGAAGATATGCTGTAGTTCAATTGGGACAGATGGGTGCACGTGCAGCGCCAGCAATACCTTTCCTAATAGGCGCCTTAGATGACCGTATATGGTTAGGGTGGCTTGGGCTAACTCGTACTAATGAAGAAGCAACAAAAGCGCTGGTAAAAATAGGTGAACCTGCAGTATCACCTTTGATATCTTCACTAAAAGTTGAGAATCGGAGGATACGGGTTAGGGCAGCCCTGGCGCTGGGTGAAATAAAGGATTCCCGTGCGGTAAAACCGCTGATTACTACACTAAAGGATAAAGATCATGTGATACGGGCAAGTGCAGTAGTGGCGCTTGCTAAAATAAACGACCTACGTGTAATGGAACCACTACTTATTTCACTAAAAGATGAAGATGCGTTTGTCCGAATAGCGGCAGCAAAGGCGCTCGGGAACCTGAAAGACACCCGTATAGCTAAAACACTGATTGCTGCATTAAAAGATGAAGATTTTGATGTCCAAAGGAATGTTGTAAAGGCGCTCGTGGAGATAAAAGACCCTCAAACAGTAGAACCATTGATCGATGCATTAAGAGATGAGAATCCGAGGGTTCGAAGGTGGGCAGCAGTTGCACTGGGTGGTCTAAGAGATATTCGGGCAGTAGAACCATTGATCAATGCCCTAAGGGATGAAAAATTACTTGTCCGTGTAAAGTCAGCATATGCACTTTATGAGATAACAGGAAAAGATCTTGGTAGAGATCCAGAAAAATGGCAGAAGTGGTGGGCAAAAAACAAGCCCCGTTAGATAACAGTATGCATAAGTTGTAAGTCATATAAAATTAAAGTATATCTAACATGGCGTTGAAAAGAGCTAATTTATCATGAAAATCTTAATCATAGACGATGACTCTGATATAGTTGAAGCAATGAGGATGCCTCTTGAAGCAAACTCCTACGAGGTAATTTCAGCAAAGAGTGGAAAAGAGGGACTGCAAAAAGTAAAAGACGAAGTTCCGGATTTGATAATACTCGACGTAATGATGGAAACTCAAACAGAAGGGTTTCATGTAGCTTATAAACTAAGAAGTGAAGAACCAGACTCTGAATACAAAGAATACAAAAACATTCCCATTCTCATGTTAACAGCCGTATCCAGTAAAACAGGCATGAAATTTTCTCTGGAAAAGGATGAAGAATTTTTACAGGTAGATGATTTTGTCGAAAAACCTATTCAGCCAAAAAAACTATTAGAAAAGGTATCTACTCTTTTAACAACCAAAAAATCAAAGATTTAAATTGAATGAAGACAAAATTCAATCTCGCTCCCTGATAGCTGAAAAATCCTCAGTAGAAAAAGAAATCATTGAAAGGATTTCGTGGTTTATAACCCTCCGCTGGATAATTGTAGCTGGAATATGCATCACATCCCTAATTGCAAGCTTTGTTTTAAGAATTGATTTACCTCTTATATCAATACTAATCATCACCTTTTGCATCTTAATATTTAACCTTGCCTGTATCTATTTCCAACAATACGTTAAATCTCATGAGAACTTTGCTAATATACAGATATCAATTGATTGGATATCCCTTGTATTTCTTTTACATTACACAGGCGGTATTGAAAGCCCTGTGATATTTTACTTTATATTTCATGTAATTATTGCTGCTATTCTTTTAACAAGAAAAGCATGTTATCTACAAACTACATTTGCATTGCTATTAATTAGCGGTCTATCAATATTAGAATATTTCAATATCATACCTCATATTCAGATTAAGGAATTATTCGCAGATCCTATTTATGATAATGGCCTTTATCTTTTGGCCATACTCTTTTTCTTTATTACTTCATTATATGTCTCTGCATATTTGGCCACATCTGTTACCAACCGTCTCAGAAAAAGAGAAAAAGAAGTAGTTGTTCTCAAGAATAATATTACTGATGCATACAAGAAACTGGAAGCAATAGATAAGGAAAAGAGCGATTTTACATTCAAGGTTACTCACGAACTCAAATCTCCCCTGAGCGCCATACAGAGTCTCTTAAAATCTATTGAAGAAGGTTATGCAGGGGAAATCTCACAGAAAGCTAAAGATTTGATTATCAGGTCTGAAAAAAGAACAAGTTTTCTCATAACACTTGTTAACGACCTTCTCGAACTGGTTGCTGGAAAGGTAGAAAAGCCAAGAGAAGGTGAAATGGAATTAGTTGACATAAATAAGGCAGTTAACAGTATTGTTCATCTTATGCAAGCAAAGACAAAGGCAAAAGGGTTAAGATTGATAATTAATGCTACGCCAAAGCCTTCTTATTTAAACATAATCTCAGATGATCTTAACCTGCTATTAACAAACCTGATTGATAATGCAGTAAAGTACACTAAAAAGGGTGGCACGATAAAGATAAATAATATTTTGACTGATGACAAAATCATAATAGAAGTATCCGATACCGGGATTGGCATCCACAAAGATGACGTTAATAAGATATTTGATGAATTCTACAGGGCGGGCAATGCAAAGACTGTAGAACTTGATGGTACCGGGCTGGGTCTTACAATAGTTAAGAACCTGGTCAAACGACATGCTGGTAATATTGATGTCAGTAGCGAATTAGGTAAAAGTACAACTTTTACTATTTCATTTCCTGCATAATCTTTGACAGGATTGACTGGATATAGATATACAAGATTTTTATTCTTTTTCTATGAAAATTGATAGGAGGTTGTGTAGTGACCCCCTGAAAATCAACAAAACTATGCGGCCAACTTACGGAGACTTTCCTGATACTCAAGTATCAAAAACAAAAAGGGGACAGATTTATTTTATTTCATTAAAATAAATCTGTCCCCTTTTCTTAATTCAATTTGATTAGTTAATTTTATACACCCAACCTGGCCGAGCCAGAACCAAAAAAGGATGAATGTCTTATAGGTTCTGGCTCAGCCAGGTTGTTAAATGAAAACCTACGGTTTTCAAACTTTCCCTTAAAAATAGCTAAATTATAAAGCTGTTATTAGACATTTTTCTTTAACACACCGAAGGCATCGGCGTGAGCTCAGCCGAACGGTGTGGTAGAACAGTCTCTAAATCTACAATTTCCAGTCAAAAAAAGCAAGAAATTGTCGATTTAGAGACTAATATCTACGACAATATTTTATTTAATATTTCAAAAATATATATCGTTGTAATCAAAACCGTTAAATGTATAATCACATTTAACGTAGAAAATTTGTAAACCGTATATCATCCGCTAATGTTGGTTTTGCTAATAGATCAAGACCACATGCCACGACAAAGTTCATAGAAAGGCATATGCCTATGTCTGCTAACATTAATATTGAAGAGGATTTCAAAAACCGAGATCAGATATACAAAATGGTTGAGGAGGTTGTCAGGGAGTTAGGTATAAGTGACAAACTTGTGGAGATACTGATTAAACATCCTCCTTCTGGTTCTCCCATAGACATGAACTATCTCAGCTCAAATAGTAAGTCCCTGGATCTGGAGATAGTAGATTCTCTGGATAATCTGGAGGGTAGAGTTAGACATGAACTTATGCATGTGTCAGACCAGTTGGATGAGAAGTTCAATTACAAAGAGAGTCTTATTCCCAGGGAGGGTACCGGTGCATTCAGGAGGTACAAATATCTGTGGAACGTGTATATTGACAGCCGTCTTACAAGGATTGGGAAACCTGCTTATGAAACTCAAGGAGGTAGAGAAAAGGAGATAGGAGAATGCTACCCTGAGCTAAGTATAGAGTTGAGGAAAAAGTGCTTCGATTTTCTCTGGGGAATGGGACTCCTTGACTTCGAACAAGTCTCTGCAATGAGTCATGACCTCTTTTCAGCGTTTGAAGAACTTAAGTCCCTTGCCCAATCGCACGGGGAAAAACAGATTACATTTGAGACGTTGGAAGAACTGAGAAATTACGGGAAGAAATAAAACGAAAAAGCGACAATGACTCAGGAGGATGTAAAATGCCACGAAACACAATAATACCATACAACCCAAAGCTAAAACAATTTGCAAGGGACTTGCGAAACAACAGCACTTTGTCAGAAGTTTTGCTTTGGAGACAAATAAAGGGACAGAAGTTAGGATATGAATTTCATCGGCAAGTACCCATTGATGAGTTTATAGTAGATTTTTATTGTCACGAATTGATGTTGGCTATTGAAATAGAGGGAAGCAGTCACAATGATAAGTATGACTATGATATGAACAGACAAACGAATTTACAAGATTTGGGAGTTAAGTTTATACGTTTCTCTGATGTAGATGTGAAGAAAAATATGACCGGTGTGTTAAGTGCTTTGAAAAATAAAATAGATGAGATTGTTAGAACATCCCCCTCAGTCCCCCTTCAAAGGGGGATTTAGGGGGATGTCTTCAAAGGGGGAATCCATAAATACAAAAACCCAGGCCAAAATGGGGGAGGTTTTTCTTCTGACCCGGGCTTCCGTTTTAGGTTTTGCTTTCCGTTTACAACGAAAGTATAGAAAAAAACTATTTCTACATCACACAGCCAAGCCAAAGCTGAGCTTAGTCAGCTTTACATAGCAAAAGAAGTATAAAAATAAGTTCTACTTCAGCTAATTCTCCGTGACCAGCCTCCCCAACCTGTCTGAACGATTAGTTCAGACAGGCGGAGAAACTGAGGAGCTAATTTATTAGAACACGTATTCTATACCTATTCCAATGATGTCTTCTGAGTCTGTATCCCTTCTACCATCTCCACCGGCGGCTTTATCAAAAGCAGTAGCAAATCCTGTAGAATACTCATTATGCCTGTACTCGGGCCTAAACCAAAGATTCTCTCTCATCTTTATATTAGTTGTGATGGTAGTCTCCCATATTGACTGGTCAAAGAATCTTACACCATCAGTATCGTCGAAATACTCATATCTTACAACACCCTGAAACCAGTCCGTAAAATCATACAGGGCATACGCCGCAACACCCCACCAGTGTGCTGTGCTATTTAAAATTGTATCCGTACCATCAAGAGCATCACCATCTTTATCGACATCTTCCAATGCTGCATCCTCTGCCGTACCCCAATCGAAGTTAAACATGAGTGTTAGTGGGGCGTGTGGTGTTTGCCACGTAGCAACAACGTCAAACATCTGGGTTAATCCATTATTGGAATCTCTTCTCCCAACATCGCCAGGTATCCCGGCACCACGTGTCAGACCAGCGCCCGCATCTTCATTATCCCATCCTTCGGCACCATGAATACCTGCTAAAGAGATAAAGAATTTATCTGTTGGCTCGTACGATATATACCATCCGATTGACTTTGATGAGTTGTTATCAATAAACGAATCCCATCCATTAACACCGTAAAGTTTTAAAGTAAGTTTATCACTGGGAAGAAAGCTAGAAACATCTGCGCTAATACCTGTGTGTGTGAAAGGAATTGCATTGTTGTAAAGTATTCCGTGTTGATAATTCGGGTTGCCTGTGTTTTCTACCAATTCTAAGCCAATCCACGTATACAACTTACCAAACGTAAACGTAATGTCTTTCCCCGCCACTGGCGCCTTCCAGGAGACATTGGCTGCTGATACGGTAAAGACATCATTCCTATCTACGTCATTAGTTCCGGTGGCATCTCCAGATGCCGCAGTTGACTGTTCACCTAAAAAGGTAATCCTCTTTGCCTTTTCACCAAAATACGTATGCATCTGCCAGCCTACCGGATTTTCGTCAGTAACTTGCTTGTCCAGAAAGAGCGTAAAGCTCTCAAGGGTAAGTGAGTTATTTTCATTTTCACCTATAAAGTTTAGAGGGCTAAGTGCATTTTCTCTTGAACCCTCATCACCATGTAGTCTGAGATTGTAAAAATAATTTGTATCTACAAAGCCACTTAATGTTACACCCTTAAATGGGCTTAGCAATGGAGACTCCTCTAATATCTTTGATACTTGTGTCGAAAGATCAACCTTTGTCTCTTCCATTATCTCAGACCTTATCTCTTCTTTAAAATTGACCTTTGCTTCTTGTGTTGCTTTTTGGGCGCTAATTTTTGCCTCTTTTAATATTTCAGCTTTTACTTCCTGCATCAACTCTTGTTTGAGTTCGGCCTTCAACTCTTGTCTGAGTTCGGCTTTTAGCGCCTCCCTATCAATTCCTTGTGCGAAAGACACGCTTCCAAATGCCAATACAGCGAAGATTGGCAACCACAGATAAAACTTTATTTTATCCATTATCTTTCTCCCCATAGATAAATTAAAATTCTTATTTTCTATATTTTATATTATAGGTCTTTACATCACGTTTTTGAGCATTTGAGCAAATGTGAATTTGCTCATTTGCGCCTTTGAAACTCATAAGCTCAACTCTAAAAGGGGCTTATTTAAACAAAAAAAGAGAAAAGTCAAGTAAAAAAATCAATCCAAGGCATCGGCTGGTCTTTATCGGACTCCCGGAGGGGAAAGTGACTTCAAAACATTTTTATACAAAATGTTTAAAGTCTGCCGATTGCCTTGAATTGGAAATTAATGAAAAATGCACAAAAAATATACAAAAATAGCGTATGTTTTACTTAGCAATATCAGTACCAAAAGTTTTAAGTACAGGTCAGAAAAGCCTATAATTTAATATTATTTAGGATTAAAAATTTAGTATGAGGAATCTTAAGTAACACATAAAGCATGTAATAACAAAAGCTTATATAAATATTGTTTAAAGTTTCCTCATTCGTAATACTTATAAACTATTTTAATATAATTTTCAATTTATATTTAAAGAAAGCATATTCTAAAATAAATATTGTTCGATTTAAACCAACCAAGTATAAATTTTCCATCTCCGGCTGATAATTTATAAATGTTGTAGGATGGGCTGCGATTTGTAAGTATTTGAATATTCGGAACTTAATACTAAATACGCACGTTTATCTTTTTTTAAACGGGTTTTTATAATTTTAAAGTGTCTGATTATTGACAAAAAAAGTTAATTCAGAGAAGTGTCAAAAATCAGCCATTTTCTTGTTTGGAAACAAACATAAACTACTTTCTTTCATAAATTATCCACTTAATGATGTCGTTAATTATATTATAAGGTTTATGTGCCCACCATTTGCCTCGCCAGTCTTAAAAAGTATTGACAACTAAAGTGATTTGTGAGAAAAGTGATTATTATTGGAATTTTATCCTGTTAAGTAGAATTTATAATTAGTTTTTGGTAATCTGCTATTTCACAAAGGTCAAATGTGCAATGTCTTAAGGGATATTACTTAACAGGACAGGCTTAAAGTTGGGTATATTGATTAATTTCAATGTACCAATACTCAGAGACGGGATTACATGAGCTAAGCCAAAGCTGAGCTTAGCTCTGTCAGCTTTGAGAAAATTGTTAATAATCCCTGCCCGACCGATGGCAGGCGGGTTTGAAACTTTGCGCCTTTGCGGTGAACTCTTACAAGGAGCTAGGTTCTATGAAATATCTGAAGCTTCATCCATGGAACGTAAACTATAAAAAAGCTGTTCAAATACAGGAAAGACTAAAAAAGAGGATTATTTTAAAGAGTTCATTAAAGAACCTTAAAAATGAATTAGTTGCTGGTGCGGATGTTTCTTACCCGCCCAAAAGACCCGTCCGATCCGGCACGGGCGGGCGTTGTCGGGCAGGCATTAAAGAAAGTGAGCTGTTTTATGCGGGTGTAGTTGTATTTGAATTGCAAACCATGCAAAGAGTCGAGGAGGTTACGGCAAGTGGTAAAGTTAGTTTTCCCTACATTCCAGGTTTGCTGAGCTTTCGTGAGTCACCAATATTGTTGAAGGCATTTGCAAAGATTAAGTCAGAACCTGATTTAGTTATATTAGACGCACAAGGCATCGCTCATCCCCGTGGAGTAGGCTTGGCATCTCATATAGGTTTGCTGTTAGACAAACCCTCGATCGGGTGTGCAAAAACCAGGTTGATTGGTGCATACGATGAGGTGGGCAAAAAGGTGGGTTGCTATTCTCATCTTACAATAAAAGATATGACCGTTGGTGCCGTGCTCAGGACCAGGAAAAACGTTAAGCCTGTTTTTGTCTCTCCAGGCCATAAAATTGATTTAAACACATCCATTGACTTAGTCTTAAAAAGTTGTCGTGGATATCGGCTTCCAGAACCAATAAGACAAGCACATAACCTGGTTAAGAAAACAGCAATGGGTGAGTAGTGTAGATGTTCTGCATACCGCAAAGGCGCAGAGGACCCCAGTGAAATAAATTCAGATTTCACAGGGCAGGCGCAAAGAAAAAACTAAATTGACAAAATCCCCCTCTTTCCCCCTTTTCTAAAGGGGGAGACAGGGGGATTTTAAAAGGGGGACTAAGGGGATTTAATTAATGCGTTTAATACACACGGAATAAATACCTGTGATTTATCTAAAGATGTGTTTTGCTGGTTCAATCTTGCAAAGCTGAGCTTAGCTCTGTAGATTGAACTAAACATTTTGGTTCAGGCTACAAGCCTGAACCAGCATTAAGGAAGTGAGTTAGCAATTTTTATCTTTTTCTTTCTTAATTTTCTCTCCTACCTGAGCGACGAATTCTGGATTTCCTTCCGAAGCTGCTTTCTTCTTTGCATCTTCCTTAATCTTTTTAACATCAACAATATCGCCCAAGCATTCTTCTGCAGCATTACACCACACCACACAAGTAGGAGTTGCGTCTTTAAATACAGTTGCACCACATTTACAGTCAGCCTTTTCCTCATCACTCCATATCTCAATCATGCTGCCACATTTCGCGCACTTTCTTTCTAATGGCTCAGGTACTGTGGTTTTCATACTTCCTGGACATCTAACTTTTGACATTTTATCTGCCGCGCAAATTGTAATAAGTAATTGTAAATATATATTTTGCTTCACTAATAATTTTAAAAGAAATACAAAACATCGTCAAGTAGTTTTTGCGGATGATCTTTTTAAAATTGGAACACATCCCATGTTCATGTGATTTCTTTAAAATGGGATGTGTTCCAATTTTAAAAAGTATTGACAACTAATGTGATTTGTGAGACAAGTAATTGGCATTTGAGTCTCATAGAAAGGTTGTTTTATGAATAATATAAAAAAGGCGTTGCGGCGAGATGAAATAAGAGAAATAGATCGAAAGGCAATTGAAGAATATGAAATTCCCGGGATTATCTTAATGGAAAATGCAGGCAGAAATGTCGTTGAAGAGATTTTAAAAATACTACCCATGCCAAACAAGGCTAAAGTTGCAATCTTTTGTGGAAAAGGGAATAATGGTGGAGATGGTTTTGTGATAGCGCGCCACCTTTATAATAAAGGCGTAAATGTTTTGGTGTATTTAACAACTAAGATATCCAATATTCTTGCAGATGGTGATGCCTCGACAAACTTGAAGATTTTACTGAATATGAATTTAAATGTAAAAGAGTTGCAGGAAGGAGACATCGAGGAAATTGGAAAAGAGCTTCATGGTTGTAATATAATTGTTGATGCTATCTTTGGGACAGGTTTAAGTGGTGAAGTAAGAGAGCCTGCAAGGTCACTTATAATAAAAATTAATGAAACTAATATACCTGTTGTATCTGTTGACATACCTTCCGGATTGAGTTGTGACGAAGGCATCGTGCTTGGAACGGCAGTAAAAGCTACTAAAACAATCACATTCGTTTCTCCCAAGGCGGGCTTTTTTAAGGAATGCGGAAAGGAATATATAGGAGAATTAATTGTATCAGATATAGGTGTACCAAAGGAATTGATTATATTTTCTCAATGAAGTCTTTAGTAGCTTTGAAATAATCTTTAATGGCATTAACGTCTTCCAGTAAACCTCTATAATATCCTGCTATGTGTAGTCCCTTGTATAGTTTTTCAAATTCTCTCATTAATTTACCATTATGTACAGAAAGATACTTCCGTAGGTATTTTCTATAACCATCGACTGACTGTGGCAACTTCTTTTCCTCAATACCTCTGCTTATTAAATACTCATCAATAGCCTTTAAAATTGCAAGATATGCAGTTCCACATGCTTCCCGGACACCCTTAATATCCGTATAAGTATTATCCTCAATAGAAACGTTTCTTAATATCTCCTTTGCATTTTTCAGGTATCTTAATGCTTCTCTGTGTTGAGTATTCATTCTTTTGCCCCCCCTGCTATTGCCGGTACTATTGATACCTGATCTCCATCATTGACCCGAGTTTCTTGATTATCTTTAAATCTTATGTCTTCTTCATTAACATAAAAGTTGATAAATCTTCTAATTTGTCCATTTTCATCACAAAGCCTTTCCTTAATTCCATTGTAATTTGCTTCAAGATTATCAATCACCTCTTTAACAGATTTGCCTTCAACAGTAACTTCATCTGATCCATTTGTTAAAGTTCTTAAAGGTGTAGGAATTCTTACTTTTATCGGCATAATGGCACCTCTTTCCTTATAAATTAGCTCTTTTCAATCGCTAATTTATTCTTGTCTTGCTTCGCAAGACACTAAATTTAATATAGTTTTGTTTTGCAAAATATAAAAAATAATAACCAAAATGCAATAAAGAAAAATTATGTTGAATGAGTTTTTACATTTTATTTAATCTCATATATATTGTCAATAAAGAATAAAGAGTTTAAAACAATTCTTAGCAAAGACGTGAGTATTGGCAGCTCCAAAATTCTACAAATTATTAAGATGTCTGTGTTAAATGGAAGAATAGCGACTGGAAGAAGCTAATTTAAGTAGTACAAATTTCTTTCTTTTCCATGAGCGCATCAAATTCTTCTATGTTTGCTTTAATAACACATGGTTCTTCTACTTTATCTAACACTGCTTCCAGAGTTTTTAGGCCGTTGCCCGTAATACTAATTACGATAGACTCATCCCTTGGTATCCTTTCCTGTTCTAAAAGTTTCTTTGTTACGGCCACCGTTACCCCGCCCGCAGTCTCGGTGAAAATCCCTTCCGTTGATGCTAGGAGTTTCATTCCCTCGACAGTCTCCTCATCAGAAACGTCCTCAGCCCAGCCGCCACTCTCATTAATGGCTTTTATAGAATAATATCCATCTGCTGGGTTTCCAATCGCGATTGAATGTGCTATTGTATTTGGTTTAACAGGCTTAATAAAATCCCATCCGTTTTTGACTGCAGTAGAAATTGGTGAAGAGCCGGTAGCTTGCGCGCCATAAAGCTTTGTGTCAGATTCATCAATCAGCCCTAATTTTGCCATTTCCTTTATTGCTTTACCTATCTTAATTATCAGAGAACCGCCTGCCATAGGTACAATTACGTGTTTGGGAGCCTTCCACACAAGTTGTTCCACAATTTCAAAACCATAAGTTTTTGAACCTTCGGCATAATAGGGGCGAATGTTGATATTTGCAAATGCCCAGCCGTATTTATCTGCAATTTCTGAACACAGCCTGTTTACGCCATCGTAATTGCCAGTTATTCCAATTACGTTTGTTCCATAAATTGAAGTGCCTATAACTTTTCCCTGTTCTAAATTGGCAGGCATAAATATATAGCTTTCAAAGTTGCCCTGAACTGCTTGTGCAGCGACAGAGTTTCCCAGGTTGCCGGTTGTTGCGCATGCAACTGTTTCAAAACCAAATTCTTTGGCTTTTGAAAGGGCAGCAGATACTACTCTATCCTTGAAAGAAAATGTAGGGAAATTTACTGAATCATTCTTTACATATAGTTCATCTACTCCAAGTTTTTTAGCTAAATTATTCGCCTTTATTAATGGTGTGAAGCCAACTTGCATTCCCACGGTAGGTTCACTATCGATAGGCAATAATTCTTTATACCTCCACATAGTCGTCTCTCGTGCTTCAATTTTTTCTCTGCTAATTTCTTTTTTTATTCCTTCATACTCATAATCTACTTCTAATGGACCAAAACAAAAACTACAAACATGAAGGGGTTCTTTAGGATAATCTTTTCCACATTCCCTACATTTAAGTCCTTTAACAAAACCCATTTTTGCCTCCAAGATATATAAATAAAAAAGCCTCTTCTTAATCATAAGATAAGAAGAGGCTTTATAATACCTTATCTTATCTTCCCCTAACAGGTAGGAGTTAGCACCGACATCCTGACATTCTGCCAGGACCGGTTGCTGTGGTTTCTCAGGGCCAGTCCCTCCACCACTCTTGATAAGTTCTATTTTTTAAATATTTTAGTTAAAATCTAGTTCAAAGTCAACAAAATATTATGTAATTCCTAAGTATCGGATATATGTCTAACCACCATTCCCGTCATAAGCTTGGGGTAAAAATAAGTTGCCTTAGGCGGCATTTTATGCCTTTTGATTGCAATGTCTCTTACCTGGCCGATTCTTGTTGGATTGAGGAAAAAGGCTAATTGGTATTTCCTTTCGTTTACGGATGCAATCGCTTCTCTTACACCTTGAATGTATTTAATACTTTCTGATTTTGAAATATTTTTAGCCTGTATGCCGAGTACCCTGTCAAATACGAAACCGTGTAAGATTCCGGTATCAATAGTTTTCCATTCAGTATATTCGTCCGTTAAAATTTGATCAAGGAGTTTTTCATTGCGCAGCGTCAGCATATAGAACTTCTTCTCACCTTCACCTGTGTACATGGCAAGCTTATGTTTATGGGCATTCTCACTAAGTTTCTGCATAAATATTTCTATACTGCAATCATTTCCTATGTCACTGATATCGAAAACCTCATTTAAGGATTTTTTTATCTTTTCCGGATTAAAGTCTTTTATATTCCTGACCAATCTGTGTGTTGGTAAAATTTGAAGTCCGGGGTCTTCCATAGAGACGCACATCATCATTACATAGTCAGATGGGGTATTACCATTACTATTCGGTGATTCTTCGTTGCTTCTAATCAGGTCTCTATAAAATAAGGCCGTTTCATAACGATGATGACCATCTGCTATAAACAATGCCCTGTTCTTCATAAGTGAAGATATGTCTTCAATAATGTTGTTGTCTTTTATAACCCAGAGTAAATTTTTTACACCAGAGCCATCTGTAAAGTCAATTTCTGGTGTTATGCTGGTTCCGGAATTTCCTTCAGACACTTTTTGTAATAGGTTTGATATTTTACTTTCTTCGTCTTCAAAGAAGGCAAATACCTGACTGAAATTTGCGTTACATGATTTCATCAAATTCATCCTGTCTTCTTTTGGCTTTGCAAGCGTATGCTCATGCGGGTATATCTCTCCAGTTTTAAAATCTTCTAGCTTCACTAAAGAAATGAATCCTCTCCGTACGTATTTTTTACCTGATAACGTGAACTCCTGGGCATAAACATATAAAGCAGGTTCGGTATCTTGCATCAGTATTTCTTCTTTTCTCCACGTATCGAAAAATTCGGCAGCTCTGGTATATTTGTTGTTGGATTGGTCGTCACCGGGGAGATCTTTGCCCAGGATTAGTCTGATTATGTTGTTTGGATGGAGTTGATAATAACTTTCCCTTTCCTCTTCTGAGATAATGTCATAAGGAGGAGTTACCACTTTTGAGATATCCTTTATCTTTTCAGGATTGTATCTTATGCCTTTGAAGGGTAATATTGCCGCCATTTTTAGCTGTAAAAAGTGCTAATAAGTTTTTACCTAAGTTGAGCGGTTTATTTGGTGAGGTTCTTGTAGCCGCAGGCTTAAGCCTGCGTAAAATCAATGAAATAACGCAACCTAAAGGTTGCGGCTACCTGCCCGAACGTACCGTTCGGTATGGACTAACATAAATCGCTCAACTTAGATCTTAATAAAAAAGGATTTTAACACATAAGTTCATCTTTGAGAATGGTAAAAAAATAGAGGTTTGGTGTTCACTCCTGCAAATCTTGAGGAATTAGCGAAAATATGACAGCGTCGTATATCTTGTCGCTCACTACATGGCGATTTCTATGGACACCCTCCCTGATAGCGCCAACTTTTTCAGCAACGCGTTGACTGGCCTTGTTCTGCACTGCTGCGACGATCTCTAGGCGCGTGAATCCCAGCGTTTCAAGTCCAAACCGGCTGATGAGTCTGACTGCGGCAGTCGCAATGCCTTGCCCTGCGCGACTTGACCGAACCCAATAGCCAAGATTGGCGAAGTTGTGCTTCCGGTTGATTTGATCGATAGCACAGCCGCCAAGAAAGGCATAGTCTTTCGTATCAAATATAACGAAGTCATATTCGATACCTTCCGACCACATTTGGGATCTGGAGTTAAGCCATGATGTGCAGTCCGACATAGAGTAGTCAGGATGACACCATGGTGCTCACTTTAACATCTCCTCTATTGACTCTCGCACACCTTCGCAGATTGCGTCAGCGTCTCCCAACCGGCATGGGCGTATGATAATATTCCCATCAGTAAGTTCGATTTTATCTTCCATTATTACCTAACGAGCAAAATCAGCCGCCGCGCTTTTTTTTTGCGGTCGGCTGTATTTTTCTTGTTAGGCATTCTTTTATAATATTACAGTATTATTAATAATTATAGAATGATCATGCCCGATCTCTTTCTTGCGTAATTTCTAAAATTTGGCTGATTTCATCAAGTATTTTTTCAGAGATATTGTAATCAGGATTTGATTGAAATAGTTTTGCTGAAAGCTCTATTTTGTCAATAGATTCAATGAGCTTTATATTTTCTTTATTTGAGGTAAAAAGTAAATTATGAGGGTCTATTATTTTATTTTGGATAGCGAAATCAATCTTTTTATAACATCTGCATACGTTTTTTGAATTTACTATCCCGCAATTACGATCCATGAAGTTTCTGATCTTTTTTCTAGCAATAGATAATTTCTTACGAAAAAGTTCCGGAGAAATATCAAGAATTTCCCCGCCGATTTTGCTGGTAAACTCTAAAATTTCTCCAATAATATAAATTAATCTGTTTTGCTTATCTAAACATAGCAACATTCCATTTGAACAGCCAATTTTTATTTCCTGTACCAACAAGTTTTGTTCCCCTTCGTTTTGGGAATATGAAATAGAATCATATAAGCCCATTGATAGCTGTTGTTCAAATTCATCAAAAGAGATATCCCTGTGGTTATTAAATTTCTTTTTTGTTGTAAGTAAATAGTTTGAGGCAACTCTATAAGCCCATGTTTTGAAAGAACTTTCACCTCTAAATGTTCCTAGATTTGTAACAACCTTTATTAATATCTCCTGGGTGGCATCTTTAGCATCTTCAGGATGCCAAAGCATCCTGATTGATAAGTTGTATATGAATTGTTGAATACCTTTAACAAGGTCATTAAGAGCTGCTTTATCTCCGTTTTTAGCCTTTTCTACTAAATCATTTAAGTTATTTTCCATAAACTTTCTACGTTTATTTTTATTTGTAAATATATCCAATTACAAGACCTCCTGCAATAGGACTGAAAGCATCGAATAACCCTGAAAGGATTAGTGCTTTTGAATTAATTACAGACCAACCGGCAATAATCATGTGTCCTGCAAAAAAAACTGTAACACCTGTCAAAAACCCTATTAATATCCCTTTTAAAACCCAGTTGTAGGTTAGTTTGTTATTAATGAAAGCCCACACCATAAAAAAAGATATTATAATGTAACCTATTAACATCGCAGGCATATTAAGGCCTTGCTCTTCTGTTCTTACAATAGCCAAATCGTTATTAAATAGTGGGCTGATAACAAATAAAGCAATAATTGAATTGGTAATAAATGTGGCCACAAACCCCAGAGAGCCTCCTAAAATAAATTTTTTCATTGTCTTGTACCCCTCAGTTCCATTATTTACCCCTTTTCGATTAGCGATTAATAAATTAAATTTATTGTTTAATTATTAGACTAAATTTGGAAACCAAGTGTGAAAAATTTGAGAGATTTTTTTTTTACGCGAAAGAATTTGTATCTTATTAAGTTTAACGAGATGTGTATCAGATTAAAACATCATATACTTTTCGAAGTTCTTATTCCTTTGATAATGGAATTATCCCTATACGATAATCGTCCTGTACAACAAGATCGACCAAATTTAATGTCAACTCTTCAAACTCTTCCATATCTTCTGAAAGGTAGAGCCATTTTTGCAGTATAGGATGAACAATCAGATTTGGAAATTCATTCATCAATGATTTGTGGTATTTTTTTTCCGTTGGAAGCAACACTCCCTTCCACGGTTTCTTACCCCGAGAAGCAAGAACTAACACAAGCCTACCATGAATATAACAACCCCTACATCCAAACATTGATTTCTCAATATATGAAGGCTCACCCATTAGTGATTCAACAATCCAGTGGAGAGGATGTGGTTTAAACTCTATATCTCCAAATTTAACCATTTTGTAGCGGTGATACATCTATCTTCCCATCGTAACGAAAAAACTCACCTGCCCAAAACAACAAGCAGATGAACTATTGAAAAACCAAAAACCTTTGGTAGCAGTCCACTTTCGTAACAAAAAAGGCGCTGTTTTTGGGTCAGGTGCAGTGCTAAACCACTCCATTTTTGCGTAATGTCCTAAGGCCATGATTTACAATCCATTCAGTCTCTTGTGACTTAGAATTACCTAACCAAATATTACACAATTCTATTACCCATTTAGATTTATGTTTGCTTTCATCGTTTAGCCAGTTTCCAACAGACTTTCTTACATAGGAACTTTCATCAGAATTTACTGCACTTAGCAAACTTAAGCATATATCAGGATTTTGTTGAATCTCTTTTATATGTGTACACCATACTCCATTAGGTCTTGTGCATTCAATTGCGCATCTCCTAATACCTTCGTGACTATCATTAACCCAGCTCTGAAAATACTCAATCGCCTTTTTAAGCTCCTTTCTTACAAAAGGTCGAATTGAATACCAGGCAATCTCTCTTACATTTATATTATTATCAATCGCATATGCCTTTGCATAATCAAGCCTTTCTTTTAGTTCTAATTTTTCATTCGCCATCATAGCGCAGGCTGACCATTCTCGAACTATGTCAGATCGATGACTTTTGAGGGATTTATACAACCACTCTCCCTCAGTTTCTATTAAATTCCACAACTCCTTTCCTATTGACTTCATAATAACCATAATTCCAACTTTAGTTCTTTTGCGAATCAGTGAGGTAATTTCTTCAGACGGTTTTCCAAGATTAAATTCATCAAATATTTTTGACAAAAGTATACCTTGATCAACAGCCAACCATTCAGACAGAGTGATCGTCTCGTCCAAACCATTATTTAGTTTTGCAAGGAAGTTTGTCGGGATTGATGCTCTGGAATTATATCCTTTGCGCATTAATATCTTTCTTGGTCAACGATTAATATAAGAATTTCTTATTATTTAAAAAACTTTGAACAGCTAATAAATCTTCTTTGATAATTACTTTTCGATTTCTTCCTTGATATTATTAGATTGAGTGTTTAAATGAGTAACAGAGGCGGTTAATTCCCCTAACAATTCATCAACTTGTTCTTCGGATAAATTATCTAACTCCAACTGATTGATTAATTTGATACAAGTCAAACATTCATCCTTTAGTTCATTCAGCATTACCTTTAAAGTACTTTCAATTTTATTGGAAACTGGCGTAGCATATTTACCTCCTTTTCATCCGATATTATATAGATGTTATAGTCATTTCAAATAGTCATGTCAAAATAAATTTTAAAGATAAACTGATTATTCATCCTTTGTTTCCTCCTCTTTCTCATCTTCCAATAATTCAGAAAGCTTTTTCACAAGATTCTTGGCATCATATTTAGCAATCTCGTAAATCCAATTACTGTGTCTTGTTGCAAATTCTTCCACTTTGTCTTGAGCAAGTAGTTTTGCTTCCTTTTTCTTAAGCTCTTCTTCAGACTCAACAATTCCTTCTTCCTTGGTGACAGGTGTTTTATCCGTAAACTCAGCCTGGCAGGTTATAAAAGTTTTATCATCTTTTTGAGCAATTTTTATTGTATAAACCGTTGAGTCTTTCAGCCTGCAAATAAAATTTCTATTGAAAACTAATTCTTCATTTGCTGCATTCAACTTCATTACATCTTCAAACCTTAAATCATTTAATGCAGTAAAAACATTCTCATAATCATTATCCTTCAACTTTTTACCTGGTGGGTGATTTTTTAAGATAATATCCTCTCCATCATCTTTTGTTTTTAATGTATAAGTTTCATCTGATGAACTGACTGTTACTGATTCGATATTCTTGCGATCTACAGAAACAAGTTCCCTGTTAATATAATTCATTGCCTGATCCTTAATCCATGGACGTTCAAGGGTAACGTATACTTTGTTACCAGGAATCAACCTTACAAAGGTGCCACGCCCCTGTTCTTTACTCTTGCCGACAATAACTCCAGCCAGAATATCTGAATCTGGTTTGAGGAATTTAACTATGTATTTAGCATCTTCTTCTGTTACACCAAGATCTTTATGATTTGAAGGGTTATCTGTATAGAGTTCTTGAGTCTTTATATCCAGACATGATGTGATAAGATTGTTTATGTCATTCGGTTCAGCAGGGTAGTTATATTTGTTAGTAACAGCAAATCGTCCCCCAATACGCTTTAAAGTAACCTTATTTTCACCCGTACCCAAAAGAATGCTGTCTATTTTTGCTGGATCAAGTCCCTGGATCAGATAGGCTGATTTTTCAGTCTTTGTTTTGGGCCTGTTAGAAATATGCGACTGCACTACAGCCCAGACAATCATACAGGCTGTTATAATACCCAAAATAATAAGTTTTCTGTTGCTCATAACGGTGAATATTAGAGATCAAATTAGTAAGTTCTCAACAAGTTGAGGAATAAATATTTGACCGCCCCATTTCCCCTCCTTCGCAAGGAGGGGATTAAGGGGAGGTTTTTCTCTGCTTATTGAGAGCTCACTCAAATTCCTGTTGAACCATTTTAAATCATTCATAATATTGTGTCTTGTTATAACTAATTAACTCTATGCATCACTTGCGTGGCTGATATAATGTCTTTTTCTTATTGATCGGCGTACACCCAATACTATGGCAATTACGAGTATAATTGCCGGGGTCATGAGCATATTAAAATTCCGAAGTACGTTTCCAAGGCTTTCGATTCGCTCGCGTTTCTTCATCTTAACATTACGTAACTTTCGCTGAGCCTCATGTAACTTTATTTCAAGATCTTTTTTATTTTGCAGAATGGAACTTCCTATAATTTCTTCTTCTCCCTCTTTAGCATTTGATATGATATTATTTAATTCATTCTGAAAACCTACAATTTCGGCATTAATCCTGGCTTCTTCTGTAGCCGTTTCCCTTTCTGCTTGTTTTTCAATATTATCAACAACGATAAAAGGGCGCCCAAAATTGCCACGTGATCTGATAGAAATCAAATCACTGGACCCCCTCAGCTCATCGATTGTGTTTAGCATTAAGGCCCCATTGTCTCCAATGGCTATTGCTCCTATAAAAGTTCTTTGATATGCCACCATATCACTTATAAAATCAACATCTGAGAAAACTACCACTGTACAATCTTCAGTTGCTTCTTTTATGCCTGTAACTTTCTTTTTTATAGTTTTCTTTTCTTCGTTTGATTCTTTAGATTCGCCTGAAGGTTCTTCTTCACTTGCCTCAACCTCAATCTCGATACCTTCCGGAAAACTGCTTTTAAATTTACCACTGAGTAAATAACCCATAGTTACTGGCTCCGTGCCATCAATAAACTTGCTCATGAGTTGTGACGGATTTGGCATTAACAATTCATATGGGCTGCTTACAGTCCAACTGTTGCCTCTGCTAGTTGTCAGTAAGAGTGGTCTTCTATCAATTTTTATATCACTTTCTTTTTTGTCTGCATCGTTTACTTCTTTTAATATCCCGGGGAAAAGCATTCTGATCTGGTTAAGATCAGAAGTAATAACACTGTCTGGATTAAAACATTGTGGTGTCAGACTCAGGAAGCCAATTAATGTTTGTGGCCTTTGATTTTCCATTATTGATGCCTTTAATGCCAGGTTACGGTCACCCGCAAAAGTCCTTGGGGGCATTTCTACTCCCCAATTGTGTAAAAGGCTGTTCAGGTCTGAACTTTGTGAAGGTGGTATTCCGCTTTGCATTGCCATTTGATCCGGTGTATCCACAAAACAGTGGGGATCAACACAAACTATTGTCCTTCCACCTTTGAGTACAAATTGGTCAATTGCAAACAATGTTTTCTCTGGTATATCTTTTGGATGAATAACCAGCAAAATATCAACGTCCTTAATTTCATCTACGTCAGTGGCAATACTCTTAACTTCATATTGTCTGCGTAATTGTTCAACTATTGTCCAGGCTGGTATAGGTCGTTGTCCCTGCATTCGCATCATCTGTGCCATATAACCACTTACATCACTGCCCATTACGGGTAACGAACTTAAAATACCTATTTTCGTTTTCTGCCGTGTTATGGCAGTGTCTATTAAATAACTTATATCATACTCAACAAAGCTTTGCCGATCTGGAGAAAACAACGGAATAACCTTTTCAACCCCAAACTGTGTTTGAACTACAAGCCCAAAAAAGAAACTCTCCTCTTCAGTTATTGGAAATCTTTTCAAACCATATCGTAGTGCCTGTACTTCATCCTCCGAAAAAGGTCTTGGATCGATTATGCGTAAATCAATCATGCCTTTAGCTTCTGAAGCATATTCTTCAAGCAACGCCTTAACAAATTGATAATAATTATTGAAATACTGAATCTGATCAGACCCTTTTAACGCAGCAGTTTTTGCATAATAAAGCTTTACTTTAACCGGTTGATTTAGTTTGGCTAAAATGGCTTTTGTCCCATCTGAAAGCGTATAGAGATTTTGCTCTGTTGCATCAACCTTCAATGATTTACCAATATTCTGGCAAATACTTATTGCGCAGAAGGTTATTACAAGGACAAGAATTACTACAATAATTAATCGTATGGTACTGTTCATTAGCTGGCTTTCCTTCCATCTAAAATAAAACTACATGCAGCTATCCAACCAATTATTAACAATATGAAATAAGAAATGTCTCTAAATTCAACGACTCCTTTCTGGATAGATTCGAAATGTGTCTGAAGACTCATATTTCCAATTGCTGTAATTAAGCCTGCCGGCAAAAACGTTGAAAGATAGTTCAGGGTTGTCGGCATTCCTGCGTATACGAGTACTGCGCATGCAACCACTGAAAGGACAAAGCTTATAACCTGGTTCTTACTAACCGCCGAAAAGAAGCACCCAATAGCAAGAAAACCTCCGGCCATTAATACGCTACCAAGGTAACCCATAATTATTAAACCAGCATCAGGATCACCCAGATAACTAACCGTGATTACCATGGGAAAGGTTAATGCCAATGCTATTACGAGAAAAAGCCATGCTGCAAAGAATTTGCCCAGGACAGCTTGTGTTACTGTTACCGGTAGAGTAAGGAGAAGCTCAATAGAGCCAACCCTGCGCTCTTCAGACCACAGACGCATAGATGTCGCAGGTACCATGAAAATGAACAATAGCGGCATATTCATAAAGAATGCCTGCATATCTGCCTGTCGTATTTCAAAGAAGCCCTGTTTGAATGTCAGATATCCTGAAAAAAACAGGAAAACGACAAGGAATACGTATGCAACAGGGGTGGTGAAATAAGACTTTAATTCCCTTTTGAATACAGCCCAAAAGCTATTCATTTCTGGATTCCTCTGTAAATTACACCCCCTCACCTAACCCTCTCCCCTGGGGGAGAAGGAAGGGTGAGGGGTAGCAACTGTATCTTATTGATTTATATGCACTTAAAATGCAAATCACAATAATAATTAAGTTAAATCAGTATGGCGTAAGTTTATACCGCTTTCGTACTCGTGATCTTACGGAAAATTTCGTCGAGACCGCATTTGTAATCTTCCTTCAACTTTTCAGGTGTAGAATCTACCAGTATTTCTCCTCTGGATATGATTATGGTCCTGGAGCATACGGCTTCAACTTCTTCAAGAATATGAGTAGATACAATAATACATTTTTCCTTAGACATATTATTAATAAGCTCCCTGACCTCATGCTTTTGATTGGGGTCGAGACCGTCTGTAGGTTCATCAAGAATCAATACGTCCGGGTCATGAATTAAAGTCTGGGCCAGTCCTACACGTCGTTTATATCCTTTTGACAGGGTTTCGATTGTCTGGTGATATACAGATTCGATGGAGCACATCGGGACGATGCGATCAAGTGACTGCTTTCGGTTTCTGCCTTTAATATTCCTTGCATCACATACAAAGTTTAATAAATCTCCAACCGTCATTTCATTATATAGTGGCACATTTTCAGCCAGATAACCGATGGTCCGTCTTACTTCGATTGGGTTTTTCAAAATGTCATATCCGCATACGGTGGCTATTCCACTGTCAGGCCTTAGAAAGCAGGCCAGCATCTTCATTACCGTACTCTTGCCGGCTCCATTAGGTCCGAGAAAACCCAGTACCTCTCCCTTTTCAACGTCGAAAGATACACCGTTAACGGCTACTATCGGTCCAAAATTGCGTCTAAGTTCCTTTATACTTATCATATATACTTCCTTAATTAGTTTCTGTTGCGGAAAGACGGTTTTGCCACCCTGAACTCGTCGCCTGTGGCGCCCCTTGAAGCAACTATCAGATCCCGCCAGGGCGGTCGCCTCAGGCGCCCCTTAGAGCAGCACAAAGACTCATGCCTGAGGCAGATCCGCTGTGGCGAACAATACGCCCCTACACCTTCGTGCAATTAGTGCAAATTTGTGTTGCCGAAGGCCTAATTTAAAGCTAAAAACTAATCCTGATGCTGAAAAGAAGATTGAAAATATCTTTAAAAACAAGAACAACGATGCAAGAGATATTGTTCCCTATTTTAATAAGATGCATTGGGTTGAAAATTAAATTTCCAATAACTTTAAAGTAATCTTAGAGAATCATGAAACCTTCAAGGTTTTAGCTCTCACTTAATTTTAGGTAATTTGATAATAACCTTCTCGCCGTCCTGGTCTATCTGTACTTTAGTATCATCAACCCCGTAGGGAACAGGAAAAGATCGATGAAATGTTGAACTGAAATATTGCCTTGAATTTTCCTTATCTTCTTTATCAGACGATTTCTTTTCGATGGTACCTGAAATCGTTATCTGCCCATCTTGAACCTGAATATCGAGTTTCTGATTTACAAGGTCTTTGATAGTAATGTCGTAATACACAAAGTCGTCGTCTTCCCTTTGTTTAATTTCTCCCGGATTTCCACCGCCGAACTTTTTCTTAAACCATGAATCAAATATCCCGCCTTTCGAATCACCAGAGTGCGATTCGAACTGCCTCATCATACGCTCACGTATCTTCTCCATTTCCTCAAAAGGAGATTTTTTGGACCGAAAAAAATCGTCATCAAAAAATGAATCAAGCATACTATTATCTATGCTATCCTCCTGATTAAACAGTCTACTTTCTGGAACTATTTTATGGTCGTTAGCATTTCCGTGTGCCGCCAATAGCTGTATAGCCCCGGATAGTGTGGTGTCGTTAAACTCAGATAATCTGCGTTCAATAGCATTAAAGATAGCAGGAGTGCATAAGAAGATACCTGTGTCAAAACCATTGTAACTGGTTAAGCCTTTGCCAATTTTCCTGATTTTACCATTTTCTGTATACACACGGGTAACATCTTGAAGATCAACTAAAGGATTATGAACATTTTTATCGGTTCCAATAACAATATCACCATCATCCAATGGGTATTTTATTAACTTATTAACATTAACCGGGTCAAAGAGATGATCAGCCATTAGCAGCAAAAAGGGTTCATTTATATAACCCTTTGCTTTAAGCACAGAATAACCATTCTCTTTTTCCCACTCATTGTTAATAATAAATGTAACATTAATTCCCAGACGCTTGCTAAGAGCGTCAAGAAAGGTGCGAACCTGTTCTCCCTTATAGCCAATAACTATATAAAAATCGTCTATTCCTGAGGCTGTTACTGATCTTATTACCCTTTCTATTAATGGTATGCCTAAAACAGGAATAAGCGGTTTACTCTTACCCTTGTGCCACAACCTTGAGCCCTTCCCTGCTGCTATAATCAGGCATTTCATATACATTACCTCCTAAAATTATCTTACTAATTCTGCCGCTTTTCGAGGAATCCAGCATGTGCGGGAATCGGGTAGTTTGATGTGATACCAGTTTCCTCTATGCTCTATGAGATTAAACTCTGTTCCCGAATGAATTGGTTCTTTAAAGGCTGGTTCGTAGGTATTGCTGTCTCCTTTTCGGGCAACTACTTCAGGTGCAATTATTACACCGGGCCTTATTTTATTTATTGAAATTTCTTCAATTATGAGGGATGCGCCGAAAAGGACTGAAAAAATTAAAGCAATGACAAACCCCCATTGCATAATAGGATTTTTCCTGAAAATCCTGATTAAAGCAAATAGCCAGACCATGAAGAAGGAAATAATAAAGACAGATATTCGCAATCTGCTTGAAATATCATAATGCCAGAAAAAAACAGTTCTTAAAATTTTTGTCTTTTGTATCTCTTCAAAATGGTCTTTTCTGCGAGTCCTCGCAAACTTTAAATTTTGTTGGAGGTTTGTATCATTCGGAATATACTGAAAGGCCCTTCGATAATTCAGAATCGCATTCCCAATATCACCCATACGAAAGTATATATTTCCAATATTGTAGTATAATTTGCTATTCCTTATGTTACCTTCATTGACAATGCGTTCAAAATGCATTACAGCATCCTGGTAAAATTCTTTGGCCTTTTCAGGGTTTGAAGCTGATAACTCATTTCCCTTGTGAAAATATTTTTTACCAATGCTAAATAAATCATTAATCTTTTCATTACTTAAAGAAGCGCCAAAAATTAAATCAGGAAAAAAAATAAAGATAAGTATTACCAGGAGAAAGAATTTTTTCATTTTAATTTTTGCTCCAACTTTTTTGTAATATCAAAAGACATATCTAACAAAGCTTTGGAGTCTCCAATATCAGAACCGCCGGCATATCGGCCTTTCTCGCAATGGCCAAAAAGCTTTTTTAAGTTATCTAATGTAGCCTGATCAACATTTTTTGATTTTAGTTTGCT
>MAYW01000041.1 GCA_001723765.1 Candidatus Scalindua rubra
GGCAGGCCGCCCTGCGGTCTGGGCCAGGGTTTGAAAACTGTAGGTTTTCATTTTACAACATGGCTGAGCCAAAACACATAAGAAATTCATCCCTTCCCCATTTACATGAGGACATGTTTTGGTTCCTGCCTGAGTAGCGAACCTGGAACAGCTCATAGGGGCGACTTCAGCGGCTGGCTCAGCCAGGTTGGGGGGTAAAGGCTTTTGGCTTCAAAGATTGGTGATTATAAATATTATTGGAAGATTATTGTTCTGGCCACATTTATAATAATTATAAGTCTTTCTCATTATGTTACGGGAACAGAACATAAATATCATGGTCTACATGAAATTTACAGAAGACTTTATTATATTCCCATTATCCTTTCTGCTTTCTGGTTTGGATTAAAAGGTGGCATAATCTGTGCAATTGTTGTAAGTTTTTTTTATCTGCCTCACGTTATTTATCAGTGGGGTGGTAATTTCCTTACAGATGATCTTCCCAGGACAATTGAAATTGTTCTTTATAACATAATAGGTTTTGTAACTGGTTTCCTCTCACAAAAGCAAATGGATGCAACAAGGAGTCTTAAAAAGACTGTTAAGGAACGTGATGAATCATATGATAAACTTAAACATCAAGCCGAAGTACTTGTCCAAACAGAAGGACAACTGAGACGTGCTGATCGTCTGTCTGCATTAGGCAAACTCTCCGCTGGAATTGCACATGAAGTCAGGAATCCTCTTGCTTCGATCAAGGGAACAGCAGAGATTTTATCTGATAAGTTTAAGCCGGGGGACAAGGAATATGAGTTTGTCGAAATACTTATAAGGGAGGTTAACAGGTTAGATGCGGTTGTTGCTGAATTTCTTGATTTTGCAAAACCCAAACCTCCAGAACTGAAATTGTCGAATATTAATGATATTATCCTATCAGTACTTAAATTAACTGAGCACCAGATAACAATATCCAGGATTAATCTCAGAACACAATTAGAAGACTCCCTCCCATCTGTATACGTTGATCCGGAACAGATGAAGCAGGTTTTTTTAAATCTTATCATTAATTCGGTTCAAGCTATGCCAGATGGAGGAATTTTGGAGGTTGGATCTAATCGAAATAGTTCAGAGATTGTGTGCAAGTTTTCCGATACTGGAGTAGGAATCAGTAAAGAGCAGCAAGGGAATTTGTTCACGCCATTCTATACCAGTAAAAAGATGGGTACGGGTTTAGGGCTTGCAATCGTTTACAGGATAATTGAGGGTCATAAGGGTAAGATCAGATTTTCTACAAAGGAAAATGAGGGAACCACCTTTACAATATGTTTACCAATTGAGAATGAATGAATTTTCATTTTTTTATACGGGTTTGCGTGGAGGTGTTGTTGTAAGTTTTACAATCATAGACTTATCCTTGAGTGAAACGAAGGAATGATAGTTGGTCTCCCCCTTGTCATTCTGAGTGACCAGCGGAACCGAAGAATCTCTTGTTGTAAGGGCGTATTGCAATACGCCCTTACAAAATATATTTGTCGTTGCGAGAGACGTTAACAATGAAACAATTCCCCTGAATCCCCCACATCCCCCTTTAGAAAAGGGGGAAAGAGGGGGATTTGAGGTAAGTAAAAATGGTATCAAACCGTAAGACAATACTTATAGCTGATGATGATGAAAGTTTGAGAAGAGTTATCGAATATAACCTTAGCAATAAAGGGTATAGGGTACTCCTTGCGAGCAATGGCACCGAAGCGCTAAATATTTTTAAGAGTGAAGATGTGGATATAGTGGTTACTGACATAAAGATGGAGAAGATTGATGGATTAGAACTTTTAGAGAAGGTAAAGAGGTTTAAGAGTAATGCACTTGTAATTATGATAACTGCGTATGGCAGCATTGAAACAGCTGTAAGGGCTATGAAACTGGGTGCGTATGACTATATTACAAAACCTTTTGATAGGGATGAGCTTCAGATTATGATTAAGAAGGCATTGGATTTACAGTCCTTGATGTCAGAAAATATAAGACTAAGACAGGAACTTGCAGATCGCTTTAGCCTCGATAATATTATAGGCGCTAGCTCAAAGATGAAAAGGATATACGATTTGGTTGCACGAGTTGCGAAGAGTGATTCAACGGTACTATTGCAAGGAGAGAGTGGGACAGGCAAGGAATTAATTGCAAGGGCAATACATTTTAATAGTTCGAGGGCAAAGAAACCTTTTATAACAGTAAATTGTTCGGCAATTCCTGAAAATCTGATGGAGAGTGAGTTGTTCGGGCACGTAAAAGGGGCTTTTACGGGAGCGATTAAGGATAAAACAGGAAAGTTTGAGGCTGCTGATGGAGGGACTATCTTCTTAGATGAAATTGGAGACATACGCAAAGATTTACAGGTTAAATTGCTCAGAGTCCTTCAGGAAAAGTCTATAGACAAGGTTGGCGCAACACCAAGTATCAATGTGGACGTACGCATTATTGCGGCAACGAATATCCAACTGGAGACTGCCATAGAAGAAGGTAAGTTTAGAGAGGACTTATTTTATCGAATTAGTGTAATACCGATCCTATTGCCTACATTGAGAGAAAGAAAGGATGATATTCCACTGCTCGCCCAGCACTTTGTGGGTAAACATGGTGGTAAAGACTGCAAGATACAACCGGAAGTCTTTGATGTTCTTAATCGATATGATTGGCCTGGAAATGTAAGAGAACTTGAAAATATTATTGAAAGGGCAATTGTCTTGAAGGAAAAAGAAAATGTGGTTAGTCCTGAAGATATCCCTGATCATATAAAGATAAAACAATTCCATAGCCCAATGTCACTTGAAATCCCTGATGAAGGCGTTAAACTTGAGGAGGTTGAAAAATCACTCATAATAAATGCCCTGAATAAAGCCGGGCAAAATCAGACAAGGGCAGCAGAGCTTCTGAACATTTCTAGACAGACTCTGATATACAGAATGCAAAAGTATGATATTAAATAAATCATTTAAAATGAGGTAAGCAATGAATTTAAAACACACAACAAACAGATTCTTTTTTTTCTCTAAGCTATTGTTAGTTGTATTATTTATTATTGCAATATTTACTGGAATTTCATTAGCAGAAGATAAGGCCAATGTTTTGAAGATAAGATGGATTATAGATGAAGCATTAAGAATGAATCCTGAACTTCAGGCGGCAAAACTAAGGTGGGGCGCATCAACAGAGAAAGTACTACAGGCGAGGGCATTAGACGATCCCGTCTTAGGCTTTACCTATTTTGGTGAGCAGGTTCAAACCCGTGTGGGAGAAAAACAAGCCGGGGTTATGGCGTCACAGAAGATACCCTTCTACGGAAAGCTCAGGTTAAAGGGTGAGGTTGCTAAAAGCGAAGCAAAGGTATTTGAGGAGAAATATCGAACACTTGAAAGAGAGATTATAGCAAAAACCAAATCGGCATTTTATGAATTATTCTGGGTGCATAAATCAATAAACATAGATGAGGAAAACAAAGAACTTTTACAAAGGTTTGTTAAGATTGCAGAGGTAAAATATGCCACGGCTAAAGCGACACAACAGGATGTCTTAAAGGCACAAGTAGAACTTTCCAGCATAGTGAACGAATTGATCACCTTGGAGCAACTTAAAGAAACCGCTATAGCAAGAATAAATACTTTATTAAACCGTCATCCGGGTGCTCCACTTGGCACTCCTGAGGAAGTAGATATTTTGGAACTTACTGTTTCGCTGGAGGAGCTTTACGAGAAGGCAAAAGAAATTAGTCCGGAGCTTAGTATCCTTAAATACAAGATAGAAAGAGATAAGGCTGCATATAAACTTGCGAAAAAGCAATATTACCCCGATTTTACGTTTGGCTTTAACTATACTTTGATAGATGATTTGCCATCTACGGTGATGTCATCACCAGTTGGTGAAAGCAGGGACTCGTATACGGGAACCTTGAGCATTAATATTCCGATCTTTCAGAAAAAGAAATATGATGCAGGTGTAAGAGAGGCAAATGCCAGACTCAAATCCAGTGAAATGGCATACAAAAACATGGAAAATATGACACTTTTTGGCGTGAAAGATTTCCATTTTAAGGTGCAAACTGCAGAAAGGCTGGTTAAACTTTACAGGGATAGCATTATACCACAGGCAGAACAGTCCCTTAAAGCGGCAGAGATTGGTTATCAAGCCGGCCAGGTTGATTTTCTGAATCTTATCGATAGCCAGAGAATACTGCTTGATTTTAATCTCGCATTTTATAGAGCAATAGCCGACTTTGGTATAAACATAGCGGAATTAGAAAGAGTAGTTGGTATAGAATTACTAAAAAAACCATGAAAAATAATTGTCACGGGGCAACTACATCAACATTCCCATTTTTTTCTGTATCGGTGGACAGTGAACAGTGCCATATGAACAATAAACACAACAGTTACCTTCTTTTGGCTTTAAAATTGTTTTACAATTCATACATTCATATCGTCTTTTCTTTGACATCTTTATCCCTCCTTTACCCCGTAGGAATGACAGGTGCAGAAGCACGGGGTTTATAAACTTAGATGGCTACCGCTTTTTTCGCACGGGTTTTAATGTTCCGCAAGAAATTCCAACGGGGATTACTTTGCAAATTTGTATATTACATCCAACAATTCATTTTTATATCTCATATCTAATCATTGAAATCCAAGAACGAAATATTCACATTTAGAGGATTATATTTATAGTTCGAACATATTAATTTATGTGCTAAAATATGATTAGATAAAGGATAGTTTCAGATAACAAAATTTATTTATATATGTTAATAGAGAGAAGCCTAATGAAGAATTTAATAACCCTATCAATTGTTTCAATAATCATGATTCTTTTTAGTGGATGTGCAGGTATGCATTACAGGGAAGGGGTAACTTCCTTAAAGCTACAAAAGTATCCAGAAGCCATTGATTCTTTCAATACCGTTTTAGAAAAAAACCCAAGATATCCAAAGGCGCATACTCAGCTTGGAATAGCCTATTACAAAACCGAAATGTATGGAAAGGCAATCTTTGAACTCGAAACTGCAAAGGAACTCCAAAGCCGTGATAAGAGGGCGAAACTTTTCTTAGGTATGGCATATTTAAGGCATGGAAAGAAAGAAAGCGCAATTATTGAATGGAATTCATACCTTGAAATGTTTCCTTCTAGTTACGTGTCGGAATTGTTGAGGAAAAGTATTGTGGCATTAAAAAGTAGTGAAATCTTGCCAGAAACTGTAGATTTGATGACCGGTAGCATTGAAACTGTAATTGCAATAGAAGATATGGTTAGAAACATTGCATTAAGACATAGGATTTTACATAACGAGGCTTTTTTTCACCGTGGTTTTTCCCACCGTGGTTTTTTCCCATGTGATTAAATTTGGCGAGAATTGCATAGTCATTATTAATAATGGTCAGCTAACGTGTTTCTTTATGTTTTTATACCACCTTTGTTTTAGTCACAATCTAAGTATTGGTTCCAAGATTTAATAGAAACATATATTGAATTTGCTTTCAAACCTACTTAATCACTCTGTTTGATTTTAGCAATGTGATCAGTTAATCTTGATTGTTTCCATTTCCAACCCCATTGCCCAAAGTAAACCTGGATGGTCTTGTTTTTATATTAATATTTCTAGATTTTCTAAAAACAATTAGTTATTATGTCTGAATGAATATTCTTGTTTCAGGATCACTTGCTTATGACAGGATTATGGATTTTCCGGGAAAATTTTCTGATCACATACTTCCTGAGAAGGTACACGTCCTCAATGTATGTTTTATGATCAATGGTTTAAAGGAAAACTTTGGAGGTACTGCCGGTAACGTTGCATATACCCTTTCCCTGCTTGGTGAATGTCCAACCATAATAGCCACTGCAGGGCGCGACTTTGACTCTTATAGAGATTGGTTGGAAAAAAGTAAAATTCCCACAGAAAATATTAAGATCATTGATGAAGAACTTACAGCGGGTGCATATATAACCACTGATAAGTCAGACAATCAGATAACGGCATTTAATCCAGGCGCAATGAAATTCAGTTCTAGTTTTGATTTTGATTCGATTACACATGAAAATACCGTTGCTATTATTGCACCAGGGAATCTGGATGATATGTTTAATTTTTCAAGTATATACAAACAGAAAAATATCGATTATATTTTTGACCCTGGACAGTCCATTCCTGCATGGACTAAAGAACGGTTAACGGAGATGATAGATGGATCAAAGATGTTTATCTGCAATGACTATGAGCTGCAGTTGACCCAGGAAAAAACCTCCATGACGATAGACGATATTTTGGAGAATACGGAGATACTGGTTAAAACGAAAGGAGAATACGGTTCTGAAGTAATACTTAAAGAACATGACAGAACTAAGAGTATTGATATTCCTGTTGCTAAAGCTAGTTCCGTAAAAGATCCTACAGGGGCTGGTGATGCTTATAGGGCGGGATTAATTAAGGGGTTCTTCTTATCAGATAATGACATTATTCATGCTGCAAAAATAGGAGCAGTCAGTGCTGCATATTCTGTAGAGGTATATGGTCCGCAGAATTTCACTTTTACGCCTGAATCTTTTAATAAAAGATTTGAAGAGGTTTTTGGTGTAAAGGCATTTTAGTAACATAACTTCGCAGATTTATTGAAGTAGGGTGGGTTAAGCCCTGTGGAGTAGAGCTACTATATTACTCCACAGGGCGAACCCACCATTCCGTTCTTCAAGATTCAGAATTCAATGTTCCCTGCCTGCCGTCGGCAATGTCATTGGATTAAGGAGTATGAAACATGTAAATTTTCAAATGCCGAAAAACAAATCTCCCTAAATCCCTCTTTACTAAAGAGGGACTCCCAATTTCCCCCCCTCTGAAAAAGGGGGCTAGGGGGATTTACCCCTTAATTCAACGACATTTTGATTTCAATGATTAGTAGTAGGGTGGGCATTGCCCACCACTCTGTATGCAAACAAACATTATTTTGGTGGGCAGTGCCAACCCTGCTTTTGAAGACATTTTTTTTCGATACAAATCAGTGAAAGAGAATATGGCAAAGATCAAGGGTGGAAAGATTTGGAGGTGTATATATGATGCATAGACTTCAGAAGGCCTCTTTGCTTCTAACTGCCTTTTTGTTGATATGTTTTTTACTTACCTTTAATAAAACCAAAGCAGTTGAAGAGCAAAGAAATAACTCACCGGAGGAAAATTCCGAACTTCATAAACAGAAAGAGGCAAACATGCCTGAGAAAGTAAATAAGACCGACGAAGAATGGAGACAGTTACTTACGCCGGAACAGTATAAGATTACGCGGGCAAAGGGAACAGAACCACCATTTGCAAACAAATACTATAACTTTAAAGGAAAAGGTATATATCAATGTGTATGTTGTGGTAATGAATTATTCTATTCAGAAACAAAGTTTGATTCAGGGACAGGCTGGCCGAGCTTTTGGGATGCCATTTCTGAGCAAAATGTTAAAACGTCTATAGATAAAAGCTTTGGCATGATAAGGACTGAGGTAATGTGTAACGTATGTGATGCGCATCTTGGGCATGTGTTTCACGATGGTCCACTGCCGACCAGGCTTCGATACTGCATTAATTCGGCGTCCCTAAAATTTATTGAGGAATAGAGGAATAAGTAGATCAGTTACCTTTTCCGTTTTTTCTGTATTATTAAACAATAAAATAAGGGCAATTTATTCACGCTTCTTTTATTCAACAGTGGTTTGCGTAGAAAACTGATTTCTTTCCGTAAGCTTTATATCTCAATCGTCCAATTCGGATCAAATCTGGAATGGCAACTCGGGCATATCAGGATAATCTTACATTTTTCTTTCGTCATTCGCACAAACGAAGTATGGAAGGCATCTTCGTATCCACATTGAGGGCAAATATGAAGTTCCTTTTCTATTGAAACTGGAATTGGTTTCTCATTATCCAAAGAAATTCTCCTTTCTATGGTTTAATTGTTACTATTCAACCACTATTATTATATTTATGTCAACTGTAAATCATCTTATGCCTTTTCTGCAACGTCAAAAACAGGAACAGACTAAAGCCATCTCAGTTAAAAAAACAAATTGACTTAAATTCTTTACCAATTTATGATACTAAATGAATATAATATCTTGTATTAATTGTGGATAAAAAGAGGTTAGATTATGACAAGAGTACAAAAAATCGAAAAAGAAGTATCAAAAATGTCACCTGAAGAATTGGCTCAATTCAGAGCATGGTTTGAAGAATTTGATGCGGCATTATGGGACAAACGATTTGAAGAAGATGCAAAGGCACGTAAACTTGATACTGTTGCTAAAAAAGCTATTGCCGACTTCAAGAAAGGCAATTTCAAGGAGTTATGAGGCATTATGCCAGTCCTTCCTTTTGGAAACTCTATGCAAAATGTCCTAAACACATTCGGGATTTGGCAGACTAGAACTTTGCTCTTCTCAAGGAAAACTCACAACATCCATCACTGCAACTTAAGAAGGTTGATAAGTATTGGTCTGTAAGAGTCGGCACAAAATATCGTGCCTTGGCAGTGGAAATGGAGGAAGGACTGTTGTGGTTCTGGATCGGAACACATGCTGAATATGATAAATTATTGAGCTGAGAACCCGACAAGGCACAAGCCGAACGTTAAAGGTAAAGAAAAGGGTTAAGTTTCAGAAAGATTGACAGCTTTGCAATAACACTGCTACATTAATATATAGTTTTGCTATCCAATCTCATTTCATTTTAACCGCATAAAGACTATATCGTATCTTGAATTAAGTTTTTGCAGGTATGTAAATTGTGTGAAATGCTTCACTGCTTTTCCAAAAAGTAGTAAGCTGGCTTTTCTGGATATCATTACAATAGTGATGATATTCAGAAACTTTATAGTAACTTGTTAGACTAAAAAGGTGATGAAATGAAGTGTAAAAGTAGATATTGTGTACCACTCCTACTCTCAATACTAATAGCTGGTTGTACAACAATTAGCCTGAAGGACGCGAAAAAGATTGCCATTTCAAATAACGCCCCAATATTAATCACAGAATTAAGAACTGGCTACCCAAATTCTGCCGCAGGTGTTAATTTATACGTCAATTTTATAAATTTAAGCCAGAAGGCTATTAAATACGCCGATATTACTGTGGTCGCAATAAACAGAGTCGGTGATCCAGTCTATGGGCAAATTAGACGACGCAGAACAAGAACAGTTCAGTGCATGGGGCCAGTCAATCCTGATACCCAATGGCATTCAGTTTTTAATAGCACATGGTTCGAGAATATCTGGTATAGCCGAAATATTAATAGTCTTAAACTTGAGACTGTTAATATCACTTATATGGATGGGACAACAGAAGAAATATCTGAATCGGCCAGACTTGATGTCATGATAGCGAAATAACTGACAATTATAGAAGGTGTAATAATTATCCCAACAAAAAATAGGCTTATGGATTATGATAAACACTATGTAAGATTACTCCGTAAAGTTAATGAATCAAAAAAGCCTATTGATACCAACGATATCAATTCAGATTTAGACATTCGGTTAATTTTTGAACTGCATGAACAAGGATACATAAAAGGTATTATTGATAAATTACTTGATGGCTCACGCAATCGAATTTTTGATATTACCCCTACCTTAAAAGGTCGTTTATTCCAAAGCAATTTAGAAAAACAATTAGAAGATCGAACATTCACAGGGAAAATAAATAAACATGCTGCTATAATTATAGGTGTTATTCTAGGTTTTGGTTGCAATATTATCTTAGAAATTGTGAAAAACATATTTTTCAATTAAAAATATTACAATATATCCTGATTAAAATACTAAGTGAAATTGGATTTAATATTTTCAAAACAAATTTATGAAAGTCTAACAAATCAGTAGAGCCAACCCCTCTGCCATTTGCGATTCAATTATTTTTAGGCTCTTTGATTATCTGGTTTTTATCTATTATTTTATTTGCCAAACGGGGTAGCTCACCTCAGACGTTAGGCGAACAACAGAAAGAAGACAATGATAAAAGACGAGAGTTATATAGATCCTGAAGTTGTGACTGTTTGGAGGGATGATCCTGAGACAATAAGGAAATTTCTGATGCAAGCACCACTATACAAAGAATTGAGTGCTGAGATATCCTATATTCTTGAAAAAAAGGCGATGGAAGCTAATATTGAGTTCTCAATAATTTCCCACCGTCTAAAAACTTTAAAGAGCTTTATTGAGAAAATTTATAGAAATAAGTGTGAAAATCCTTTTAAAGAAGTCACTGACATTGCTGGAGTAAGGATTGTTTATTTATATCAAAGCCAATTTGATATGATTAAAGAAATAATATACTCCGAATTTCAAGATATTAAAGAAGATGATAAACACAAAGCAAAAGAGATCAATAGGTTTGGATACGATGATGTTCAATATTTAGTAAAACTTGGTCCGAAATCTTCTGGTGTGAGATATGATGCGCTAAAGGGGTTAACTTGTGAGATTCAAGTTCGTACTGTTCTTGAGGATGCATGGGCAATATATTCTCATCATTTATCGTATAAACGAGAATCAGAGACTCCCCCACAAATATTACGCAGACTTAACAGGTTTAAAGCAACGTTTGAATCCATGGACGAAGACTATGATAGGCTTAGGAAAGAAATAGAGAGCTATCGTGATGAGTTAAGGTATAAACAAAAAGATGAGAAATTGTTCCTTGAACAACCAATTAATTTTGACAGTTTAAAAGTATACACCGAAAGTAAATTTCCAGACCTTGGTATTTCTGAAAGATGGCAACAAAGGTTGCTTTCAGATTTGAATTTGAACAAATATAAATACTTGCGTGATATAGATAATGGTGTCGAAGCTGCTTCAGAAGCTGTGAAAGCTTACAAAGAAAAGGCTCCCGAGTTTTTCAAGACCGGGACGGCAAATGTAACAAAAGCTTTGGGATTTATAGATAAAGATTTTCGAAATAAGCATCCATTTTCTAAACAGACGTTAATAGCATTTAGAGATCTTGAACATTTGCTAAAAGAAAATGTATGACCTGAACATACACAGCAGTCCATATTTTGTCCAAGCATCTTAACGATATTAAAGAGCGAATCATATGTGGGTTTAGGGTATTCAATGGCAGTCCATCAGGCAAAAACATCTTATAAATATAATACTTCAACATTTAGCAATAGAATTATTGAAATATTCAAAATCCATACACGGCGAAAAAACTTAATCTGAAAATAAAGAGGTTAGAGATGGCGCTTCTAAAATGTAAAGAATGCGGAAGTAAAGTCAGGACAATAGAAAAGTATTGTCCTGAATGTGGTGCTATTTTAAAACAAAAACCATCTTTTTTTATTATAACTATTTTAGGCATTATAATTATTGCTATTGCCATATATACCATTTATCAATACCGTAATCCTTATTCTGATACCTCATATAATCATTCCCCGCCAAAGTCCCTTTCAGAGCCTAAACCTGAAAAAGAATTAACACTGGATGCATCTGTAAGATTTACAGGAGAACAATTTGTTATTGAAAACAAAGATTGGCATGATTGGACAAATGTAAAACTTGAAATAAATTCTGGAATTTTCTCTGGCGGCTACATTCTAAGAGTGCCAGTTATAAAGGCAGGAACAATTTATACTGTTGGCGCAATGCAATTTGCCAAAACAGATGGTGAAAGATTTAATCCGTTTTCGCATAAACCAGTGAATATTTATATCCGTTGTGAAACAAGAGCCACGAAAGGATCTTATTATGGATCGTGGAAGTAAGCTTGGCCATAAATAAATACCTTTTCACAATTTCTTTATTTTCATATCACTAAATTTTTGCCATGCTGAGATCAAAGTTACACCGTTTATTGACGTAATCAGGTACAGACTTTGGAAGTCATCTCACTCAAAGATTACCCAGAAAAATCCAAAGGTTAACATGAGCTAAACGAGGACTGGCAAATCCGCTACGCTCCTTTGCCAGCCTGTTAGTCCCTGCGTTAGGACCAAATCGGAAACACATATCCTCTAAACAATCATTCCTTCCACTTTATTGAGCACCCCATAGATGGTTGTTGATTAGGAGTAGGTTTTTCTCCATTCAATAACGCTTCGATGGCGTCGTTCAAATCATGCGATGTTACTTTAGCTGGTTCTTGCCAATTATCATCCACACGGCCATGATAGCATAGTTCTCTTTCTTTGTTATAGACATAGATATCGGGAGTACATTGAGCCTGATATTGTCTTGCTATGGATTGATCATCATCTCTTAAATACGGGAAATTGTATCCTTTTTCTTTTGCCCTTTTAACCATGTTTTCGAAATTGTCCTCGGGATATGCAATGTCATCATTCGGATTGATTCCTATGAATTGAACATTTAGTTTTGCAAATTTTCCCTGCAAATGGACAAGTCTGTCATCTACAGCCTGAACATACGGACAATGATTGCACATAATAACAATAACTAAAACGTCTTTATCGTCATAATCGGCAAGGGAGTGCATTTTTCCATCTGTACCTTTTAGACTGAAATCGATAGCCTTTGTCCCTAATGGTATATTGATTGACTTTAGTAAAACCATTTTGACCTCCTAAATCCCCCTATTTCCCCTTTAGTAAAGGGGGATAAGTGGGATTTTCATATTAGTATTTAAAAAATATTGTAAAATTTTGACAATTTAATGTATTCAAAGTAATTCATAATTTAAGCAAGGATTTTGGTTTCAAATGCTTCTTCGAAGATTTGCTTCAGTTTTTTGTTATAAAAAGGCATACCCGCTAGTTTAAAGTCTTTATTTTCAAATTTCAGGTCAGTATCCGCTTTTTTTTTCTATCTCAAGCAAGAATTTTTCTTTCCAACCCTCTTTAGAACTTTCAAATCTACCTTGACTATCCTTAAATTGATCTCCTTTTGGCTCAATATAAATCTGGTAGATACTTACAGCCTTGGCTTTTCTTTTTTTCAAAAGCATTACAAAATCCGGTTCGAAAGCTCTTCCTTCGTCAAAGTCAAAAACTTGAAAGAATCTTTCATTGCGAAGCAATGCAATATCTGAATATTTCTGTCTTAACTTTTCTATAACTTCGTCAATAAACTTAATAAAATTTTTTTCTTCGTCTGTGCCATAAATTTCGTTTTGGGCATACCAGTCTTTGTTTCTTAAATCCATTTCTACTAATTCTCTCGCTCTTTCGCAGTCACTATCCAATTTTAGAGTCTTTCTGCCCTCATTTTTGCCAAACTTATCTCTAAGTAATTGTGCCTTAAATAATTTAGTCCCTTTAAACTCTGAAGTATTGGTTTTTGCTTGTTCCAATATCTTTTTAACTATAAATAAAGCCACCTCAAATTTTTGAGTTGAAGTTAATTTATTTATTCTGTCTTTTGGGCCTAAAACTTCTATGACAACGTTACCTAAATAATTTGAAATAAATTCTTTGACTGATTTTATATGAGGGAAATATTTCCTTATTGTTTGAAATTTATAGAACTCAAATCTATCTAATGCGTTTCGAACTATATTTTCTCCAAAATCATCAAATTTATATACTATCTTACCTTGTGCAATATCTTTTGATGACTTTCGTTTCTTTTCTTCATCTAAAATAATTTCTTCTGTAATAACACCGGTTCTCAATTCGTATCTATATTTATCGTCAATTTTTGCGTCCTGCAAACTAAATATTTCTGCTCTGGGATTTTGTATCCTGTCATTTATAAAAATCACACCCTTTTTCCAAAACTCGGTCTCTTTAAAAGAATCTTTAATAAACAATTCTTTTTGAACATATCTTTCAGGTAAAATGCCAATTTCAGTAAGAGTATTTTTGATTTCATCAATGTACTTAGGATTGTGAAAGCTGTGATAATGGAGTGTTTCTATAATACGCAGTTCATTTCCAACATCTTCATCAAATTTTCTTTTATATCTATCTTGAACCTCGTCTAACTGGAAAGGAAAGTATCTTGCCCCTCTGCCGATAAGCTGTGCCTCACCCATTGTTGTATTGCCGGGCTTATACTTGCCATGAACCCATTTTCCATCACGCGTATCATATAGCCTTACAATATCAAACAAGTTAAGCACATCCCAACCTTCATTGAGCATATTGACAGCAAAAATAGCCCTGAGTTCATTATTCTTGCTCTCTAGAGAATTAAGTTTTAATTGCTTTTCTTCAGCAACATTTTCAGAATCCAAAAGCATACATTTTTCTTCAGAAAAATCCTCCTGCAGTTCTCTAATTAAATTGTCAAAGTTTATCTTCTCTTTTTGGAAATAGTTAAATGCTTTTTCTAACTTTGTATCTTTTGCCCGTGAATATATTTCTTGAATATCTTTAGAAGATAAATTTTTTATTTTCGTTAAAAAACCTTCGTAATTTTCTTTTGATTCTTTAATAGTTTTGGATTTAAGAAGAAGTACCGGCTTTATGTTCTTTTTATATTTTTCAGCAATCTTCCTCCGATACTGGCTTAAAATAACTGCCTGCAAAGCCCGGTCAGTGGGGTCTAAATCTGCCTGCAACACCTCTATTTCTTTTGAATATTTATCCAGGCGAAATTGTTTCAAGTCATACTGAAAAATAATTTTATCTTTGTATTTTTCTCTGATATTTTGATTGCCTAAATCAATCGTTGCCGTAAATTCCAATAAAATATTTTTAGGATTACTTTTAAAAATTCGCTCAACAGTAAATTCCCAGCTCCTTTTTTCTTCTAACTCGCTTCCGGATAATTTGGATTTCGTCAGGGTTTGCAGGTGATGCGCCTCATCGGAAATAAGAACAACGTCCTTATCTTCAAAATCTTCATAAGTTACAGAATTTTCCTTCGGATTGTTCAAACGAGTGTGAAGTCCCTGGATAGTAGTAAAAATAATGTTGATATCTTCTTGGTTTACCGCTTCTAAATTCTGTACTTCTTTAATATCAACTTGCTTTTCTTCAGATCCCCTATTGATATCGGGGACAAGCTTGATTTTTAATGCAAAAAGATATTTCTCTGATAAGGGATTTAAAAAATTATCTTTTGTTTTTTCAATAATGTTTGTGCTATTTACGAAAAATATAAAATTGCGGTAGCCGAGATTATATAAATACAAAATATTGGAGGCCATTATAAGCGTCTTGCCACTGCCTGTAGCCATATGAAAAAGAATCTGGGCAGGAAATTGTCTTTTCTGATAGCCGTTAAAATAAAAATCAAAACGGCCCAGCGCTTCTTTTTGATACTCGCGCAGTTCAAATTTTGAGTTGAGATTTTGAACTATTTCATCGCTAACTCGCGGAATAAAATAATCTACTCCATGCGCTTCTTTTAATGAATTAAAAGTTTCATAGAGCATAGTTAAATAGATTTTATTATCTTAATTCGCTAAACATATCTAGTAACATAAAAGCTTGCAAAGATATTTTCATCGTACCATAGTTCTTTTTTAATCCATGCAAAACAGCGTGTCTGTTTAAAATATTAGTGCGAAGCTTTTTCTTAATAAGATCAGTTTTCTGATAAATCGTCGTATCAACAACACTCTCTATTAAATTCAAATATGATAATAAAATATTGTTTGTTTGTGCATAATGTTGTCGAATAGCTTTTTTAAGCTTTTCACCGCCCCTTGATTTATCATTCTTTTTATATACTCTATTTTTCTTGCAAAAGTCTGTAGCAATACCCTCTGCAACTAGCAATAAAACAGGAACGGATAATGTATACTTTTTGTTTCTGTGTGCTTCCAAGGCCTCATCTAAATGCTTTTGCCAAGGCAAAAAAAATTTATTTTTCTTCCAGTTAGTTACTACAATCTCTAAATTTTTACAATTATCTTTCTGAAACACTTTCCTAAATAAATTTATTATTGCTGCTTTATTTCCATTTCGATAATTATATACAGCTTGATCTATCCAAGTAGCCGGCACCCCCATTAAAGAAGGTGTAAGCCACCATCCACTTTTTAACATCGTCTCTTTTACCGCCTTTTTTCGTTTTCTTATTACTTTGGTAAACTCTATAAATTGTCTTTGCTGTTCAAGAATTGGGCCAAAAGAATCCTGTATTTGTTTAACCAGTCTATTTAATGGTTCTAAATTTCTTGTTAACTGTTTTTGTAATAGAATAAATGGTTGCACTGCTTGTACAACTTCATGTATCTTCTTGTCCACATGCACAGGAATAATAAAATCTCGTTTTTGATCTTTATAGTCTTTACTCATAGTCATTATCCAGATTGATAAAATTCTTTGTTCAGCTTTTTATATTCTATACTGACTCCATACTCCTCATCATCAATCTCGCTGTAGTTTACATAGAGATGGTTTTTGTCTAAACACTCCAGTAAAAATCTTTTTTGGTCTTCAATAGACAAATTGGCAAAATCTTTTGCGTTCTCGTCAACTTGCTTTATACCAACCTTATAACTTAAAAAAGCTTTTTTCTTCATTGCCTCCCAGATTTTTTTAAATTCCTCTTTAGTTTTTGCCTTCCGGATTTTCTCAACAAAATTTTCATTCCATTTCATAAGTTCTAAATATGCAAACGAATCTCTTAAACCATGCAATTCAAGTACTTTTTTTACTCTCGGTACAGTACAATCATGCACATAATCCATTTGCTCAACTAAGATAAAATTTCTATTTCCACCGTCTTTGTTTAACTCCAATACTGCGTGTGCTGTCGTTCCGCTCCCAGCAAAAAAATCTAATACTATTGCGTTTTTATCATCAGCCAGAATGGCATATAAACAATCGTAAACATTCCAAAGCGATTTTGGAAAATCAAACTTGCATGTGGGTACAAGACTTTTTACTAATTTTGTTCCATATTCGTTCGCATCATATCGTGCATCTTGCCAGACGGTACGATATACTCCAAAATCTTTTCCAATTTCAATTTCATAACCATACTTGGTTTTCTTTGTCCGCAGAAGATGTTTGACGTCCTCAACACTTTGCCTTGCATATCGCCACTTTCTTTCTACTCCTTGGCCATCAATGGGATAAACATAAAACTTTCTGCCATGCTTTTCGGTTTGAGAGTCGGAGTGTTTATTCTCAGGTAATACTTCTCCAAAGCCAACAACTTCATCATTCTCTATGATTATTGGATAAAAACAATTTTTTGCATCTTTTCGTAGCGATTCTCCGCCCCAATTACGAAAGTTTGACCAGGCGATTTCCTCACTCTTGATCTTTCTATCTCCAACAGATTTTATTCCTTTTGGTATAACAAAAAGTGCATACTCATGAACATAGGAAAAATTGGTACCCTGTACACCTCTAGGATTGTGTACAATTGTGATGCAATGTATTTCGTGCTCTTTGAAAATCTCTCGCATCAATACGCTCAACGGCGCTTGTTCGTTTTCGTCTATTGCAACAATCATCACGCCATCTTTTGTAAGCAAATCTTTTGCTACTTCCAAGCGATTCTTCATAAACGTCAGCCAGGTAGATTCGTTAAAGTTATTATTGTAGGCAAAAGTATTTGCGGGACTGTCAGGATTATACGGCGGGTCAATGTAAATAAGTTTTACTTTGCCGAGGAAGCGTTTTTTGAGGGAGTGAAGGGCTAAAAGGTTGTTTCCTTTGATAATAAGATTGTCTTTAATGTCGCCATACTCATTGGTACGAAACAGATTCCCGCTTTTTGGGGAATGACAAAGGGAGTGTTCACCATTTTTATCAATTCTTTTCACATTGGTAAAAACCTTTGAATCAAACAAACGGCTAATTTCATCAGGCGCAAGCGTTTCATTCCAAAAAATTTCATCGCGCTTCTGATCTTCTTTGGTCATTCCGCCTTCTAACACACAATCCTTATAGGGCCAGGAGAGCACAACCTCTTTTTTCTCGCTCAAATAATCATCTACCAGAGTTAAACCAATTTTATTTTTGAAAGCAGTATAAGAATCTGGTAAAAATTGCTTGTTGGAAACAAAACGCATAAATTTATCTTTGTCAAAAACAAGAGTTTTATCCACTTCAACAAAAAATACTTCTTTCATCTTTTTATCTGACAAAAGAAGTTTAATAAGGCCTTTGTCTAGATTTAAAGCAAGTTCAATTATTTTATTCTTCAAAAGTTCACCCCGTTGAACAGCGGAGCCTGTTCTTCGGGGCTCGCCTTCCCCGGTGGAATAACTGACATATTCCACAGGGCGGGCACTGACTAAACGCTCATCTTTTTGAAGCAATGATTTTAAATTGTCTAATAAGTTTTCCATAATCTTAAATTAATAAATCACCAACCAACCTCGCAATTCGAATCATATTATAATATTAGGGAATGTTCAATATGGAATAAAAAGATAATGAATAGTAGCAGGATAAGCTCTATATAAATACAAAGCTGATTATTACTCATAATAAAAGCCTCAGAGGCTTAATGGTTCCTAAGTTTTCATAGGTGTACAACTTACATATAGGCTATCTATTTATTGAAACGGTTGTAATATTTTAGTAGTATTTATTTCCGTTTTCTGGTTGATCGTCTAACTATGTTTCCCCTGCTATCCATAACACTTATAGTTGTATTCTTAGTAGCATCCAGAGCCTTTTCCACTGCCTCTTTATTAGTTCCAGCTATGTATACTGGTTTTTTGTGTCCCTGAAGTTGCCTTGACGCATCAGAAATAGTCTTTGGGGTTTCGACCTCAACTGCAATATTTTTGGTTTTTATATCGGCACCATCGCCCTTATTGTATTCAGTATGGTGCTTCTTTGCTATGAGATTAGCTGTTGCATTATGCGATTTACTTTCAGACATTTTATTCCCTCCTTATTGCAAAACCCGATAAGTATTTTATGAGTTACTTTCGAAATATAATATTTTGTTCTCCCTACCAATTTTAAGATTATTTTTAAAATATTGATCCGTATGTCTTTCTTTCAATTTCGACTTTAAGAGACCTGAAGCCTTAAGAAGCATCTCGGCAGATATACCACGTTCTGAAAGATCTAGAAAAGGTAGTGCTCTTATCACTGCCGCATCACAACTACAAAATGTAATTTCTTCCTCTCTTACAAGAATGGCTAAAGATTCTAATTCTCCAGGGTGGATAGTATCATGAGTTATTGGTGGCAAGTTATGGATAACTTTCTTAATTTCTCCAGAGGAAGCCGATACCTCTTTTACAAGGTTACTAACGACATATTGTTTTCTGAAATCTATCCTATACTTTATATCTTCTCTTTTGAAAGACTTTACTTCATTTATGACTGTCGTAGCCACAAAGACTTTGTGATTTTCAACCAACTTATCAAATACATCTAAAGATAAAAAATCAATGATAATATCTGCATCAAGAAGCCATAATTTCAATACGATTACCTTCCAGTTCCATTAAGCCCTTTTTTTCAATGTAGCTATCAATCTCGCTCCTATCAATTCCAATTACCTCGGCAAACTTACCTCTCGATATTAATCCTTTACGTAAACAACGAATAGCCAGAAATATAAGACGCTCAGATTCAGGAGTTTCTCCCCATTCACGCTTTCTCTTTTGTTTATTAATTTCCGCCAATTCCTCATCTTTAGCTATATTGTCGGCATCTTCCCATTTGATAAACCGTAAGTTAGCCATACGATAAAGAAGCGCTTGAGCTGAAACACCAAATTCCATGGCAATATCTACAAGGTCTGAATAAGTAAATTGTTTTTGAGTTTCTATTCTTTCAGTTATTTCTTTCCTAACCTCTTTTCCAGGTAATAAAAGAATAGACGCAAATCTATTTGCTTTTTTTTCTATATCAACAAAATATGTCTGATCTTCCAAGTCTTTTAGTGAGACCGCCTTCCATGTAATCAAATGGAATAGTTCATGGGCAAGGTCATAATTACGGCGCCATGGAGCTTCATCAGTGTTAATTACAATAACCGTACCGTAGTCCGGATTAACTGTGGAAACAGCAGAGCCAAAAGGAATCGGATAAAACAATATTTTGACACTATAGTCTTGCTCTAAGACTTTTTGTAATGTAAATGCAGGTCTACTGCCAAGAGCTAAAAGTTCACTAACCCTTTCTGCCAAGGTACTAATATCGTTATTAGTACTAATGTCATCTATTGATACTTCAATAAATCCCTTTTTAGCTTTGAGATTCAAACATTTTTCGAGGAGATGATATTGTTCACAGCGATAGAGTATTTCAGCTTCTATCTTCTTTTTTTTCATCACTTGTTGGAGCTCGCGCCACAAGAAAACATTTCCTAAACTAAATTCTTTCTCACCTAATAACTTACCAATACTACAAAAGTAAACTCTGGAAAATTTCGATAATTCTGATGCTTTTACTTCTCGCTTACCCTCTTCAATTTTCATAAGTGTTTGATAATTTGGAAACCCAAGCCTTTTTGCAGCTTCAATCAATGTGAGACCCAAAGATTCGCGTGCTACCTTTAATTGATAAGCAATTTTAGTGTTTGACATAGCTTGTTAACATAAAATAGTATTAAATATAATATATTCTTATAATTATTATTGCTTTTTATAACAAAACATTATAATAGTCAAGTTATTTTTTTAATGCAATAAAAAGTAGTTCTCGTGAAATATAATACAAAAAGAATATATTGTTGATAAGATATGAAAGCTATTCATTAATTGTTATCATTTAAATAGCGTTTATATTTAGAACCAGCGATATTTAGTTTATAAGAACGAAATGACCAAATCAAATAAAAAGAAGTGGTTATTTGTTGAACTCTTAACACTGCATTTTTAATAAATTCATAACCACCATCTCTAGCTAACTCTGGTATCCGTCTTTTCATTTTCATCAGTTGCTTATTTATACCTCAAATTCTTTAGGTACCTTTTCCATTAACCAACTATCACTAACCTTGCCTTTCTGCGGCAATCTTCATCTCTTTTTGATTCTGAAGGTATTCTAACAACTTTTGATATTGTTTAAATATTCTACAATATGGTTAAAATTACAACAAAGGCTGCTGTCTTTTTTATTCAAAAATATCTTTACCAGGCTTTTTTTATGCAAATGGAAAAAATAAAATCTGACATGAGCAAACCAAAAAAGAAGGCAAAATTTTCTTTATCATGCAGTTTCAACATCTTACTTGAAACCAAAAGTGCCGAAAATAAATAATTAGAATGTTTCTAATCAATATTTGATGAAATTATAAACAAACGTTGAAAAATGACCATTAGGTATGGCAGTTATTTTGCGTTAATTTATTTCACTATTATTTAAGTAGTTTAGTTTTTAAAAAAGATATGTGCAAATATAGAATTATTACTAATTTTTCAAGCCTTCCTTCAGAAGGTTAATATAGCCAAAAACAAACGATTTGTTCTCTATCATTTGGTTTGATCGGAGCCATTCTTCATGAAACCTGTTACTTACAGGTTCAGGTATGGAGAAGCAAGCTCTGTCAGAGATTGTTCCCTTGAAATGGTGGAATAGTTTTAAAATTTGCTGTTTGTTAGGATTCCCCGTCCCTTCCTGTACCCGCCCGTACCGAATGGGTACATTCGGGCGGGCTGGTACGGGTAGACTAATGATTATCAATCCAACCCGACATATCTCCATACCCAACTTCCCATGCTTACCGGTATGTGTTTGGGTGGATTTAGTCGGGAATCTATTTTAGATTCCCATTTGCATGGGAATGACAATATAGTCACTGAAGTTTATCCCCGTGAAAACGAGGACATACATGAACTATGTTTAAAAATCTAAAAATATCTAAAAAATTTACATCCTTCTTCGGCTCAATCTTAAAAACTTCAATATTAGTTGTTAGCTACATAAAGTTCCTTGTTGCCGGAAAAATGTTCAAGAAATTTAGAATAAGAACAAAGTTGCTTTCAATCTTTTTGTTAATTGGCATATTGTCAATTACTATTACAGGTTGGCTATGTTATCTAAATTCAAATAAAAAGTACTTTGACAGAATTAGTTAATATTTAACAAAAAACATTTTAAGATGAAAGTATTAATTGCGGAAGATGAGATAATATCACGGCGCAGATTGGAAAAGTTTTTGGAAAGCATGGATTATGAGGTTATTGCGTGCAAGGACGGTCTTGATGTCTGGAAAATTATTCAGTCAGAAAATGCACCAAACCTTCTGATCCTCGATTGGTTGATGCCGGGCATGGATGGTGTGGAGATATGCCGCAAGGTTAGAAAGCAGGCCAAAGAACCGTATACTTTTATCCTGTTACTCAGCTCGAAAAGTGAACAGGAGGATATTGTCAGGGGCATGGAGGCAGGTGCGGACGACTATATCACCAAACCATTCAATAAAGATGAACTCAGGGTACGCCTGAGAGCTGGAAGGCGTATTGTTGAATTGAATGAAGAGCTTCTGGCTGTACAAAACAACCTGAAAAAACAGGTAATCAATGACGATCTGACAGGGCTTTATAACCGTCGTTATATGGCAGAAATCCTTGAGAAGGAGTTTGATCGTGCCCTGAGATACGAAACCGATTTGTCTTGCATTCTGCTTGATTTAGATTATTTCAAAGAAGTAAACGACACCTTTGGGCATACCTTTGGTGATTTAGTATTGTGTGGAATTTCTAACTGTTTAAGACAAGGCACAAGAAAAACGGATATCTCCTTTAGATATGGTGGGGAAGAATTCATGATACTTTTTCCCAGTACGGGTATTGAGGATGCGAAGAGTGTAGCAGAAAAAATTCGCTCTACCTGCGAGGCCAAAATACATGACGATGGAACCAATTCAGTAGCCATAACCGTGAGCATAGGTGTGGCATCTGTGAAACATCATCAACCATCAGACGGTAAAGAACTTATAGCATTTGCAGACAAGGCCCTATACCGCGCCAAGGCAGAAGGAAGAAACAGGGTTAAGGTTTACGAATCTTCCGATCAGTTTGCGGGTGGTAAAATTAGTAAAGATAAAGATTTCAGATACCTGAAGGAAAGCCTTTCATCGATTTTGGAAAAAACGAAAAGAGCATCTACAGAATCTTTGGAGCTTTTAGTTCGGGATTTCGGTGGTGACGAACACAAGCACCATAACTGGAACGTCAAGCGATACATTGAACTCGTAGGGGAAAGGCTTGCTCTTCCCCCTTCTATCATTGAGACCTTTAAACGCGCGGCAAGTTTTCACGACAACTTCAGGATTTTGCTGAGAAAATCTTTAGAGAATAAAAGCAGAGTGTTGAATAAAGAGGAAAAGGTTGAGATTGAAGACCATCCCTATATGCTGTCAGAACTGATCGAATTGTTCGATTTTTTCGCCAATGAAAAGTCGATACTTTTGTACCACCATGAAAACTTTGATGGAACTGGTTATCCTGAGGGGCTTCAAGGAAATGAAATTCCTCTTGGTGCACGGATATTTGCCATAACTGATGCAATTGCGGCTATGTTATCTGAGCGGTTACATAGGAAAAGGCTTTCTCCAGAGGGAATTGTTGAAGAACTTGCTAATAATGCTGGAAAGCAGTTTGATCCTAAGCTGGTTTCTTTGTTTTTTGATATCATTGAAAAACAAGAACTGCTCCCTGTACCGGTAAAGATTTTGCAAAAGGCAAGAGAAAAGGTGAGTGAGGTTAGATGAAAAGACAATTACTCAATATCAAGTGGAATATTATGCAGTTTAACGAGAGCGACAACCCCGCTTTCGCAGGGATTCCAGGGTTCATCTCTGGAATCCTCCCGAAAGGGAGGGTACCTAATTCCACTTGATATTGAGCAATTACATGAAAAGTAAACCTTGAAAAACAATTTCCAGACTAATATTTTTAAGAATTGGAGTACCAACTAATATGGACCCTAAGGCAGCTTCCATTCTAACTGCCCAAATTGAAACTATACCTACTTTACCAATTGTGGCGGTTCGTGTCATAGAAATTACTTCTGCTCCGAAAAGTTCAGCAAATGACCTTATGGATGTTATTAGTCCAGACATATCCCTTACCACAAAGATACTTAAAATCGCCAATTCTCCATTTTATGGACTTACAAGAGAAATATCTTCCCTCCAACACGCTGTAACTGTTTTGGGGTTCACAGAAATTAGAAACCTGGTTATATCTACAGTCGCATTTGAGAGTTTTAAAGACATTAGTAAAAATGGAAAATTTGATATTAAGAAATTTTGGAGACATTCATTTGGTTGTGCCCTTGCAGCAAAGATTATTGCGACCGATTTAAAAAATGCAAGCAATGAATTATTTGTGGCAGGTCTCATTCACGATATAGGAAAACTGGTCATATACGTTGCTTTGCCTATGGAATTCTTGAAGCTGATGGAAATTATGAGTCCTATAAAATTAAAATTCATAGCCTTCGAGGCAGATAAAAAAGCCTTTGGAATGACCCATGATGAAGTTGGGATGAGGCTTCTGAAGAGGTGGATGTTTCCGAAAAGTCTAATGACGGCTGTTGGTTTTCATCATCGTCCACAGGAAGCAGACAAAAAATCTCCTTTTTCACTAATTGTACATATTGCTGATATTCTTACTCATATTTACGAGATGCAAGCGGAAGGTGAAGAGGACGAACTTTTTAAGGCCGAATCTTTTTACCCTGATATTATCAATCTGGCTCGATCATTCGGAATAAACTGGGATGTGTCTGACCTGAATAGGTTCCAACAAGCTCTAGTTGAGAGTATGGAAAAAGAGGTTGATACCATGAGCCTATTCTTTTAGTAATAATTTGCAGATCTCTTTAACCAAAATTGAGCAATATTGTCATTCCCGCAAAGCTGAGCTTAGCTCTGTGGAAACGGGAATCTGGAAATCAGAGAGACTAGATTCCCGCTAAACAGATTGCGGGAATGACAGGTTTCTTCACTTAACAGGTAAAGACAAAATTTATAGACAACTTTTATTTAAAATGCCTCTTGATGATATTGAAGCATGAATCGCTCAAGTTAGGTTTAAGTATTATAAGCGCTTAGACAGGGAGTTTAGTATTTCAACCCCACGCTCTAGGGTCTCATATGATGCGGCATAAGACAGCCTGAAATGTGTTTTCTTTTCAGAAAACACGCTGCCGGGTATGATTAGCAAATCATGTTTTATGGCCTCAGTAACGAATTCTTCATCAGTACCCCATGGCACTTGAGGAAAAACATAAAAGGCGCCATCAGGTTTGGTTACCTTGTAACGTTCTTTAAGGCCGTCACAAACGAAATCACGTTTCTTTTTGTAATCTTCTATATATTCATCCATATTAATGTCCATGGCTTTGACTCCGGCTACCTGTGCAAATGAGGGGGCGCAGATATAGGCATATTGCTGGAGTTTCATCATTTCGTTAATAATCTTTGCCGGACCAATTGCGCTACCTAATCGCCATCCAGTCATTGCGTAGGACTTGGAAAAGCCATTACAGGTCAGTGTATTTTCATAAAATTTTCCGATACTTTGATATTCTATTTCATAAACGAATTTTTTATATATTTCATCTGAAATAATTATCAGGTTGTGTTCTTTTGCAATATCGCAAATTTCAATAAGGTGTTGTGGTTTACAAACTACACCTGTAGGATTGGATGGGCTGTTTATAATGAGGATTTTAGTGCGTTGGCTTATGTGAGGTAAGATACGTTCCGGGGTAAGTTCAAAGTCGGGATATGTGTCAATAAATTTTATTTTACCACCGCATAAATGTACAAGATGCTTAAATGACACAAAGTATGGGTCTGGCACAAGAACCTCATCTCCGGGGTTTATGAGGACTAAAAACGCAAGGGTTAAAGCTCCAGCAACCCCCGAAGTTATCATTATGCTTTCGCCCTTGATGCCACGCTCTTTTCTTGCTTTCTCCAGAATCTTCTCGCTGAGCTCTGGTATACCCTGTGTTATTGTATATCTGTTAAACCCCCTTTCTATTGCCTTTATAGCTTCTTTTTTAACCTCTTCGGGAACATCAAAATCTGGTTGTCCAATGCTGAGGTTAATCGGATTTTTAATCTTTTGTGCCAGATCGAATACCTTCCTTATTCCTGATGCTTCAAACTCCTGCATTCGATCAGCAATCATCAGGATGCCTTTCCTTTTCCCTTTTCTTTTTCACCTGTTGTGGCATCAGCGGTAGCAGCAGTTTCTTCGGTTTTCTCTTTTGTAGCCTTTGCCTTCTTTTTCATCCTTATGGTTTTTACCTTTGGTAAGCCAAATACAGTTCTCCCTTCTTCCCATTTACCCTCATTAACTAAATGTTTAATACGTTCTGCCCTTGTAAGCACGCTTCTATGCCTTACCAATTTACCTTTTGTTACAAGACTTTTGTCAATACTCATTGCCGTTTCTCCCTTATTTTATTTGAATTGGATAACTACTTGCAAATTGCTTCTTTCCTTCATATTCTAAATTACTAATTTCTTTTAAAGCCTTTCTTGTTTCATTGCTGTCCTTTGAACCAAATCTACCTGAACATACAAAAAGTTCTTTTCCTCTTTTTGCCACAAAGGTATTATAACCTGTCATATTTTTAATAGCTTTTGCTAGATTAGTAGCCTTCTTTAAGTGTTTTTTTGTGTTGCTGTAAGATATAATTCGAAGAGTCCATTTTTCGTTTTGTTCTTTCTTAACCATATCAATCGGAGTTTTTTTTAATGATAAATCTACAGCCTTTATATTCTTACCTTGGGGTATAGATTTAACTTCTCCACCCAACTTAGGCTGTACGATGGATTCCTGTAGTATTTCAGGATTTAGTGACTTATTATGACCAATCTTGTATCCCACGAAAAAACAAGCCAATGATAAAAAAACAGCGCCTAGTGCACTAAAAATCAAAGTTTCCTGCTTAATGATAACTTCATTTAGAAACATCTTTCTAGTCTTCTTAGTACCGGATTGAGACATTTTCTCACTTCTTGTGTCCTTAATCCAACCCAGCTCTTCTTTGTTTTTTTCATAATCTACAGTTTTCTTACTGCTTTTTAGATGTATTTGAGGGATAACACTTGGATTCTTTTGTTCCTTTTGTAGTGTTTCACTTTCATATTTAATTTCTTGTTGCTCTTGTGGTTTTTTGAAAACTTCAAAAAATTCTTTTGATTCTTTATCTTTTTTAAACATTATTACCCTACCCCTTAATGTAAAGTTTATGAGTTTATTGTTTACTATTTACATAAGACAGTCAAGGACTGTCTAAAAAAAGTTAAGTTGCATTTTGTAGTGCAATGAAATATGAAGGTAGGTTTTTAAATCCGTCCTACGAGTGGGTTTATAAATCACACAAGATACTTGGAAAATATCTAAGGAACTTAAGTTATAAAGTCTATAAAAAACAGATTTTATTGTCAAGGTTTTTCGCTTATGAGGAAATAGTAAAATACCATGACAGTTTAAGTGCAAAAATCAAAATATCTTTGTCTTTTGCAGAAAGCTTGTGTATTATTAAGAAGAATAGTAGACGATTTAAGAACATAATTAGTATCTATTGTGGAAAGCCCAAATATCCAAAAGTGTCATTCTGAACTTGTTTCAGAATCTCTTCAGGGCAGGTTTATTTCAGAATCTATATGTATAAATATGTTAAGAGACCCTGAAATCAGAGATCCTGAATCAAGTTCAGGACCTGGTTCAGGGTGACAAAACCGTGTTTCCGCAATAGATACTAATTACAGATTTTGGGATTTTAGCCCGAATTTTATGCATTTTTCAGGTTAAAGACGAGAATGGGTATGAATAAGAAAGTGATTGAAAAAATTGAGAAACTTCGTACCAAGATACGATACCACGATAGAAAGTACTATGTTGAGAATAAGCCTGAGATTACGGATTATGAATATGATCAATTGTTGAAGGGGTTGCAAGAGCTTGAGGGAGATTATCCACAACTAATCACACCCGATTCTCCCACGCAACGTGTTAGTGGCGAACCTATTTCTGGTTTCACATCGGTCGAACATAGAATCCCTATGCTTAGTATTGAAAATACCTATTCAGAAGGAGAATTAAGAGAATTTGATAGCAGGATTCGACGAATGTTAAAAGGCGTAGGTGAAATAGAATACGTTGTAGAACTTAAAATTGACGGTGTGGCGATTACGTTGTGGTATGAAAATGGAGTTTTCATACGTGGTTCGACAAGGGGTGATGGCCTTAAGGGCGATGACGTTACGACAAATTTAAGAACAGTAAAGGACATACCTCTAAGATTTTTATGTGCAGATGATAAAAAGGTACCTCCTGTTATGGAAATCCGTGGTGAAATTTATTTACCAAACAAAGAATTCCAGAGACTAAACCAGGAACGGGAAGAAGCGGGTGAAACTCAATTTGCCAATCCCAGGAATGCGGCTGCAGGTTCCCTTAAACTCCTCGATCCTCACATAACTGCCAAAAGACCTCTCCACCTATTTGCCTATGCCTTTGGTTACTATGAGGATGGTATGTTTAAGAGTCACATTGAGTGTCTTGAAATAATAAAAGATTTTGGTCTTCCCGTAGATCCACATTACAAGTTGTGCAGTGATATTGACGAGGTTATTTCATATTGCAATTCATGGGAAGATAAGCGTAATGATCTTGAGTATCAAGTGGATGGAATGGTTGTGAAAGTTAATTCGCTGGAAGTTCATGATAAACTGGGTTCAACCAGCAAGGCGCCTCGATGGGCTATGTCATACAAATACCATCCTGAAGAGGCAACGACGAAGATTGAATCAATAAAGGTACAGGTTGGTAAAACAGGAACATTAACTCCAGTAGCAGAATTAACTCCTGTTCAACTCAGCGGTACAACCGTGAGCAGGGCAACCCTTCACAATTTCGACGAGATTGAAAGAAAGGATATTCGCATAGGGGACTACGTTGCCGTTCAGAAGGCCGGAGAGATTATTCCCCAGGTGGTTAAAGTTATTAAAAAGAGACGTACAGGTAATGAGAAACTATTTCATTTGCCAGGAAGATGTCCTGTCTGCAAAGACGATGTTTTTAAAGAAGAGGTATATCTGAAATGTTACAATCCTCTGTGTACTGCCCAGGCAAAAAGAAGAATAATGTACTTTGTAAGTAGAAATGCAATGGATATTGAGGGATTTGGTCCAGCCTTAATTGAACAATTGGTCGATAAGAATATTATTGAAGACTACGCTGATATTTATTCACTAAGATTTGACGACCTTGTATCGCTTGATAGGATGGGAGAAAAATCTGCTCAAAACCTCCTTAATGCGATCGAAGAAAGTAAAGATAGAGATTTGCATCGACTAATCTGCGCTTTGGGAATACAGAATATTGGTACTCATGCGGCGGAAGTACTATCAAAACACTTTGATACGCTTGATAAACTTATGAAAGCATCTGTTGAAGAGCTGGAAGAAATCTATGAAATTGGAAATATTATGGCGAAGAGTATTGTAAAGTTCTTCTCAAATAACCAGATAAAGAAAGTTATCGATAAACTAAAAACAAAAGGCGTTAATTTAAAAGTGATTCATAAGGGGACAAAAACGGTTTCTAACATAGCTGGTAAATCTTTCGTAATAACAGGAACGTTAAACGGATACACTCGTAAAGAGATTGAAGATATAGTAAAAAATTTGGGTGGCAAAGTATCATCATCGGTAAGTGGTAAAACGGATTTTCTCATTGTTGGTGAATCACCAGGATCAAAACTCGAGTTGGCAAAGAGATTGGGTACGACAATTTTAAGTAAAAAGGAATTCGAAGATTTAATTAAAAAAAACGTGAGTTCACCATGTAAAAATATTATGTAAAATATAATAGTTCAGCCCACCGCAAAGACGCAAAGGACGCAAAGAAAAATTTGAGAAAAAAAACATAAACGTTAATTCCCCCTCGT
>MAYW01000042.1 GCA_001723765.1 Candidatus Scalindua rubra
TTAAAAAGATTCAGCGTGATTTCAAAATAGAAGCTGGTGAAGCAGAGGCGTTCTGCTTGGCCAAGAGGCTTAAATGCCCATTAGCTGTTGATGACGGCCTAACAATAAAGGCATGCAAGGTTATCGGTCAACGATTTACGACTACAATTCATTTTCTCTTGAATCTTGCAACACAGAAAAAATTGGAATTGCCAATGGCTACAGCAAAACTTGAAAAACTATCTATTTATGGCAGATACAGCACAAAAATAATCGAGAATGCGCGTAAATATCTGAAAGGAGGAAAATGATGGGCGTAATAAGCCTGAGATTAAAGGACAAGGTTTTGAAAAGGATAGATGAACTCTCCAGACTTGAGAGTAAAGATAAATCAACCATAGCTCGCGAGCTTCTTGAACATGGTTGGGAGTTTTTAATGGTCAAGTATTATAAAGAAGGAAAACTTTCGCTGGAAGGTTTGGCCAAAAAGCTTGATATCTCGATAAGTGAAGCTATAGATTTATTGGCCGAGCTTGGTATAGAAGCTCCAATAGAGTTTGAGGACTACCTGAAGGGTTTTGAGGTATTCAAAGGCAAACAATGAGCATAGCCTCGCAAATTGATTAATGATGAGGGTGAGCATTGCCCACCAAAACATACTGAAAGTACATTATAGTTTACGTGTCATTCTGAATGAAGTGAAGAATCTATCCTATCATTGAGAGTCTTCGCTATGCTCTCATTAGTATATTCGCTCGCTTTTTGTATAATTTTGAAATTTCGATACAGGAACATATAGAAAATCAAAAGAAATGCAGAAAGAAATATTTGCAAGCAAAGACGATAAAATAAAACAAAGAGAAGGAGCATAACCTTACCCATTTCCCCGGTGCCCAGATAAACATCCTCCTGCCTGAAATTTAGTCTATTTTATAGGATTTTTTTGGACACAGATGAACACAGATCATAAGGATTAAAAAATCTATTGTTTGTGTATTTGCTTTGTTGTGTACATCTGTGAAAATCCGTGTCCTATAAATTTAAATACTTTCCTATTTTTTTACTTGACAAATGCATCAAATCATGATTCAATTGATTCAATTGAATTGCTATGAAATAACAATCTATCTGAATATATTTGTAGAAATGTAGATACCATATATTGGCACTGTTTACCCCACTATTTCAAGTGCTACATAGCTGAGTACTGGAATCCTTCTGAAAGGAAGGATTATTTTACAAGTAAAGATTTAAAAGGTATGTTAATAAAACCAAATGAAAAAAGTTAGAGACGTACCTCAAACTTCATTGCCTTCAATCGGTTCTATCCTAAAAGAAAATTTATTAAATGCCCTTGTTTCTTATTATGTGAATGAAAACGATAAATTGGGGCATGGTATAAATGAATCACAGATAAGTACCTTATGCAAAATTCTTTTACGTGGAAATGAAGATGATTCAAATAGTTTTCTCAAATGGCGCATAAACGAAGAAACAATATTTGATGAATATAGAAAAGATGACCCCGAAATTATGGATTATCTTCATCTTGTTTCGGTCGAACTGAAGAAACAGTTAGGTCAATATTCAACTCCCTTAAACATCGTCAAATACATCCTCAAATCAGTCAACTATATTTCCTTAAAAAATATTTTAACAAAGAAACTAATTGATCCTGCGTGCGGTTCAGGCGCTTTTTTGGTAGAGGCAGTACGTATTTATATTAATACTCTAAAAAAGACTAATATCCTTTCTAGCAAGTGGTATCCAATGGTTGCAACAGCCATCACGGGTGTTGATATCGATCCAAAGGCGTGTTTCTTTGCAAGACTTAATCTTTCAATGTTGTTGGCTCCTTCTATTCTTGAATTTGTAGCAAAAAATGGTATTGAAAAAATAGAACCATTACCCGTTTATTGTGCCGATACACTTGAGTCCATAGCCTTAGAAGCCAGAGGAGAAAAACCGTTATATGATGGTCTTAATATATTGCTAAGAAAAAAGTTTGATTTTGTAGTTGGGAATCCCCCTTATTTCAAAATAAGGGGTTTAAGCAAAAACTTAAGAAATACCTTTTCAGATTCAATTTATGGTCACCCGAATGCTTATGGTCTTTTTATACATGCGGGGATAGAGATGTTAAATTCTAAGGGAAAATTAGGTTTTATAATTCCAAGGTCAATGCTTTCAGGGCTTTATTTTAAAAACCTCAGAAATTTTATAGAGAGAAAAACATCGCTCAAGAAAATCACATGTATATCAGAACGAAAAAAAGTATTTAATGATGTCCTGCACGGCACTATGATAATTTCGCTTGCACGAGATAGAAAACATAAAAAAGAAGTCAATATCTCATGCGTGCAATCTTTAAATGAGAGAAATAATCAACATAATAAGATTACTATCAACAGAGACAATATAATCCAGCATCTTAATGGGACAACAGTATGGTTTGTCGCAAATTCCTTAGAGACTTATAAAATTATCAATCGTATCATTAAAAAACACCCTTTGTTATCAAGTAACGATATTAACTATCAAGCAAAGACAGGACAGATTGTATGGAACAGAGTTAAGCCATTGTTAACTGAAATTGCAAAACCTGATACACTGCCATTGGTATGGGCAACAGATATAGGGAAATTTAGTTTTTCCTTTAATAGAACAGGCACATCCAGGCCATGTTTTCTAAAAGTTATCTCTAAAACTGCAAACCTTGTTGTTAAGGGTTTGAGCATCTTAATTCAACGTGTAACTGCGGATGAACAACCTTCACGAATGGTTGCCTGCATACCTGACGGTTTCTGTAAAAGAGAGACTGATGGTTATTTTGTCGAAAACCACCTGAATGTAATACAGCCAACAACAACGAAACCTGAAATAGATTTATATTTTATGCTTGGTGTATTGAATTCAGAGATAGTTGATTTCTTTTTCCGTGCCATGAATGGGAACACCCAGGTATCCGCAACCGAACTTAATCTACTCCCCATACCACTTGGGAAATATGAGTCAGACATTGCCAGGATTGCAAAGGCGATTCAGAAAACTAATGATGATAGCGACAGGAACAAATTGATTAAAGAATTGAATAAGACAGTTGCCAGAGCATATGGATTAAATACTAGCGAACTTGAATATATAAAAAAACACGTCAACTATAGATTTCGACAAGTTTAATAGGAGAAAATGTGACTATAGACGAAATTAAATCTATTCTTGGGAAATTAGATTTCCCCAATAGGTATGTTACTGATCAAACGGCCATATGCATAAAGGCTTTGATTGACAAAACAGAAAGAAAAGGACTATTGGCTGGACATAAAAATTTGAGCGAGGGAGCAAGGATTCATGATATTTTAAATTTTGCCAGAAGCGTAATTAGCAAGCAAGTTGCGAAAACACTCGTGAGGCGTATAGAAAGACCTCCCTTACTCCTCTCATGAATTATGGAATAGTTGTTAGACATCAATTAAGTACTAATGACCCTAATACATATTATCGACTTCATCAGGATTATACAGATCTGTTTTCTAAGAAAAATATTAAAGAAAGAAACCGAATCCTAAACCAACTAAAGGATCAATTAGCAAAATATAAGAAGCGAACTGTCAGGAAACCCCTCAAAAGTAAGGAAGTTGTTGTTCGGATAAATAGTAAAGAAACATTTGTACTTAGTCCCGGAGAACACAATCTTCTTGAGAAGTCTGTTGTTGAAATATTTGGTCACGCATTTTTAAGCAAACAACAAATAGTTTATCTTGGAGATACAGCGCCGAGAAAGGGTTATCAGAACAGAACATTAATGAGAAAGCTTAACCTTCCCATTGACACAGCCGCTTCTTTGCCGGATGTTATTCTTTTCTCAGAACTAGAGCAACACTTGGTTATTGTTGAAGTAGTTACAAGCAGTGGCCCTGTAAACTCTATTCGTTTAAAGCAACTGCAAAAGTTTACATTAGGGCCAAAAAAATTAGGATATAAAATGAGTTATATTTCGTCTTTTCCCTCTCGTGCTATTTTTAGGAAATTTGTAGAAGAAATTGCGTGGGGAAGTAGTGTATGGATCGAGAATGAACCTAATAATATTGTGCATTTCGAGGGAATTTTGACAAAAAGATAAAATCAAATATATTTATTAATAAGAGGTAATTTATATGAAATGTACAGGATGTTTTAAAGAGCTTACGGAAGAAGATAAGGCTTATGCTACTGTGGTTGGCAGCATAGAAAAAGACTCTTTATCAAATCAGGGCGATTATGGATTTTATATGTCGGATATAGAATCCTGGCTGTCAGTTCTATGTGAAGATTGCGGCATGGCAACACATAAATTTATAGCAGAACAGTTACAAGCGAAAAACATTTAGAATTTAGATTTCATATTCTCTCCGTACTACAAGTGTGTAAAACCTTGTTTTTCTAGCAATGTTTTTGTGTAATCTAATGAAAAAATATGTAGGGCGCATTTCTTACGCACCGAAACATTGATTATTGTCGGGTTCGCCTGCCCGTCCTTGTTGTTCAGGCGGGGAAACCCGACCTACTCTTGGTTGCGGCGAATTGTAGAAGAAATTGCATGGGGAAGTAGTGTGTGGATCGAGAATGAACAGAATAATATTGTGTATTTTGAGGGAATTAGGAAAGGTATTCAAGAGTGACGATTTCAATTCAAAATCAAAAGATTAAAGATATCTTTCTTTCGCATAGTTCGGCAGATAATGATTTCGTTAGTAAACTAGCTGTAGACATAGAGGCTAACAAATTCGAAGGTCGAAATTTATTAACTTGGGTTGATGAGGCCGAGATAAAAGGTGGTGAAAGTATTCCAGGAAAAGTTAACTTTGGTCTTGAAGATAGTCGTTTTTTTGGGATTGTTATGACACCTGATTACTTTAACAGTCAAAGTGGTTGGACTGATGCAGAATGGCACTCGGCACTTCATTTAGATCCAGATAATAGGGATGGTCGTATAATTTCATTATTAGCCAAAGATTGCCCATATATCCCTATTCTTTTAAGACAGTTTAGGATGATTGATTTGCGTGGAAAACTATATAACCGGGGAGTCAGAGAACTTCTTGCTATCTTACAAAATGAACCCCTTCATCGTCCATTAATATATAAAGGTCAATTGATATCTTCAAACGGGCGAATTGATCGTCAAACATATCTTGCAGAACGCTCGGCAGTCGAGGGAGACCCTGATATAACAGAGGAAAATCTTTCTTGTAATCTACTACCAATTATTGGGCTTCCGCATTTTCTCTATACAGCTTCTATATCTAATAAATATTGTAAGTTAAACAAAAATGGGAAGAAATCGTTACCTTCCAAGCAAAAATTAAAAAACATTATTAAAGAAGATCAATTACAAAAGAAGATAGAGAAACCATATACTCCTATATTCCGTATGTATAAAGATGGAATAGTTACTTTTCATGATCTAGAGAATACGGAAGGTCCCTTAAAAATAATAATTGACGAAAATAATATTGAAATTGCACCAGTTAAAGAATGGATTCAAGATGGAGAAAGAAGAAAAATCTTAATCTCATTATTAAATATGTCCATTTCGAGATATGCAATTCGTAAAGGGTTAGTTGCAGATAATACTAAAGGTAAATCATCTCGTTTTTATTTTCCTGTGGTAGAAAACGGAAAACCTAACATAATAGAGTGGAAACCTACAAATAAAAGAGCACAAAGAACAGTTTCAAAACCTTGTATAGACAATAATGGAACAGTCCTTTTTTGGCGACACCAAGCTGCTTACTTGAAAATTCTTTTTCTTGCAAATAAATTTTACATGCAGATTATTCCAACTATCGCATTAACCGATGACGGTTCTAAAATAAAAACTGGATCAAAAACAACAAGTAAAGTGAATAAATGGTTAGGTAGAGAAAGAAATTTGCAAATCCTTTACCATATTAGGTTCTGGTCAGTTTTTCTAAAAGGTAAAGCTGGACCTATTTCAATCTTAACAGGAGATCAACGTCTTGAAATATCTCCAACACCTGCTTATGTAAAGGAAACATTTGGTGTACTTAATGATCAATTTAATCTTATGGATAAACTCAATGAAGAAGCCGAATTAATTGATGAAGAAATTGAAGATACTATTGATGAAGAGTTAGAGAAGGAACTTAATGAAGAGGATGAGATTGAACCTGAAGAAGATGAAGTTTTAGAAATAATTGAAGAAACAGATGAATATAAAGAGAAAGAATACGACTAAAGAATATAGCTGGAAAGTACCATCATTTGAATGTGGAGTCCTTTCAGAACCTTTACTTGCCTTTGGAAGTCAACATCAACATATTGACCCAAAAACAGGATTAGCATTGTATGGGTCTTACAGTTTAGTTGGGCAGGATAAGCCATCAATAACAAGTATTATCTTAGGTATTGTAGGGCCACCTTCAATGATATCGGATGCTGAGCAATGGTTGAGATCATGTAAAAATATAGTAACAAATGAAGGTAAAGAACCTTTCCTTTACCCTCATTTTCCTGGTATTAATACAGGCTTGCCATTTCAATGTGAACTTATTTTTGGTGATACTTGGAGGGAACAGATAAAGCAAGAAGAAATAACCAAAGCAATAGATATTATAAATTTCAATGCAAAAATTAAGAGAATTGTTGAACTTTATATTGAAGCAATTGAAATATTATCCCAGAGAGAGCCAAAGCCTGATGTTATTCTATGTTGTATACCTCAAGAAGTTATTGAATACTGCACTAAAAAAAACATAGATGGGGTTAATAGAAGGATAAAGTTAAGCAGGAAAGAACGCAAAGTGTTGAAAGAAGCAAAAATGGGACAGAAATTTTTTCCATTTCCAAAGGATTATCGCGTTTTAAAAATGGAAGATGAATACTTACCTTATGAAAACCTTTACAGAGGATTGAAGACAGAAGTTATGAGATTCAGTATTCCAACACAGTTAATATGGCCAAAAACCTTGCAACTTATAGATCAAAAAGAGAAATCTAAAAGGTCTACACAAGATGCAGCAACAAGAGCTTGGAACTTTTTTACTGGCATATATCATAAGGCGGGTGGCTCACCCTGGCGACTTGCTGAAATAGAAAGTGGTGTTTGTTTTGTTGGGATTTCATTCTATAGGGATTTACATGAAAAAAACACAACTTTAAGAACAAGTCTCGCACAGGCATTCACTTCTGCAGGGGACGGATATGTTCTTCGCGGCAATACATTTGAATGGGAAGATGATGAAAAAAGCAAATCACCACATTTAGATTATACTTCAGCTTATTCTCTAATTACAGATGTTATAGACCTATACAAGCGACAAAATCGAGGTAGTTTACCAAATCGTATTGTAGTTCATAAAAGTTCAAGATTTTGGGAAGACGAACATAAGGGATTCGAGGATGCATGTGAAAACATTCCAAGAAAGGATTTTGTAGCATTTGGTTGGAGAGGAGTCCAATTCTATAGACCCGGAACCTATCCTCCTTTACGGGGAACATATATAAAATTCTCTGAGTGTAATTTTTTACTTTACTTGTTGGGCTATATACCTTTTCTCCGCTCTTATCCCGGGCCGAGAGCTCCACAGCCTATCGAGATACTGGAACACCATGGTGATAGCCCATGGGATACAGTATTAACCGAAATATTAGCCTTAACAAAAATGAATTGGAACACAGCAGATTTTGCTTGCGGTAAACCGGTTACCTTAGCTTTTTCACGTAAAGTTGGACTAATACTTGCTGAACTTCCAAAGTACCAAAAACCAAAAGAAGAATATCGATTTTATATGTAGGTTAAGATTGAACAATTAATAAACATTTAAAAAGATGTTAAATTGTATATGAGATTTTTTTCTCTTTGAAAATGTAATAGCAAACGAGGTAAAAGAATTTAGATTTAAAAGAATTTGATTATCTAAAAATCAAAAAACAAATGCCCCGACTTAAAAATACATATTGTAAAACATTAAGTCAATTTCCAGAAATTACTGGTATAAAACCATTCCTAAAATGGGCTGGTGGTAAATCTCAACTTTTACCAGAATTAGTTAAATACATACCGAAAAATTATAATAATTATATTGAACCATTCGTTGGGGGAGGTGCTCTGTTTTTTTATTTATACTCTGAAAAGGCCATTATTTCTGATTTGAATGAAGGTTAATAGTTACATATAAATCAATTAGAGATAATATTGAACAAGTTATTGATATCTTAGAAACTTACAAAAACAATGAAGAATTTTATTATAAAATTAGAAATCTTGATCCTAAAAGTTTGACTGAAGTAGAAAGGGCAGCACGTTTAATCTATTTAAATAAGACTTGTTTTAATGGACTTTATCGAGTTAATAAAAAATGAAAAAGAAATATCAACATGAACAAGTAATAAATGCTATGGCAAAAAATGACGGTTTTGCAACGTTAGGATATCTTTACAAAAATGTTGATGTAAGTGATTGGAAAACGAAAACACCTTTTAAATCTATTAATAGAATTGTGCAAGATAATAGGTTTTTCTTCAGAATTAAACCAGGACTATGGGCATTAAAATCCCATAAACAAAAAAATTCTTCGGAAATTTAATATACTTGATGATAAAAAAGAAAACGTAAAAGAATTCAATCACTCATATTACCAAGGATTATTAGTTGAGTTAGGAAATATAAAGGGTTTTAATACTTTTATTCCTAAACAAGATAAAAATCGTCTATTTTTGAACAAGAAACTTTCACTACTTGCTTCTTTAGAGAATATATATGTTTTCACATATGCAAATATTGTAAAAAGGGCAAGCACTATTGATGTTATTTGGTTTAATGAAAGAAAAATGCCATCATATTTTTTTGAAGTAGAATTAACAACGGATATATATAACTCTTTTATCAAATTTGGTGAATTGAGAGATTTTTATGCAAAATTTTATATTATAAGCGATGTGGCACGCAAAAGAGAGTATGAAACAAAACTCGATTCAAACATTTTTCGTGAAATAAAATCAAGAATAAAATTCATGAGTTTTGATGAGTTAGCAATAATACATACAAATTCACATAAATTTTTCAAAACAAATATATTAATCTAAAAGTTGGATTTCTTCTTTCCAATATTCTCCTACTTTTTTATTAATAAACTTTACACCAATTAGGGGGTCTGAAGGAAAAGTTTGACCACAACCACAATCATATTCAAAGTAAAAGACGTGCCCTTTTTTACCAACAAATTCATTATTAAAAGAATTATCATTATTTGGATTATCTAAAACTAACACTTTATCACTTATTTTAAATGGTGCTCCTTTAATATTTTTAAACGTATAATTTGGATTCAATAATTTTGTTATTAATCGATCTAACTTTTTGGTTTCCATATTTTTATAAGTTTGTTTAATTGTCTTTTTAAGATAAATAACAAATTAAAGTGATTTTTTCTAGTCTAATTTAAAAATAAAATTTTTAACAAAAAAAGCAATTGTTTTCAATTTGAGTTTAAAAAAATTTATCAAAAACTTTTCCCATATTTAGAAATACATAGTAAGGGTCTCACAAAGCAGCAATTAATTGATTATCTTCAATCTATATCAGACCCAAATATGGGGCAAAGCATGATACCTAGGCGAATTTCAACTATCCTTGCTTGGCCTAAGACTCTTGGATTTATCGAAGTTAGGAATAATCGATTCTTTCTTAGAAATAATTTTAACAGTGATTTGCCAGTATTTCAAATAAATGATATTACTCAACCTTTATTACCAAATACTGGTGATTTGATTGAATATGAAGAAATCTCGGAAAGAACAAATAAAGCAAGTGAAATTATATCTTATTATAAGGATTTAACAAAAGCTGAAAGATCCAATAATGCCCATATAAAACTGGTTAATTTAGTTGCTGAAAGAATTAGAAATTATGGTGGAATACCAAAATGTAATCAGTTAATTGACTTAGCTGTCAAACTTGATCAAAATTATTTTTTTGAAATGAAATCTATAACTCATAGAAACGTAAAAAACCAGATTAGAAAAGGTCTGAGTCAACTTTATGAATATCGATACCTTCAAAATAAACATGATGCAATATTAATATTAGTGATCGAAAATCCATTAAATACTACAAATCAATGGGTAATTAATTATATGGAAAATGACAGAGGTATTTATCTAATTTGGGACGGTAAAGATAACTTATTTGGCTCTGAAAAATCAAGATCTGGATTAAGATTTTTAAACTTAAATTAATTAAAAAAATTTCCTGACAGAACAGAAACACATTAATAGATTATGAAGAATTTATCAATACTAATGTGTGTTATCAACAGAAAGACTATGGATTAAAAGAGGAATTTCACCTACACGTTAAAAATAGATAATAACATCCTTAATAAATTGCTATAAGAGAAAATCCATGAAAATCATTGAGAAATATTCGCATATTTATAGTGAAGAATATTTAATTGTTCATCATAAAGAAACCTATAAAGAAATTCTTGATATTGTCGAGAGTGTTGATGTGAAGAAATCTCAAAAAAGATATAATCCAAAAGAATTAGACAAAGAATTTAATAAAGTGTTCAGGCAAAGGGAGTGGAAAAGTTTAAGATATCCGTATTATGTCACAACTAACTATTTTGATGTTCAAAGACTTACAGCTTTAACACTAAAAAGGCAGAAGGATTTCTTGACTAAGCATGGGATAGAATCCCCCATATATTCTTATAAGCAGACTGATTTTGTAAAGGATAATATTGCTGTTGAGGTGCAATTTGGGAAGTATAGTTTTGTGGCTTACGACCTTTTTGTCAAACATCTTTTATTCTATACGGGAGGCGTTATCAATGTTGGTATTGAAGTCTTGCCTATGAAATCCATGCAAGCTGAAATGTCAACCGGAATAGCATATTATGAGGGTGAAGTTTATAATGTATTAAGACACGGAAGAAATAATCCACCAGTTCCGTTGTTAATAATAGGCGTAGCGCCATAAAAGATGGTTTTACAACTAGGTTTATTCAGTTATAAATGTTGGGTTAATAGACATTAGGAATTAGGAAATTTTAGAAAATTATTTATAAATTTTGAAGGTAAACATCATGTCTGAAAAAAGTGTGGTAACTTCAAACGATGAAAGACTATATCTTGCAACTTTTGAATTCGTCAGTGGTGAACCCTGTTGAATAACATAACCAGTGTAATTTTAGACATGATCTAAGCTCAGCTTTGCAAGAAACTTATAAAAAAGGAAGATTTTACAAAATAATATCTTAAGTTATATTCTACAGGGTGAATATGAACAGATATTTGAAAAGGCTTTTTATGCAAAGGATGATGAAAACTTAGAGAATAAAATCCATGAATACCTTAATAATTATTATGACGTTGGAAACACTTCAGAGATAGATAAAAATGTTTATTACTATTTTGATGGTGAAGTTGCAGTTAAGTACCATGGATGGGAAGAAGTTATGAACTTTGAGCAGCTTGTAAACAAACTTATTTAACCTAAATTGAGTAATTGTTAGGCGACATTGTCATTCCCATGAAAATGGGAATCCAGAAATCTAAAGGGCTAGATTCCCGCTCAACAGACTGTGGGAATGACAGACTTTATCACTTTAACAGGTAATGTTAAAATTTATACCTGTCTGCGTGCGGCACGCACAGGCAGGGAGAAACATAGGTTCTCAATGCCTCATGAGGATTTCACAATAGAAATTTCTTAATTCAGGTTTAATATAGTCAAAGAAAAGCATATGTAGACTAATTAATGGAGAATTTATAATATGGATAAAAAATATGTTACTAAAAATACTGGTGTTACTACTTATCAATTACCTCCACCATGTATAGCAAAATACCTGATTGTGGTAGTAGATAGAGGTATTGCAAGCGAAGTCAACTATTTTGATTCACTGAAAGAAGCCAAAAGACTTTTGGAGAAATAGCTCATGATTATGGTTATGAACTTAAAGAAATAAACAAGTCTGAATATCTTGACGTATCAATATGGAAATGGACAGAATATAGATATGAAAAGATATAAGGAATTAAAGACATGGTAAATAATAGAATAGAAAACAATTATGTTTTGTACTCAATTAACGTTGAGGATGCTCAGAACGTTGCAAATCCGCCCGGCCAAGCCGTTCGGACGGGTGAAACTATTGATAGAGATTTGACTGATGATGAATTAAGAAAGTGGAAGAAAGAATAGGAGACTATTTTTCTAACTGGTTTGACTTACTGGAAATGACGATTAATGATGTTGTTAGCATTAAAAAAAGGTAAATTAAATGGCTTGTATTAATGGAGATTGGTTTCATTCACGTAGCAGTTCTAATCTTGAAGAGTTATTAGCTGTTAGAACTCTGGTTTTTGAAAGTCAAAAACAAGAATATATAGGTTTTGGGTGGTCAGGTGGTAGAGAAGGAAATCAAAAAATGTACCAATTTGCCGCAGCTGCAAACATCCAACCCTCAACAATGCAAACCAAAATACGCGCAATGATACGCTATGGTTTTATAAAAGACAGAAATCAATGCCCTCTCATTTGGACAAGAATGGGTAGCCTTTGGAATGATCTTTACACAGTTGGAAATTATAATGCTGCAAAACAAGTTTATGAGTTAACATTGACTATCTCACTTGCTATTTTTGCATTTAACGATTCACAAGTTCAATATAGCATTAATCCAGCCAATGGAGATATGTCATTGAAGTTTTTATTAAATAATCTTGATAACAATGATTCAATATCATTAAAAGAGTTTGAAGCATTAGTTGGTGGTAATAAATCGAGAGTTGGGGGTAATACACCATATTGGAAGAGAGATCATTAATGATGATGCAAGACATTACTACTTTTGAAACTATAGATGGACTGACGATAAAACAGTTGGCATCTGAATATAATACAATTGATGGTAAAAAATATTTAGTTGAACTAATAAGAAGCCCATTCCCTTTTGGTTATTTTGAAATTCCAGATGAAATAGAACTAATGAAAATTATTTATTTGAGATCCGAACAGGATTTAGATAAAGAAGAATTAAACGTTCATTATTTTGCCAATCCAGAAGATATTGAAAATATAAAAAGTCAATTAAATGGAGCTGACTACGAAGGTGATCCATATTTAATAACTGTAAAAACAAATAAACAGAATATTGATGTTGAAGAAACTTTAAGAAACAACCTCCTATATCAATTTGAGTATGAAACAACTTTAAAGCCAAAATCAGATTTTAAAATAATTAAAATTGAAAGACTAAAAGATGATTGAAATTGTAACAGAAAAAGTAATTGAAGACATTTTGTCTATTGATAAATCAATATTAGCAAATGTGCTTTCTGTCAACCAAAGTGATTTAAGTCTAATTGCAAGACAAAAAAAATTTGATAACAATCGGATACTTGATTTGCTTTACTTGTATCAGAACGAATTATTACTGATAGAGTTAAAAGCTGTTCCATTTTATTACGACATTATTTCTCAAATAAATGATTACTGCAAAGAACTTGTATTACTTCAATCTCAATCAAAACTGATTAAAACAAAAATTAATAAAATTGTTTTAGTTACTGATGCAAAAAAGGAACACTTTGCGGATTGTGGAAAAGAACAAATTAAACTTATCAAATTTGATGTTGAAGAAATACTTTTCAAATATTATCAGAACTTTAAAGAACTTTCAGCTTTTCTTAAAATTCAACCAGGAAATTGGGGCGTAACAAGATTATATTTATTAAAAAACACATTAACGCTTTTTAATAAAGGGACCTCTCTAGAAGAAATATGTAGAATTGAGAAAAGATCAATCAAAACTATTAGAAACCGTTTAGCTGTTGCAAATTTGATTGGTTTACTTGAAAAGAATAAAGACGAATATTCCTTAACAAAATTGGGCAAGGAAGTTATTGCTTTTGACAATTTTACTTCTAGTGAAAGATTCTCTGTTGAGCAGTTTAATTTGATTTCAGATTTTGTAAAAGATAATCCCTTTTTTTCACAAATAACTTTCAGCATAATGTCTGTTGTAGATACCGTATTCATTTTATCAAAAGCTGAATATCCTATTAAGTATGATAACTTTCAAGATTTCTTTGTTCGTTCTCTTGGGAAAGATAAGACATGGACAAAACCACAAGCTCAATTAACAGGAGCTTACCATTTTGCAAATTATGCAGAAGAACTTGGTTTTATACAAAAAGTTAATAATCAACTTTTCTTAACTCCAAAAGGAATTCAAGCAATCTTAATTTTTCAACTTAACCGTTCAATTAAGTTAATCAACTCGAGGAAATGACTACGTAATACAGCAATACAAGTACCCAGCAAAGTTTATTCCTCATGTACCAAGGTGGGCAATTGACAAGTATCTGGTAGGGCAAAATGAAAAACTAATATTAGACCCTTTTTGTGGTTCTGGCACTACATTAGTTGAGGGTATCTTAGCTGGACATAATGTTATTGGAATTGATATTGACCCTTTATCTGCTTTAATTTCCAAAGTTAAAACTACTCCTGTAGATATTCTTGAATTAAACAAAGTCTGCAATTGGTTAAAAAGAGGTATTAAGCAAAAAAAGAAAGGCCGATTTAAGCCGGAATGTGAAACGATTGAGCATTGGTTTACAAATGACGCAATTAATAAACTGTCATTGATTAGAACTTTAATTAACAAAATACCCGATGAATTCGGAAGAAACAAAAAAATTAGGGACATTCAAGACCTTTTAATAATTTGTTTTTCAGCAATCATAAGACGAGTATCGAATGCAGATAACGAGTCTCAAAAAACATATGTTTCCCATACAAAAATTAAAATACCGGAAGAAACAACAAGTTTATTTTTTAAACAATTAGATTTATTTAAAGAAAGGATTCCAATATTTTCACAGAAGATAAACCATAAATTAAAAAGTAAAATTTTTTGCTCATCAAGTGCTAAAGGATTAGAAGAGAAGTTAAAAGGGAAAGAAATTGACTTAGCTATTACTTCACCTCCATATATAAAAGCGATAGATTACATTTACAATCAAATGTCTGAATTATTCTGGATTGGTGACATGTTTGATTTGCAAACACAGTCAAAGCAAAACGAAAAGAAAAAACAATATATAGGAACAAAACATTTCCACAAAAAAAACTTCGAAGATTATAATCCATTCGATATTACTATTGGAATTAAGCTTCTGGATAAAAACTTGCAAGATGTTTATGTAAAGGACAAAAAAAATGGACATAAACATTCATTTCTAACATGTAAGTACTTTAAAGAAATGGAAAACCATTTTGCAGAAATGGCAAAGTGTCTAAGTTCAAATACTCATTATGTTTTTGTTGTCGGTAACAGTTCTGTAAGTAATATTTTCTTTAATACGGTAGACTTTCTAACTGAAATAGCTGAGCATAATGGATTTGAAATTACAAACAAGTGGGGCTATAAAATTAAAAATCGTTATATGCGATTTGATAGAAAAGGCAGAGGTGGAATAATAGAAAATGATTGGGTTCTTGATTTTGTAAAATTATAATGTTTCGCAAAATATTAACAAAGTATTGCACCTAGTTGATGTTCTACTGGTACATCACGCTGAAGGATGTATTTACAGGCTGTAAGGTGATATGCTTAAAACATGCGTAATTACTTCAAGTGATGAAAAATTGTACCATGCAACCTATTGAGTTCGTCAGTGGTGAACCCTGTTGAATAACATAACCAGTGTAATTTTAGACATGATCTAAGCTCAGCTTTGCAAGAAACTTATAAAAAAGGAAGATTTTACAAAATAATATCTTACGTTATATTCCACAGGGCGAGTATGAACAGATATTTGAAAAGGCTTTTTATGCAAGGAATGCTAAAGATGTTGATAATAAAATCCATGAATATCTTAAAAATTATTATGGTACTGGCAATACTTCAGAAATAGATGGGGATATTTATTATTACTGGAATGGTGAAGTTGCCGTCAAAAATCAGGGATGGCGGAAAATCACAAGCTTTGATCAGCTTGTAAACAAGCTTCTTTGAAATAGAATTAAGGTAACAGTTCAGCCCACTGCAAAGACGCAGAGAACGCAAAGAAAAAACTTTTGAAAAATGAGAAAAAGATACAGGAGTAGGGGCGTATTGCAATACGCCCCTATAAAACAACAAAATTATTCAGCAATTATTATCATTTACTTTCTAAAAAATAATAACGGCAATTCCTATTAAACATTGAAATTGCTTAGCGAGCTTTGCGCCTTTGCGGTGAACGATTACACATTTTTTAAAAAAAGGGAGGATTTGTTTATGAAAGATATTTTTGATAAAGATGAATTAAGTGAGTATTTTAAGGATAGGGTTGAGAAATTTGAGGAATACTTCAATGATCCTGATCAGTATCATAAAATATTTACAGAGCTTGGCTTTACCTATGTAGATGATGGATGCGATGGTTTCTGCCCTGAATGTGAGCAGAAAAATATTTGCAGCGTGTATCCTGATCTTAAAGATGAATGGGATAGTGTTTTGTTAAACTTAAATTGAAAGATTTTAAATGATATTATTATTTCCGTACCCGTCCGGACGAATCCCTGCCCGACATATTGGCAGGCGGGTGTTCGGACAGGAAAACGGTAATCCGGAAAAAAGAAGGACCAGATTCCTGCTCAACAGACTGCCTGTCCGACACGCATTCTGGCGGGAATGACAATTGGGAGATTCCTTTGACAAACCTCCCTTTCGGGAGGAATCCAGTGCTGGAATCACGTCAGAACTGACGTGGATTTATCCAGAAAGAGAGACATTTATCAAGGCTTAAGCCTTGAGTTACATATTATCCCAGTTGATAAAAGCCGATGTTTCAGAACGTAAGTATGTAACTCAAACCTTCAGGTTTGAGTCCCTTGGAATAACTTAAAACAAATAAATCCAAACAAGTTAGCAAGGAGCTAAATAACGGCGCATAATGAAAATAAAAGGCAAAAGTTGCTATTGAAAAAAAAGAGGAAGGATAAAGACAGAAAAAACAGGAAATCTGAGATGCTTAATGATGTTAAATCCGATAAAAGCATTATCAAAAATGCAAGAGTGTTGCTTGTTCATGAATACCTGATAAATCCACAGTGGAAAGAGGAGGGTATGGCGTCCATATTGATCTCTCGTAAACAAACAGACGGCAAGCAGGCTTTCGGCACCTATATGGTAGACATATTTTGTCTTGGGTTGAAGAATACCTTTTGTAACGCAAATATGACATTGGATGAGTACGAAAACAATTTTAAAGAAAAGATATACAGACTGACATCGTATATCGAATGCGATATTGATTTAGCTCACCAAATCATATATGGGGCAATAGACTTTGCAAGGGAATTGGGCTTCGAACCGCAAAGAGATTTTAAGCTTTCAAGATATCTTCTGGAAGAACCATCTGAAAAATATTATTCATCTGATTTAAAATTTGGAATGGATGGCAAACCATATTACATAGCAGGCCCGGATGATAATGCCGAATATGTTATAAGAAAACTGTCTATGAAGATAGCTGATGGTAACTTTAACTTCACTTACCCCATGGGAATGTAATGTTAATATATAAATGTACAATAAGGAGTTTCAACTAACGACGCATCAATGCCTAATAGAGGAGGTATATAGAAAAATGGCGAAAGTATTTACAGGTAAAGTAGTGATACCAGGAGATAAAATAGATGAATTCTTCAAGGCTATGGAAGCGGAAGAAAAAGCTAGGGAACCTTTTCGACAGTATGTAGATGCATGGAAAAAAGATTTTGAAAATTATCTTACGAAAAGACTTTCCACTAGAACGGCAAGGAAACATACATTGATAGTCGAAATGTTTCTTGAATTCCTGTATCGGTACACGGATGTAAAAAACGTTGAAGAGGTTACAATGGGGTAATCAATAATGGATATAAAGATTGAGGTTGATTATAGAGAGAAACCTTCCGGGATATTAGAAGTTTTACGGAATAAAAGCGGAGTTATAGTGGAAGAGAAAAGGTTATCTCTTGGTGATTACCTTATTAACGGCCATATCAGCGTGGAGAGAAAGACTACAAGGGACTTTGTAATCTCCATAATAGATGGCAGGCTTTTCTCCCAGGCATCGAGGTTAAAGAAATTTGCTGAAAGGCCAATTATGGTCATCGAGGGTAAAAACCTCTATCACACAGGTTATGCCATAGACCCTCAGGCCATCAAAGGGGCTATTACATCTTTATCCATTTCCTGGTATATTCCCGTAATACTTTCCAAAGACGTAAATGGTACTGCTGATTTTCTAATAATGACAGGGCTTCAAGATTTGGAGTATCAGTTGCTATATGTAAAAAGAGCTGGCAGGAAGCCAAAGAAGACAAAAAGGCTTAAGCTACATATCCTCCAGGGGCTTCCACAAATAGGCCCAAAGATAGCTAAAAGGATGCTTGAATGCTTTGGCAGTATTGAAAAAGTTATAACAGCCAATGAGAGTGAATTGGCTATCGTGGAAGGTGTTGGAAAGAAAAAGGCAGCGATGATAAGGGAAATTGTGAGGTGATAGTTTTCTTAAGATACAGCTTGTGTGAGGGATGTAATGATAAAAAATAAGTTTAAAGAAATGCTTTCGAAGATCAGCCGTGATTTTTCTATAGACCTTATGTTTCTTTTTGGTTCTCAGAGGGACAAGGGACTTTCAATTTTGAAAGGCGAAGAAGTGGATGTGATAGACCCATTAGCAGATATGGATATTGGTGTTGTATTCAAAAAGGAATCATTTCCTCAAAAACCTTACAAGGTCTTTGGCCCACTTTACTTTGAACTTTGCGAGGTCTTTAGCCCCTTAAAGATTGACCTTGTGTTTCTGCAAGAGACAGAGTCCACCTTTCAGTTTGAGGCCATAAAAGGTGTTTGTATCCATAAAAGTGATCAGGAGATATTGGAAAACTACATAGAGTATGTCTTAAAATTTGCTGCTGATTGGAAAGTATTTAGAGATAGGATAGATAGAGAGTTTCTTGGGATTGGAGGAAAGTATGGTAAATAAGTCCATGATAACATCAAGGCTTGCCTTTATAGAGGATGCCTTGAAAGAGATGAGAGACCTGGGCTCAATACAAAAGGAAGAATTTCTTAAAGACAAGACTAAAGTTGCAGCAGTAGAAAGCTATCTACGCAGGTCTTTAGAGGCTCTTTTTGATGTTGGGAGACACATCCTCGTACATGAAGGCTGGCATGAATATTCTATGGAGTATAAATCCATAACCAGTGGGATGGTAGAAAAGGGGATAATCTCTGAGAACCTTCAAGACAAACTCCAGCAAATGGCGGGATACAGAAATCGTATGGTTCATTTTTATCACGAGATAACGCCAGCAGAGCTATATCAGATTGTTCAGGAAGATATGGGGGATATAGAAGAGGTTGTTAGGGAGATAAAGGAATTTATCGTAAAGAAAGGGTGATAAGGGATGAAAAGGCTCAAGGTAGATTTTGAAGAGATTGCAATCTGTATGGAAGACCAGAATCGTTATGACCACGACCATTATCTTGATACTCAGACAGGTGAGGTGGTCACTATATCAGGGGAGGTTAAAAGAGCAGTAGAGGATGGTGATGAAGAAAAATTGGGGAATCTTCCAGGCTGGCAAAAAAGGGAGGCTGAGATTGCTGAAGAGATATTGGGAGAATCAGATAGATACGTCTGGATTGAAGACAGACCCTCTTATGAGGGTTATAACCTCATGTCAGAGTTTGCAGATACGGTAAAGGATACGGGGCTTAGGGAGAAACTTGCCATAGCCCTTGATGGAAAAGGCGCCTTCAGGAGATTCAAGGATGTTCTTGCATATTATCCTGAAGAAGAGAAAAGATGGTTTTCATTTAAAAGCCAGAGGATGGAAGAAGAAATAACTAATTGGCTGAATAGCATTGGAATAGAGCCTGTAAAGGACTAACACAATAAGCCACCAAGAAAAATATACTTAAGCATTCACAAGGGAGAAGATATTTGACAGGATAACAGCATAAACATGATTTAAATCCAGTTAATTCTTTAGACAGGACTTACAGGATAATTAAGATTAAGAGTAATTTAAAATAAGTATACAGAAAAAACCATGCTATTTGAAACACCTGAAGACACATATAGCGCTTATAATCGCTTTTTAAGAAAAAAAGAATACAAGAAGGCTTATCGCTGCCTCGAAAAATTACACCACCAATTTCCTGAAGATTTGGAACTGATAGCAAATATAGTCGAACTTTGTGTTTTTATATGGGAAAAGCCAGAATTAGGCAAAAAATGGCTGGTCAAATTGGCAAATATTCGTTTGTTTTGGCTTGATTATGTTCTACTCAGTCAAGTAGAGGCGGATCTTGGGAACATAGAACAAGCAAAAGAGTATCTAAAGAAAGCTAAGAAACTACAAAAATCGCAACCCTCACTTGAAGGTGAGAAAGAAGCTAAAAAGATTTTCTCTGAGCTTGAAAGTCATATAAAATTTAGAGAAAAACTCAAGAATTGGAATACGCTCGCCATGACCGAGGTTCAAATTCCAGAGTTTAATAAATCCCGCCGGGAGAAACGTAGTTTTAGAGATAGAAATGAGAAGAAAAAAGGCAAGCAGGTTAAAAATCGTTTTACCGTTGATAGAGATAAAACATCAAAACCGCAAATTCCAAAAGAAAAACAAGCCCAATCGAGAAAACTCAAAAAAAAGCCAGAAAACAAAATTCAAACTAAAGATATACAAATTCCGGTATTCAGCATTCCTGTAAAGATAGAGCCCTTGAATGAGGAAAAATTCTTACCTTTTCTTAATAGTGACATATCAACTTTAAAGGACTCTCAGTTGTTAATCGATTATACACATCTCACCATTCAAAGTGGTTTTGATGAACTCTTATGCTTAAATGCAATAACTAATGTGGAAAAATACTGGTACCAAATTGAGACTGTAAAAAGGGTTCTCAAACATTTCCGCGGGAGGGTACTTTTATGCGATGAGGTAGGTCTTGGAAAGACTATAGAGGCTGGAATGCTTATAAAGGAATATTTAAAACGTGGTATGGTCAAAAATGTGTTGGTGCTTACGCCCACACCACTTGTTTCTCAATGGAAAGAAGAGATGCAGGCTAAATTTAACATTGAATTCATTACTACTGACAGCGCCAAATTTATGAAAGATGTTAATAATTTCTGGAAACAGAGGTTCATTATTGCATCTATAAATACGGCAAAGAGCAGCAAAAATCTACCCGTAGTTACAGAACGATTCTATGACCTTGTGGTTGTTGATGAGGCGCATCATTTGAGGAATCGAAAGACCCTTGCATGGAAGCTAGTTAATCAGATAAAAAAGAGGTTTATCTTTCTCCTTACCGCCACTCCCGTCCAGAACAACCTCATAGAACTTTTCAATCTCATTACACTCTTAAAACCGGGACAGTTTAAAACAGAAAAATTATTCAAGCAGGAATATGTTAAGAAGGGAAACCTAAAGGCCCCTTCCAATAAGGATAAATTAAGGGACTTGTTAAGGGATGTGATGATAAGGAATACGAGAAGCGCCATAGACATCAAACTTCCAAAAAGGTTTGCTTCAACAATAAGGATAGAACCAACAGAAACTGAGAAAGAGATATACACAGGAATCAATAATTATCTAAAAAGTAATGATTTTAAGAAGCCAATGATCAATCTCCTTTTAAGAGAAGCAGGAAGCAGCCCCTTTGCCCTGAAGAATAGCCTTCTTAAATTATCCCCGCCCTCACCCTCTCCCCTTTGGGGGCAGGCCCGCCTGCCATCCGTCGGGCAGGGAAGGGTGGGGGGAAACGGCATAAAAGATATTATTGGCGCTGCAGACAGTCTTAAAGATATAAGTAAGGGCAAAACCCTTATCGAGATACTCCTAAAAAACCGGGATGAGAAAAAGGTAATTTTCACACAATATATTAAGAGTATGGACTATATTACTGATTTGATGTCTAGGCATGAGATGCCATATGTTATGTTCAGGGGTAATATGCCTTCTAAAGAAAAGGATAAATCCATTGAAAGATTTAAAAATGACGTTCCTATTCTTGTTTCTACAGAATCAGGCGGTGAGGGTAGAAATTTGCAGTTTTGTAATACAATTATCAATTTTGACCTTCCATGGAACCCTATGAGGATTGAGCAAAGGATAGGCAGACTGCACAGAATTGGCCAGACACGTGATGTATTCATATTTAACCTTTCCATAAAAGGAACGATTGAGGATTATATAATTGACATTCTCGATAACAAGATAAATATGTTTGAGATGGTCATAGGCGAGATAGAACCTATCCTTGGCAATGTAGAAGATGATAAAGACTTTGAGGACATAATTACAGATATCTGGTTAAAGAGTAGTGATGCAGACAGCCTTAAAGACGGTTTTGAGCAACTTAGCAGTGACCTTTTAAATGCCAAGAATGAATATCTGAAAACAAAGGTTTTAGATAACGAGATATTTGGCGAGGACTATGAGGCTTAAAAGTCAGAAGATAGAAGACAGATGTCAGAGGGCAGAACCTTGTTTAGCTACCAAACTGTAGCGGAAGGCTTTAGGCCATTAAGGCAAATTCTGTGCAATTCTAAGAATTGCCTTATTGCACAGAATGGCACGCCTTCCATATTTACATAGCAATACAGACGTAAACGTCTTAATTCAATGATTGTGGAGAGAGGGTATGATCTGTTAAATAGTTAAATTATAAAATCTCTGCGTCTTTGTCGTCTGCACAAGAAATTATTGAATCGATGTTTCTGTGTGTTCTCACACCGAAACATTCTGGAACAACTTACTGCGATAGTGTCGCGGCTGCCTGTCCGACTAATTCGTTCAGGCGGGTAAGCCGCTCCTGTTATTAAAGTTTTGACCAAAAAAAATGTTGCCATTACCAAAATAACGAATTCAGGATAAAGTTTATTTATGACCGAACTATGGACAAAACAAAAAGAGATTGAATTTTTTAATGAGGCTCGAAAGTTTGTTACTCCTGAACAACTTTTTTATTTAGGTGATGATTCGCATTATTACGCCTATTGGCCAAAGTCCTACATGGGCAAGAAGTCAACATTACAAAGTAGAAATGCCCTTATTGGCAATTTTACTGAAAAATATTCGGTAGATTTACTTCAAGATTTCGCCAGAATTAGGGAGCTTTACGCTGTTCAAGGAGCTATTTGTAATGAAATCGGTCTCACTACTCAATCTCCTGCTGATGTGGTACTTAGCAAAAAAAGACAAAGAGAACAATCGGCTAAAAACATTAAAGCTATTTTCGAAGTAAAGATGTCAATTGTTTGGAACTGGGAATTAAGAGATAATAAATTGATTTGTTTGGGTGATTTCAAAACACACAAAGGCAATCCAGGTTTACTCCGCTCGGATTCAATGTTAAAGGCAATTGGCAAAAGTATCAATATTCGTGTTTCTGGTTACTGTGCTTCGCAAATACCAATTATTATTCTAGCACTCCAATCACCGAAAATTATATTACAAAAGTTGATCACCTTTATCATGCAGGAATAATTCAAGGATTTTGGTCTGTTAACCCGAATTCCTTAGATGATAACGGTGATAATTTGAAGCATACACATGGTAATGGTTTTATTAGAATGGATTCATATGACGAATTGGTGAAAAATCTTAATGGTTTATTATCCCAAAGACGGGAATTCTTTTCCGGCATGAAAACAAGGAAGGAATTAGGAAAAATTATTGAAATTGCAAGCAGAGAACCTGATTATGAAAGAAAAGCGGAAAAATTTTTATCACTTATAAGGGGATAAAATGGCAAACAAGACATATACGCAAAAACGAACCGGTACGGAAACAAGTTCATTTGGGACTCCCGGACGTATCAATCACGATTCGACCAAGTTTTATAAGAGCAGATTGTATGAGGGCTTACATAAAGGTCAGAAAGTAAGATATGCTGAGAACGAAGTACCTAAAGAAACTCTTAATAAAATTTTCTGCAAATCAAGTGAAAAAATGGATGAATTGCCTGATAATAGTGTCCATTTAATGATTACATCTCCACCATACAATGTATCCAAAGTGTATGATAATGATTTAAATCTTAAAGAATATCTGGAACTCCTAAATAGTGTTTGGAAAGAGACACATCGTATTTTAGTTCCAGGTGGACGTGCATGTGTCAATGTTGCTAATCTTGGTAGAAAGCCCTATATACCTTTGCATAGTTATATTATAGAGAGTATGGAAAAAATTGGCTACCTGATGCGTGGTGAAATAATTTGGAATAAGGCTTCAAGTGCGAGCCCTTCAACTGCTTGGGGAAGCTGGCTTTCGGCAGCAAATCCCGTGTTAAGAGATGTTCACGAATATATTCTGGTTTTTTCCAAAAATATTTTTTCAAGGAAAAGAAAAAATAAAGAAAACACGATCAAAAAGGAAGAATTTTTGGAATGGACAAAAAGTGTATGGACATTTCCAGCCGTTTCAGCAAGACAAATTGGTCATCCTGCCCCGTTTCCAGTAGAACTACCACATAGACTGATTCAACTGTACACATTCAAAGATGATGTGGTCTTAGACCCATTTGTAGGAAGTGGAACTACATGTCTCTCAGCTTTAAAAGATAAACGTAATTATGTTGGTTATGATATAGATCCTGAATATACAAAATTATCAGAAACAAGAATTTCTAACTATACAAATCAAATGCAGCAGAAAGATAACAAAAATGAATAGAACATTACCTGAAGTAATAGCCGATATATTAACCCATAATGATGGTATTGTAGACCATAAAGAAGATGGCATAATGGAAGCGCTTACTCCATCAGATGTGTCTAATGCCTTAGGCATACCGGAATTTGCACGATTGCGCTTTTCTTATGACGGGACATCTGATGAATCAATATATGCATCCTATGACTCAGATTTCTTCACCTCAGTGGCGAAACTCCTAAATGGCAAGGGGAAATTATCAATTGCACGATATGAATCATCTATCCCAAATGTTAAAAAGCTATCAAAGACTATATCTGAAAAGATTAAGTTCAATAATGCCACATTTCGTTTAGAAAAAGCAGAACCCAAAAATGTTTCCTACCTTTTGTGTTATTTTAAGTATGTGGCATTGTCAGACGAAAGGCAAGAGGGTATCATGCCCATATTGATAAATGAACAGAATCTTTCCACCTCTTCCTTTAAACATGATATTACAGAGTTGAATGAGGTTACAGAAGAACTGAAAGATATTGAAAGATGTGAGATAGGGAAGGTGTTTCAATCAGCGTATTCTGCATGTGCCTGTATGGCTAAGGAAAACCTGAAGGGCTTTATCAATAGTCTTGAAAGAAGACTTAACCGTGATATAAGGAGGGTTTATGAATATTATGAAACGCTTAAAGATGAGACAAGAAAAGCCATAAAAAAGAAGGCTTTAGCTAATGTGCCAGACAATCTTAATTCCTTGAAAGAAGGACAAAATTATAATAGCAATATCCCGAGTGTAAATAGCAAACAAGCCCTGGAAATAACAGATCAATCTTTAGCTGAAAGAGATAACTTAATTGAAAAACAGATACAAGATAGAACGACAAAAGGTAATGGTATAGACAAATTGTTTAATAAGTTGGATGCAATAGAGACAGAGCGAAAATGGAAGGTTCAGGACTTGGTTGCAAAATACGCATTGAACGTCCAGATAGAGCCAGTCTCAGCTATCCGCATTGAGACACAATCTATTCTGTCCTGGATAAACATAAAGCGTCGTCTTTTCTCAAGGTTGTTTCCTGTTTGCTTCAACCCTATTATAAGACAAATAGATGCATTACCTTGCGAGTCATGCTTTAGACCACAGAAGCCTTACTATATATGTGATGACAAACTTCATATTATTTGTACAAACTGCTTTATGGTTTGTAATAACTGTAAAAAACAATACTGTAAAGTTTGTTACGATATGTGTCCTAAATGTAGAAAAGAAAGTGTGGATAATTAGTTTCTGTTGTAAAAAACTATTTTCAAGAAATCCCTCTCCCTGCCCGACAGATGGCAGGCGGGTTTCCCCCTTTAAAAAAGGGAGGACTAAGGGGGATTGAAAAATTAGTGCTAATTCGTGTTCATTTGTGGCTAATGAACTATGGAAAGAAATATGATTAAGTATGATCTTTACAAAATATTAAAAGAAGAATTAAAAAACGGCTCATGCGACCTCGTAACAAGACCATCAGGGCAGATAATAAGGGAACACATAGAGAGGGATATTGTAAAAGAAGGTGATAGAATAGTAATTGCCCTTGATTTTTCTAAGATTGGCGTAATAGATTACTCATGTGCAGATGAAATTGTTGCAAAACTTGTCTCTCGTTTGCTCGGCGGAGAATATGGTGATAAATATATCCTCCTTACAGGTCTCAATGAGAACCAAAAGGAAAATATAGAGGTTGCCCTTGAGAGAAAAGGCCTTGCCATAATGACGAAAACAAAAAACAATAAGAAGATCCTTCTTGGAAATATCAACAATTACCTAAAACAGACATTAGATATTATCCTTGAAAAAGATAAAACTACGGCTAAAGAACTGTCCAAAATCATGAAACTTGAGGCTAATACAAGCGGCACAAGGCTCCTAAACCTTCATAAGAAACGTCTTGTAAAAAGGACAGAGGAAATAATGAATGGGGGAAGGGTGTGGATTTATGAGAGTATTTAGACACGAATTACACGAATTTGCACGAAGGCCGTGAACACGAATTGGTAGTTGTTAAAAGATCATGGATGATAGGTTAATTTATAGGGAAGAAGCGTATAGAATAATTGGTTTGTGCATGGAATACTTGGCAAAGGGCATAGTGAGGTAGTTTATAAAGATGCTCTGGAGTATGAGTTCTCAATCAACCAGATACCCTTCTCAAGAGAAAAAAGTTATAAGATAAAATACAAAGGTATTATACTGCCGAGGGAATATAATGCGGACTTTGTAGTATATGATAAGATAATATTGGAATCAAAAGCGATAGAAAGTCTTACCAACAGCCATGTAAAACAAACCCTAAACTACCTTGCCGCATCAAAGCTCAAATTAGGATTATTGGTTAATTTTGGCGAAGACAGCCTGACCCATAAAAGAGTTGTATTATAAAAATTAGTGTTAATTCGTGAAAATTAGTGTCTACAAATAAGGATAATAATATGACAAATTTAAATAAAGTATCATTAGTAAAATGCACAAGTTATTCTCAAGAAGAAGTAAGTGATGCAATAGATAAAGCTTTTTCCTTCTTCGGTGGGATTGAGAGCATTATTCAAAAAGGATCAAAGGTTCTCCTGAAACCAAATTTCTTAAAGGAAAGTAGTCCTAGAAAATGTGTGATTACGCACCCGATTGTAGTAGAAACAGTGGCAAAAAAAGTCCTTGAAGCAGGTGCTATGCCAATCATAGGAGATAGCCCTGCCTTTGGTTCCATGAAAAAGATAACTAAGCGTATAGGACTGGATAGAGTTGCAGAAAGACTGGGCATCAATATCATCGAACTGGATAAACCCCGAAAGATATCTGTCAATTGCGGAGGTAAGGAATTTTCTCTAACTGTATCAGGCAAGGCTCTGGATGTTGATGCCATAATCAACCTTCCCAAGTTAAAAGTTCATGACCAGTTACTCTTTACTGCGGGTGTCAAAAACTTGTACGGGTGTGTGAGCGGTAAAAGAAAGGTGTGGCGACATTTAAAGTCAAAAAACAATTTGGATTGGTATACGGATATGTTAATTGCCAATTATCAAATTGTTAAACCATCATTCACCATTCTTGATGGTGTTATGGCTATGGAAAAGACAGGTCCTACTGGAGGTTTACCCAGGAAGGTTTCACTAGTTATCGGCGGGATAGACGGTATTGCAATAGATAGAGTGGTTGCTGAACTACTTTCAGTCAATCCAGAAAATGTTCCGATACTTAGGGCAGCAAGAAGGTTGCAAGTAGGTAAACAGGATTTATCAAAGATAGAGATAGCAGGTGAAGATTTATCTTCTGTTAAACCACATGGTTTTATCCTTCCAGAACTATCACCAATAGGTTTCGATATTATTCGAGTGATAAAGAGTGTTATCAAACACCTGTGGCTGAAGTCTGTGGGCAAAGCAGAGCCGCAAACATAATTTCTCCTTTTGGAAATCCCCCCTACCCCCCTTTGACAAAGGGGGAAAAAGGGGGATTATATTTTCGTTTTCTTTCGGATCAACTTGTCAATGTAAACGTTTCATAAACTTATCATTGATCAAAAATGGCCAGAGTTGCAGTTGCACAAATCAGTGTTGTTGATAATGTGAAAAAGAATTTGCAACGGATATTGAAATTTATAGATAGGGCATCAGGTAGAGATGCTGACATTGTGTGTTTTCCTGAAACATGCCTGAATCCGGATGACGAAAATGTTATTGATGTATCTGGCGAGATTAAGGAAATACGTGAGAAATGTTGTAAAGAATCAATTTATTGTATTTTCAGCACATATATAAGGGAACGTAATAAGATATTCAACACTGTCTTTTTGATAGATAGGTTCGGGAGGGTTGTGTATAAATATAAAAAAGTCCATCTGTGGAAGTCTGAATTTAAAAATGTATCACCGGGGAGAGTAAACAGGGTAATTGATACTGATTTCGGCAGGATTGGTATTATTAACTGCTGGGACTTTGCCTTTCCTGAGTTTGTAAAAAACTTATCAAAAAAAGGTGCAAACATTATCTTCTGTCCATCATATCTGGTTGATTATGAAAAAGATGAAGAACTCTTAAAAAAGATTCCATTGGTGAGGGCATTTGAAAATATGTCTTACTACATTTCTTGCGATGCCTTCTCCGATAAGACACTTTCAGAAAGCTGTATATGTCATCCGTTAAGGACATTAAAGACGATTAAAAAGAGAGAGGGGATTGTATTTGAAGACTTAAATTTAAAAGAGATTGATTCACTGAGAAAATACTACGAACTTGTATAACATCATGGCCTCACCAATTTTAAACTAGAAACGTTTATCGAGAAACTTAGCCTTGTCTTTATCTGAATAAAAGATATTCTCTTTTCGATTTACTCTCGCGGTTATATGATAAGCGGCATTTTCAAAAGATAGTCTTAAAGGTCTAACCATGTGCGCAATATTTCATGAAACACAATCATTGTCAATTGTTGAGACCTGACCCTTTTTTGGCACACAGGGAACATATGTCAGTGAAAGTGAAGATGAAGTCAAAAGAGTGGTTGAATATTTAAAGCAAGTAGCACAACCGGAATTCAGCCCAGAATTAAAAATGATCTTTCAATTCAAGATATAAATCATCGAGTGATTGAGGCATTACTTTAGTATCAGCAATAACGGGCATAAAGTTTGTATCACCTTTCCATCTTGGCACAATATGTAAGTGTATATGCCCTTCAACACCAGCTCCGGCAACCTTTCCAAGATTAATTCCCAAGTTGAAACCATCTGGATTCATTTTTTTACTCAATACATTCTTCACATTACTTGTTAATGTCAAGAATTCAATCATCTCCGAGCTACTTAATTTGGACAAGTCATCTTTATGTAGTTTTGGAGCCACCATTAAATGACCGTTATTATATGGATATTTGTTTAGAATACAAAAGCACTCTTTGCCCTTT
>MAYW01000043.1 GCA_001723765.1 Candidatus Scalindua rubra
TATAAGCATTTTGTGGAATGTAACAAATTCTCTTTTTGGGATGGTGAACTACAATTCTCCAAACGTAAGAAAATATCAAAAAAATGATTGCTAGCTTGAACTACCTGGTGAACTATTACCAAATTACAATGTTCGAATGACCAAGTTGACCAAGCTAAGCTTCGGCTTGGTCTTATCGAGCTAAGCTCGATGATCAAAAATAGTTTGTTTGGAATTTTGGATTTGGTCATTGTGTTTTGTTTGTTATTTGGGATTTGTTATTTGGTGCTTTTAAGATGCTCACAGAAAATTCCATTAGTAAATATTTTGCCAGAATTGGTCAAAACTTAAGAAATAAGATACCAAACCTTAATGCAGCTTGACAATATATGGAAAATTAAATAAAATTCATTATATAATTATTTAATTACAAACATCGAAGTAACTAGGAATTTTAAATTTTCATAACAGTTAACAATGATTTCAAGAAGAGGATTTTTAAAGACTGGTGTTGCGGGAACATGTGCGTTTTGCACTGGTTATACACCTTTTGTATCAGCAATTAGTGCCTCTGAGTCATATGAAGAAGACGAATTTCCAATAACGGAGGCAATGTATTACAAGAAACTTCCTGACGTTCGGGTAGAATGCGAGCTATGCCCAAGAGCATGTCAGGTTGCTGACCTGGAAAGAGGTTATTGCGGTGTAAGAGAAAATCGTGATGGCATATATTATACACTTGTTCACTCTCGTGTATGTTCTCTGAATGCAGACCCTATCGAAAAAAAACCCTTATTCCACTATTTGCCAGGTACGAGGGCTTATTCGATAGCAACGGCAGGATGTAACATAGAATGTAAATTTTGTCAAAACTGGCAAATCTCACAGTTTCGACCTGAACAAATAGACAACATTAAACTCACACCTGAAGAGGTAGTAAGATTCGCAAAAGAAAAAAAATGTGGAACTATCGCCTATACATATTCCGAGCCTGTGGTTTTTTATGAATATATGTACGATACAGCAAGAGTGGGAAAACGTGAGGGTGTTGGAAATGTAATGATTTCTAATGGTTATATTAAGAAAGAACCTCTGGTTGAACTATGTAAGGAATTAAGCGCCGTTAAGATAGATTTTAAAGCATTCACAGAAAAATTTTACAAAGAAACCTGCAGTGGTGAATTAAAGCCAGTTTTAGAAACCCTTCTCACTTTAAAAGAAATAGGTATATGGTTAGAAATGGTTGTACTTATAGTACCAACACTTAACGATAGTGAAGAAGAACTTAGAGATATGTGTTCCTGGATAAACGAAAACCTTGGCCCTGATGTACCCATTCACTTCTCACGTTTTCATTCTACATATAAGATAAAGAATCTACCACCTACCCCGATAAAGACACTGGAAATGGCAAGAAACATAGCAATAGAATCAGGCCTAAACTTTGCATATACCGGTAACATACCAGGCCACCCGGGTGAGAGCACTTACTGCCCGGACTGCAAGGAAGTACTCATAAAAAGAGTAGGATACACAATCCTTCAGTATTCACTGAATGGCAACGAATGCAGTAACTGCAAACATCCAGTACCCGGAGTATGGCATTAAAGATATTACGGTTAATTTTCCTCTTGTGTTACAATCCTTTTTGATTTAAAAACTAGCATCAGTTAATTTCCAATACTATGATTTCATTTCTTTTAAGCTTAGTCAAAAATTTATCCAGTGTATTTTTAAACATCCTACCAATTTTGGTTGTTGTTACTTTCTTTCAGTTATTTGTAATTAAGCAACCTTTTCCCAACTTTGCTTCTACCATTTCGGGATTGATCTTTGTATTTGTGGGACTGTTTCTCTTTATACAAGGACTGGAAATCGGCTTGTTTCCGCTTGGTGAAAAAATGGCCTTCCAATTCTCTGACAAGGGAAATATCTGGTGGTTGATTATTTTTGGATTTGCAATCGGGTTTTCCACTACGATAGCCGAACCAGCACTGATGGCCATTGCTAAAAAAGCCGGTGAAATAGCCGCTGAATCAAATGCCATTCCTCATACTAAGGAATCGATCGAAAGCTATGCATTTTGGCTTCGGGTAACTGTTGCTTTTTCAGTCGGGTTAGCCATTTCCGTAGGAGTTTTCCGTATAGTTAAGGGCTGGCCAATCCACTGGTTTATTATTATAGGATATATATTAATTGTCAGCCTTACTGCTTTCGCACCAAAAGAGATTGTTGGAATAGCCTATGATTCTGGAGGGGTGACGACTTCAACCATCACCGTGCCTTTAGTTGCAGCCCTTGGAGTGGGTTTGGCTACCTGTATAAGAGGGAGAAGTCCAATTGTTGATGGCTTTGGGCTGATTGCCTTTGCAAGCTTAACACCTATGTTTTTTGTCATGCTATACGGAATAATTATTTACTAACTACTTTTTATTTTTTTGCAACAACACAAAAAAATGAATTTAATTTATCACTCAGCAAATGTGTTACTTGATACAGCTAAGGTTGTTCTCCCGATTATTGGGGTGATTCTCTTTTTTCAATTGGTAGTTATCAGAAAAAAAATTGATAACCTGGGCAGGTTGGTGTATGGATTCTTCCTGGTAGTTATTGGTCTGTCCATATTTATGATCGGATTAGAAGAAGGTCTTTTTCCTCTTGGAGAAGCAATGTCCAAGCAATTAACAAATCCTCATTTTTTGGCAAAAGGAGACATGGCTCTACTTGAAGAGATTGAAAAAACCGAAGTCGTATATCCTTTACTTTATTTTTGGACATACATATTCGGATTCTTTATCGGTTTCTCTACTACCGTAGCGGAGCCAGCTTTAATAGCAGTAGCTATGAAGGCGGAAGAAGTCTCAATAGGAGCTATTTCATCCTGGGGTCTCCGTCTTGCAGTGGCTATTGGTGTGGCTATTGGTATCTCCCTAGGCTGCCACAGGATCGTGACAGGAACTCCCCTCCACTGGTATATTATTGCAGGATACATAGTTGTCATTTGCCAGACATACTTTGCACCCAAGATGATTATTCCGCTGGCTTATGATTCTGGAGGAGTTACTACATCCACCGTTACTGTTCCACTGGTTGCCGCACTTGGAATAGGGTTGGCATCTAATGTGCCGGGACGTTCTGTTATTGTTGACGCCTTTGGACTTATAGCTTTTGCCTCTCTATTCCCAATTATAACGGTACTTGCTTATGCGATAATAGCAGAATGGCTTACAAATAGAAGCAGAAACAAAAAGTATCTGTAAAATTTATTGGTTTTATTATAAAATAATGCAGTTTTTTGGAGGAAAAGATTATGCGATTTAAAGTAATAATAGCAATGGTAGAGCAAGACCATCAGGACGAGGTTATTTCCGCGGCAAAAGATGCTGGCGCCACAGGTGTCACTATCCTTAACGCTAGAGGAGAAGGCATCCGTGAGCAAAAAACCTTTTTTGGTTTACAAATGGAACAACAACGGGATGTCCTTCTTTTTGTTGTAGAGGATTTCCATGCAAATTTGATCATGGACGCTATTTACGAGGCAGGCAATTTTAAAAAAGGACGTGGTATGGCCTTTTCATGGACGGTTGACAGGGTTATCGGTACAGAAAGCCAGATGGAGGTTCTTGAAAAAGCAGCTCAAGAAAAATATATTTGACATATTATAAATCAAGGAGAAAAAAATGTTACAACGAGTTAAGGATGTTATGTATGCGTATGTCGTGAATATTCATGGTATTACTAAGGTATCTGATGCCTTGAGTATCATGAAAGATGAAAATATTCAGACTATATTGGTCAGACCCCGGAATGATGATGATGTATACGGACTAATTACTTTAAGAGACATAGCCACAAAGATTATCGCAGCAGGGAAACGATTGGATGAAGTCCATGCTTATGAGATCATGACTAAACCTGTATTGACGGTTGATGCAAACATGCCGATTACTTACGCCGCTCGCTTTCTTACAAACTTCAATGTGTCCTGGGCACCAGTTATGGAAAATGGAGAATTAGTCGGAATGGTTTCCTTGATGGGCATGGTCTGGAAAGGTAGAGAATTGTAACGTTTCAATACATGAAACAACTCTTTTTTAAATATTATTTCTTTTTCCTTATCTTCATTATCAGTTTTAACAAATCCGGATCTGGGATAGTTTCGTAACCACAATTAGGGCACTTTATCATCGTACACCCTTTTATGGTAAAACAATGCTCACACACTTTTTTTATATCAACAACATTAAGGTCAAAATTGCAAAATGGACAATTCATGATCTCTTAGACAGGAACAACAATATGATCAGGATAATTTTTCATCTTGTATATCCTTGCTGGTTCAATTATGTAAATTAACAATTTTCCTTCTCTGAAAGAAAAGGTAAATTAAAAACAGCATACTTACCAGATTTAATACAACTATTATTATACATGACCCTCCTATCCCAAATATGGGAACAAAAAGTACACCCGTAAGTATAGCACCAATAAATGCACCCGCATGATCTGCACTATCAACCTTTCCTGCGGTTATCCCCGAATCTCTTTTACACAGGAAATAAAGTTTACTTGAAATAGGGAATTCAAGACCGGTAAGTATACCTGTTATTATTACCAAAAGCATAAATAAATATTCAGAACCATAAAACTGAAATGTAACCCGACTCAAAATAAACGGCATAATACTAGCGTAGACAACTATAATGGCCTCTAAAACTATTAGTATCTTTATCCAATCTATTTCTTTCTTCTCATCATCAGCGAGTGGTTTGAGATTGCCTGAACCGTGATTCGGCTGATGTTTAATGCTCTGCCCGATTATTCTAACGGGGTTTAGCCAACTCCATGTATTCCCCGATATGCCTTGCAATATCAATCTATTACTAAGACCACTTCCTAAAGCCAAACCGAACATAAACAAAGCAATTATTAATCCTATCTTTTCATATACGTATCCATATATATTTTGAAATGCAAAAATCAGGATAATTTCTAATGCCATTCCGGCAAAACCCGTTGTCGCAATAGCTGCCATGCTATTGAATTTTTGCTGAACTTCCGTACTACGTCTAAAGACAATAACGTACACAACCCTGCAAACAAAGAACACAAATATAGGGATTAAAAATGTTTTTAAGTGACTTTTCTCAAGTTTTTGAAGGACACTTCCCAGTTGACTACCAGAAAGTTTGTCCCATAACATAAGATTAAAAAAATATGTAACAGGTTTTGCATCAGTATTCACCCTGAGACCTTTTCTACCCTTAATCTCATTCTCAATAAACTTAACTCTCTCCGGTGGTAAAAGTGTGTAAAAAACATATTCAGAAAAATATTCAGATTTGACACCACGTTCAACATAACGTTTTGTTAATGCCTGTATATCAAATGTAGCTGTATCATGCGAATCGCTCGCAAAATAGTAATTTGCCCATCCCGGTGAAACGATTACATGAGGAAAGACGTTATTCAAGGTTTGGTAGACGGAACCTGTATAATTACCTACCTCCTCCCCCAGATAATTTACTGCAGAGGATATTCCTATCGCAAAAACACCATTTTTCTTAAGGATGTCTCTCGCCTCCTGAAAAAATTGTAACGTATAATACCTATTGAGAAATGCTGTAGAGGGGTCTGGAATATTTACAAATATTAAATCATATTTTTTCTTCATCTTTGCTCTCTTAACAAAATATCTTCCATCAACAGGAAATGTCTTAACCCTCCTATCCGACAAAGCTTCCACTTCATCTGGCGGTAAATATTTCTTTGTTAATTCTATCAATGCAGGATCCAATTCTATGTAATGCAATTCATCAATTGGATGCTTCAGCATCCCTTTAATTAACCCACCCATTCCTCCACCAATTAGCAAGACCCTCTTTGGAGTTGGGTGTTGTGTCATTACCAGATGAGCTATTTGAGAATATTCATAGTCATTCGGAAAAGCAAAGTTATACTGACCATTCCCGAATACACTGTATTGATCCTCTCTAACACCAATGACAATATTCTCATACCTTGAATCTACTGACTCTAAAAGTTCTATATCTGGATTGGACGAATTCCACCTTACGTTTATAAAATAATTATCAATCTTATTGATTATGCCTGAAATTAGCAGAATAAAAGCAACAAAGAAAAGTAATGCGCACGCAAAAGTCTTTCCTCTTCTTAAAGGGTCCTTTTCAAAAAATAAAAACATCAAGAGGATGTTTAAGAATAAAATACAATCAAAAATCATTATTATCGTGAAGGGTTGGAATCTTAAAACAAGCACAAACGTAAACAATAAACCACCAATAAGACTACCAATGGATTCCAGAATATATACAAAACCAATGTCAGCAGCAGAATCCTGTGTAAATCCACGTATCACCCTACACGCAATGGGAAATATAAAACCTATGGTAAAACTAAATGGCATAATAATAAATACTGACGAAAACAGTAATGATAGTATAGGAATGTACTGACCTATTGGTACGTTAAGGATATGTCTTAATGCCCTGATAATGATTAGTTCCAGAGGAAGTATTACGCACATTAAAATCAATACGAAAATAAACGCAGACAGATGGTTCTTAAATCTATCCGCAACCCTTCCTCCTGTTGCCGCACCAAATGCAACGCCAAAAAGCCATGTGCCAAGGATTATTCCGAGGCAAAGTTCGTTTCCAAAGAAGACGACCAAAAATTCACGAACCAGGAGGACCTGTGATATCGTTGCATAGCATCCCATGAACAACATCGAACACAATATAAATATCCATGTCTTGTTTTCACGAATCATATGTTTTTTCTCCGTACTCCACTTTAATATCATTGTAAAGCAAATTCAAGCCATGAAATATGCGAGAATTCCTGAAGTGGATTTTACTTTTCAATATTTGCGATTTTTCATGTGTCATAAATAATATTATTGTATGAACAATGGAAAGAATTTGAAATTATAAAAAGACATTCCTCTATAAACTACAGGTATAACATTTTGAATATTCGGCGCTTACACATATTTACCATTCTCACTCGTCAAGCTCATCAGTCAATAAAAAACTCAAGTTTTTACTATTCTTACCGATAATATTTGGGGATTCCATATTTACCCCGTAAAATCCAGAAAGCTCCGGACTTCAGGCCCTGTACCATCTCGGTTCAGGGCAGGTCGGAGATGAATGGTAAGGTAAAAGATAAAGTAGAAAAAGCCCTGTCCTTCAGGGCAGGGATATTCGGGGTTTACTTTTTTCAAAGCATTAACCTCCACCATGCCTAACTAAGTAGCTGTAAAAAAATAACTTCACATTTTAGATATGTATGATACGGGTAGCCGCAACCTTTAGGTTGCGTTATTTCGCAGACTGAAGCCTGCTGCTACCCTCTCTATAAGGACTTTAAAACGTGAAGTTATTTTTTAGCAAGCCCTAAATGACCGTTTTTTAATCCTCTCGTCATACATTTATATTAAGAAACAAAAAAACCGTGTTATTCATTGACTTTTGTAAGGTTTATTGATAGTATAACGCTCCATATAGAAATACATTACCTTTTTGAGCGATTACGTTTCCTTCCAGCAAATTATCTTACCTTATTAGTGTTTATTGAATATCATTTTACTTATAAAAACCTTTTCTCTCATAAATTCTACTTTATGGAGGATGTCCTGACTTTTATCAATTTAATGTCTATTCTTATTCAAGAACTTAAATGAGAGCGGTAGTTCAAAGAGTTATAAGCGCCAGCATAAAAGTAGATTCAAAACAAATAAACAAGATAGATAAAGGTATAGTTGCCTTTGTCGGAATTGGTAGAGAAGATACAGATAAGGATGCTGATTACGTTGCATCAAAGATAATGGGTTTGAGGATCTTTGAAGATAATGACGGAAAGATGAATCTTTCTCTCAAGGATTTCAATGGACAAGTGTTGATTGTATCACAATTTACACTATTTGGAGATTGTCGCAAGGGTAAAAGGCCATCATTTGAGAGTGCTGCAGGTATAGAAAAGGCAAAAGCTCTGTATGAATATTTGATAGAAAAATGTAAACAAAGCAATCTTGTTATTGGTAAAGGGATTTTTCGGGAAAAGATGTTGATTGAATTGGTAAATGACGGCCCAGTGACAATCTTGTTAGACAGTAAAAAAGTATTTTGAAATAGGAGACAAATATGATCAAATATAAATGGTCTTATTTGATGATTTTCTTCTTTGTATTACCAATTATGTATGGTTGTAGTAGTACGCGCGTATCAACGTTACCACCAATCCCAAAAAAATATATTAAACCGGAACCTGAGATTATTATTCCAAGTACCATCTTAAGTGAATTGAATAAATTTAAGGTTAGACCCTGGAAATACATTGTTATACATCATAGTGCTTCTTATTCGGGAAATGCTTCTAGTATTGACAAATATCACAGGAATGAAAGAGGTTGGACAAACGGTCTCGGTTATCATTTCTTAATAGGAAATGGTAATGGTTCAAGAGATGGTCAGATAGAGGTTGGGAATAGATGGAATCAACAGATAGATGGTGCACATGCCGGTAATGACGAATATAACAAATATGGAGTAGGAATTTGCTTAATTGGTAATTTTGAGAATAGTCGTCCTACAGAATCACAGATTTCGTCTCTATTATACCTAATAAATTATCTGCAAAAACGTTGCAATATCCCCAAGGGGAATATTATAACGCATAAAAATTTCAGAAAAACGGTATGTCCAGGTAAATATTTTCCTTATTACGATGTAATGGCTCGTTTGAGATGAAACGGGGTCAGATGAAACGGGGTCATGAAACGGGGTCAGGTCTTGCAGATGAAACGGGGTCAGGTCTTGCAATATTACAAATGAAACGGGGTCACAAATGAAACGGGGTCAGGTCTTGCAATATTACAAATAACTTGATAGTATAGGAATTTCCATTTTAAGTCTTTGGAAATTAAGGCCTTAGCCTTTTATTTTAATTCTGTAATAAACAATATCAAGACCATCAAGTGGGTTAAGGGAAAACATTAAAATGTAACAATGAAAGACCTGACCCCATTAATTTATTAAAATGTAACAATGAAAGACCTGACCCCATTAATTTACGAGCTAATTTATTATGATACCCATAAGAGATAAAAATCCATCAAGCACATTTCCTTATGTTACAATAGGAATTATAGTCGTAAACGTTATTGTATTTCTGATAGAACTCTCTCTAGGCACAAGACTAGACGGGTTTATAATGGAATATGGTGTAGTACCACTGAAGGTCACGTATTATTCTCAAGTTCCAGATCTGACGTTTATGAATACATTTTTTCCGTTTATATCATCAATGTTTTTGCATGGAGGGTTTATCCACCTTATCGGTAATATGTGGTTTCTATGGATATTCGGTGATAACATCGAAGATAAACTGGGACACTTTAAATACCTTGGTTTTTATATCCTCTGTGGAATTATAGCTTCTTCTGTCCACGTTTTCTTTAATAGCCAATCTGGAGTACCATGCGTTGGTGCAAGCGGAGCAATTGCAGGTGTGCTTGGAGCTTATATGATAACTTTTCCCCACGCAAGGGTTGTCACCATTGTTCCTCTATTTATTTTCTTGCAGGTCATAGAACTTCCGGCCATGATCGTCCTTGGTTTCTGGTTTGTTATTCAATTTTTTAATGGTGCGGCATCTATCTCTGCATCAGCAACCAGTGGTGGTGTTGCATGGTGGGCACATATAGGAGGTTTTGTTTCGGGAGTAATAATATTTTTTATCATGCGCATATTCTATGTAAGAAAACCTGGAAGGTATAGATAGGGAGAAGTGTACTAAATAGGAACAGATGCAATACTGTTCGGTACGGTGCTTGATAGTAGCAAAAAATCATTGAAATCCTACTAAAACTACTAAAATGATGGTTTCTTGAGTACACACATTTTTCCTTTCTTCCTTTCTCCCATTCCCCCATCTCCGTTTCACCTACATCTGCTCCGGCACCTTTTCTTCATAATGTGATATCTCTCCGAGACTCAACCCCTCTCTCCAAAGAAACAATAGCCCTACTATTGTAACAGGGATGATACTTAGCGCCCACAGTATTATTGCAAAACTCTGTGCCGATGCTAATCCAACACCAAATAAATCTAAAGTTTTTTGAATAGCGATATGAAAAACTCCTATGAATCCAGGCGCCTGGGGCAATGCTACGGCTAAGGCTATGCATACCATAACGAAACATGCTCCTGCAAATGACAATTTAATATCAAAGGCATAGCATAATACATATATTGGTGTGGCATTGAAAAACCATATAATGAGAGAAAGGGCTCCTATCCATATTAACTGTTTTTTATTATCAAAGACTTGAAGACCTGAGATGAACGAATGAAGTAAATTAACCAACTTATCCTTGAGATGATGCGGGAAAATAAAGAGCAGCTTCTCTAAAACGGTGCCCGCCTTTTGTGGATACACTGATAGTAGGAAAAGGGTCGTTATTGCAAGTATTCCAAAGAAGGCCATTATAATCGACCATTTTTTCAATTGTTTTATTAAGTTTGGAGAATCTGTCTGACGCTCCTCATTTACGGCAGATGAAGACGCATCCTGCCCTTTACCGTTATGGTACCGGGACTGCTTTCCATTAATATCTTTTGTTTTTAAATCTTCTGCTGATGCCTCAGCATGATTAATCATACTGACGCTCTTGTCTTGTGATGTGTCTGAAGGCAGGAAAAAGAAAAGCAAAGAGGCAAATACTATAATGCTTAATACATCAAAAATTCTTTCCATCACAACAGTAGCAAATGATGTTGTTATCTTGACATTTTCTTTCCTTGCTACCATAACGGGTCTTATAATTTCGCCAACCCTTGCCGGCAATACACTATTTCCCATAAAACCAATCATAGTTGCAGAAAACAGGTTTAATACAGATACTTTTTTTATGGGCGCTATTAATGATGACCATCTAACTGCCCTTAAATAGTGACTCACAAAAATGATTATTATCGTAGGTATAACATAGATATAATTCGCCTCTCGAAGAGCCGCGTTTAAATGAGACCATTCTATCTTTCTAGCAAAAAGCCACGAACAGATAATACTTATCAGAATTCCTGCTATAAATATGACCTTCTTTTTATTCAATTTCAACAGGTTTGAACCTTTTAAAGAATTATAAAGATTGGATTCCTTGCAAAGCTGACTAAGCTAAGCTCAGCTTTGGCTTAGCTCTGTGAAAGCAAGGTTGCATCCTTGCTCGACAAATGGCATGAGCTAAGCCGGAGCTCAGCTCAGCTGATGTCAGCTTTGCAGGCGGGCCTTTCGGGAGGAATCCTGTTTGTTTTCGTGTTAAACACTCATGCCACCTAGTGGCACCACAAATGATGAAAATCTATTTTTTCTAGATTCCCTGTCTGCTGGACAGGTAGGCTGAAACCACGGGAATGACAGATAATACAACACATTGTCATTCCCGACCCGATCGGGAATCTATTTTCGGATCAAATTATGCTAAACCGTAGTAGGAATTTCTGTATGAAAGGTTATCGAACCTCCCTCTACATCCACTATTATCCCATTTCCTTCTTGAAATTTTCCCTGAAGTATTTCTAATGAAAGGGGATTTTCAATAAGTTTTTGGATTGTACGTTTTAAAGGTCTTGCACCATAGGTAATATCATACCCTTCCTCTACCAACCTTTTTTTAGCAGTTTCTGTCACTGACAATTTTAAGTTATGCTGAAATAGCCTTCTCTTTAGTTCAGCAAGTTGAATCTCAACAATCTCTCCAATTTGTTCTTTCGTTAAACTGTTGAATATTATTGTCTCGTCAATACGGTTTAAGAACTCTGGCCTGAATACATCTTTTAGCGTTTTTCTAATACGCTCATCTAATTCTTCCTTTTTTCCATGACCTATGAAATCTTGAATAAATTGACTTCCAATATTTGATGTCATTGCAATGATAGTATTCCTGAAATCAACCGTTCTTCCATGACCATCAGTCAATCTTCCATCATCAAAGACCTGGAGCAAAAGGTTAAAGACATCCCGATGCGCCTTTTCAATCTCGTCAAACAGGATTACTGAATACGGCCTTCGTCTTATGGCTTCTGTTAGCCTTCCCCCCTCTTCATAACCCACATATCCTGGAGGCGCGCCTATAAGCCTGGCCACAGAATGTTGTTCCATGAACTCAGACATATCAATCCTGACCATTGCATTTTCATCATCAAAGAGGAAAGAGGCTAACGCCTTGCATAACTCGGTCTTTCCCACACCTGTAGGACCCAAAAACAGGAAAGTACCAATTGGACGATTAGGATCCTGAAGACCGGCACGCGCACGCCTCACAGAGTTCGAAACTGCCTCTATTGCCTCGTTTTGACCAACTACTCTTTCCTTTAAACGTTCTCCCATCCTGATAAGTTTCTCTTTTTCACCCTCCATCATCCTGGATACAGGGATTCCAGTCCATTTAGATACTACCTCAGCTATGTCGTCTGTATCAACTTCTTCCTTGAGTAAACACCTGTCTTTTTGAATATTTAATAGTTTTTTATGCTTTTCCTTCAAGCCATTTTCATGATTTCTCAATAAGCTATATCTGATTTCTGCAACCTTTTCAAGGTCGCCATTTCTTTGAGCAGTTTGTTCCTCCAGTCGCGCCTGGTCAATCTTTGCGTTTAAATCCTGGATTTCTTTTATTACTTTTTTTTCATTTTCCCACTGCACTTTTAACGCACTGCAATCTTCTCTAAGTTCAGATAGATGACGTTCCAGCTTTTCCATCCTCTTTTTTGACTCAGCATCCTTTTCCTTTTTTAAAGCCTCTTTTTCTATTTCAAGCTGGGTAATCTTGCGTTCCACTTCATCCAGTTCTGTGGGCATGCTGTCTATTTCCATCCTTAGTCTCGAAGCCGCTTCGTCTATCAAGTCAATAGCCTTGTCAGGCAAGAATCTATCAGAGATATATCTATGTGAAAGTGTGGCGGCTGCAACGAGAGCAGAGTCCTTAATTCGCACACCATGGTGCAGGTCGTAGCGTTCTTTTAATCCGCGTAGGATTGCAATAGTATCTTCCACAGAAGGTTCACCAACGTACACTGGCTGAAATCTTCTTTCCAATGCTGCGTCTTTTTCAATATGTTTTCTATATTCATCTAATGTTGTTGCGCCGATACAACGAAGTTCACCACGGGCTAGAGCAGGTTTTAAAAGATTTGATGCGTCTACTGCTCCTTCCGCCGCTCCTGCACCAACAACTGTATGTAACTCATCAATAAAGAGAATCGTCTGCCCCTCAGATGCATCAATATCCTTTAACACAGCCTTTAAACGATCCTCAAATTCTCCCCTATATTTTGCACCAGCAATCAATGCCCCCATATCTAAAGCCCTTAATCTCTTGTTTTTTAGTCCTTCAGGTATATCCCCATTGACAATCCTTAAGGCCAATCCTTCTGCAATAGCAGTCTTTCCCACCCCTGGTTCTCCAATCAATACAGGATTGTTTTTCGTCCTTCGAGATAATACTTGAATAACTCGCCTTATCTCATCATCTCGTCCAACAACAGGGTCTAACTTGCCCTTGGTTGCTAACTCTACAAGGTCTTTGCTGTAACGTTCTAATGCTTGATATTTTTCTTCAGGATTCTGATCAGTAATCCTCTGACTTCCTCTTATATCCTTGAGAGCTGCAAATATTTCGTCTTTATTAATGCCTGATTCAAAAAGTATTTTTCCTGCAGTACTCTGTTTCTTATCTGCTAAGGCTATTAAAAGATGTTCTGCACTTACATATTCATCCTTTAATCTATTGGCTTCAACAAGAGCCTTATTAAAAATGTCGTTTAGTTCATTGCTGATATATTGCCCCTGAGCTCCACTTACTTGAGGTAATGATTCGATGGTATCCTGGGTTTTGGCAAGAATTTCTTCCTTATTTGCGCCCAATTTATTTATAATAGGAATTACGACACCTTGCTGCTGCTTAAGTAAACAGGCAAGAAGATGTAAAGGGTCTATTTGCTGATGGCCTTTTAAAGCCGCAAGTTGTTGTGCTTCCTGGATTGCTTCCTGTGATTTTATCGTATATTTATCCAATCTCATGTTTTAGTCTATCTCCCCTATAGAAAAAAAAAAGTCGGGAAATTCCCGACTTTCATTTATTTTTAAGCAAGTTATGGAAAAATTTATTTTTACTCACAACATATTAATCCTTGACTTCATAATCTGCATCAATGACATCTTCTCCTTCTTTACCTTTTTTCGATTCCCTATCAGTTGGTTGTTCTGCAGTTGGCTGTTCTTCAGTCGTTTTACCAGCACCTGCTGCTTGTTGCTTTTTAGCCGAAGTTTCATACATGGCTTGTGCTAGTTTGTGAGAAGCAGATTGTAATTCATCCATTGCCTTTTTGATTTCGTCTACGTTCTCTCCTTCTTTTGCCTTTTTAAGTTTTTCCAAAGCTACGTTTATGTTACTCTTTTCTGTCTCACTAACCTTGTCACCATGTTCCTTCAAAGTGTTCTCAGTTGAATAAATCACCTGATCAGCCTGGTTCTTTACATCTATTAATTCTCTTTTCTTTTTATCTTCTTCTGCATGCTGTTCGGCTTCACTCTGCATCTTTTTGATTTCGGACTCAGATAATCCAGAAGACGATTTTATTTGAATTGATTGTTCTTTACCTGTTCCAAGATCTTTAGCTGAAACATGAAGGATACCGTTTGCGTCAATGTCAAAGGAAACTTCAATTTGCGGAACGCCTCTGGGCGCTGAAGGTATTCCAGCTAATTGAAAACGACCAAGCGTTCGATTATCAGCAGCCATTGAACGTTCCCCCTGTAATACGTGAATGTCTACCGCTGTTTGATTATCTGCAGCCGTTGAAAAAGTTTCTTTCTTATTCGTCGGTATAGTCGTATTGCGTTGAATCAAAACAGTACAAACACCTCCTAAGGTTTCAATTCCTAACGAGAGCGGAGTAACGTCCAATAACAAGACATCATGAACTTCACCTGCAAGAACTGCTCCTTGAATTGCAGCACCCAGTGCAACAACTTCATCTGGGTTTACGCTTTTATTTGGCTCTTTCTGGAATATTTCTTTTACCAGTTTTTGTACAAGAGGCATCCTTGTTGTTCCACCTACGAGTATTACCTCGTTGATATCGCCAGTACTGACTTTTGCATCCTCCATGGCAAGTTTACATGGCTGGCGACATTTTTCAACCAGATGATTTACCAATTGTTCACACTTTGCCCTTGTTATACTCATAGTGAGATGTTTGGGGCCTGTTTGGTCCGCTGTTATAAAAGGCAGATTAACCTCAGTAGTTGTTGAAGTTGAAAGTTCACATTTAGCCTTTTCTGCCGCTTCTTTAAGACGTTGTAAGGCCATATGGTCCTGCCTAAGCTCGATGCCTTGCTCTTTCTTAAACTCTTCAGCAATATAGTTCAGTAATATTTGATCAAAATCATCTCCACCGAGATGTGTGTTACCATTTGTAGAAAGAACTTCAAAAACCCCTTCACCTACCTCCAATATTGAGATATCAAAAGTTCCACCACCAAGGTCAAATACGGCTATTTTTTCATTCTTCTTTTTATCAATACCGTATGCTAATGATGCAGCGGTTGGTTCATTAATGATACGAACCACATCTAAACCAGCTATTGTTCCAGCATCTTTTGTAGCTTGCCTTTGACTGTCATTAAAGTAAGCAGGAACCGTTATCACGGCTTTCTTTACAGATCCACCTAAATAATCTTCGGCTGTTTTTTTCAGGTTTTGAAGAACCATTGCAGAGATCTCAGGAGGAGTAAAATCTTTGCCCCTTGCCTCTACACTTACCAATTCATCTGGATTACCAACAATTTGATATGGTACCAATTTTTCCTCCTGTGCAACTTCGCTATGCCTCCTGCCCATAAAACGTTTAATGGAAAATATTGTGTTTTTCGGGTTGATAACAGCCTGTCTCTTTGCAAGCTGTCCAACTAAACGTTCTTCTTTATCAGTAAAAGCCACAACAGAAGCTGTAATTCTGTTTCCTTCAGCATTTGTTATTACTTTAGCCTGATCACCTTCCATTATTGCTACTACAGAGTTTGTAGTTCCTAAATCAATGCCAATTATTTTTTCCATCAAGTTCTCCTTATTGTTAATAAATTAACCCCCTTCGCTCCACCCAGGTTGATAAGTAAATATTACACTTTCCGAAGGAGGATATCATATGCTTTTATGACTCAGTCACACCAACTGATACAACCTTAAAATTCAATATTTGATATAAGCAAATGATATACCATATAACTTTAATTCGTTATAAGTATTTGTATTTATAAAGTTTATAATAAATCTGCCAATTTAATCTTAAAAATTTATGCCTCTCTTGCAAGTATGCCATGCCAAATTGGCATAACTTTATTTATTCACATAGTGCTACGTTTTTGCACACGTAAATATTTTATAATTTGTCTTTTAGAGCGTCTTCCATTTTATATAAACCAGGTGATTTTCCATATATAAATTTTGCTGCACAAATAGCACCCAAAGCAAAAGAATCTCTTGTTTGAGCTTTATGAACAAGTTCGAGCCTTTCACCAATGTCACCAAAAATTACAGTATGCTCCCCAACAATATCACCAGATCTGATAGAGTGTATACAAACCTGCTTTTGTGGCTTTTCTCCAGTAAAACCTTTGCGTCCATAAATTATAACATCATCCTTTTTTCGACCTGTGGCAGAACATATTTTTTCTGCAATCTTTAAAGCCGTTCCACTCGGTGCATCCTTTTTAAAACGGTGATGTGCCTCGATGATCTCTATATCTGATTTTTCACCTAAAATTCTTGATACAGTCTCAACAAGATTGAAAAGCAAATTTACCCCAATACTCATGTTTGGAGAAATAAGGCAAGGTATTTTTTGAGATGCCCTACTAACTTGCTCCATCTGCTCCCCTTTCAGGCCAGTAGTACCTATCACCATAGCAACTCCATTATCAGTGCATGTCTCAAGTCTGGTTATTGTTGAATCTGGAGATGTAAAATCTATTAATACATCCGGTGAATCATTAAGTTCATGTGATATTATAACGCCATTATGGATATGTCCAATAATTGAACCCAAATCTTTTCCAATGTGTGGATGTTCCTCCCTTTCGAGTGCTGCAACTAATTTCATACTTTTCTCTTCAGCGATAAGCTCAGCAATCCGTGAACCCATACGACCACATATACCATTTATTGCTAGATTAATCATAAATTATGACATAACAAAAGGTTCGGAAATGTTTGAAATGGATATCATTTTGAGCGAACCAAAGAAGCTGAATTATTGCGTAGGCGTTGCCCTCTCCGCTTTAGCGTGGGAATCGTAGACGAAATTCTTTTATGAAATTCCTAATTTGATCGTGCCTACATTGTACTATGTTTTATCACGCATTTTTCTATATCTCTTGCTTGCATTTTTAAGAAAGTTTCTTTCCTTTCTTGTCAAACCTCTCATACCTTCACGATTGACCTTATCTAACAATACATCAACTCTCTTTTTAATTTCTTCTTCTTTTGTATATTCCTTTTCTTGTTGTTGAACCTGCCATGACACAAGAAAATTACTTAATTTGGGTTCATAACGAACAAACAGAAAACCATAAAGGAGACCACCGAGATGTGCAAAATGTGCAACATTCCCTCCAGTTGGCACAAGGCAATTAAATATAGTTACGCCCGCAAAAATCATTACAAGATATTTCGCTTTTATAGGAAATATGTAAAAAATTACAGTAGTATTAGGGAAAAACATAGCAAACGCAATTTCAATGGCAAAAATTGCACCTGAAGCACCAAGGATTGGATTATGAGGTGTAAACAAACAGCAAATTATGCCTGCAAAGATACCTGCCGTAAAATACATAGTTAAGAACTTCTTTGTACCCATTGCCCTCTCAACTTCACTACCAAACATCCATAATGCAAGCATATTGATTATTATGTGCCATGGGTCTGTGACGCTATGTAGGAACATGTAAGTTACAAATTGCCATAACCAAACCTTTCCAATAGCATGTTGCGGATAAAGCCAAAAAAGGGTTGTAAATCGATCAGGACCTAATGCTAATTGATGAGTTACACTATCGCTTAAATCGGCATCTGGTGAAGTAATAAATGGTACCCCCCATTGGGTATTAATAGTAGAAAATAGGAGTTGGATTATAAAAATACTTACATTTGCAATTATTAGTATCATTATAACCCTGGTCCATTTACTCCCTATTGACAGAGTAAATCCCGGTTTGTAGTAACTATTATGATTTGCCATCTTTAATTAAAAATTAACTTTTCTCCGTATAGTCTTTTTGCACAGGTAACCAAACCAAAACATCCTGTTAGCATCATATCACCATAAGGTGCAGCAAAATAACAATCTAAATCTTCCGCCATTTGTCTTTGAGGTCCAACCACAGTAATAAAATCAAACTTTATGTTTTCTGGACATGTAGGATTAATTATACTACCATGGCCATTATCGTTAAAGATTTCTTCATTTGTTAGCGACCTATTTTGTAATGAATGAACAAAACGTTTCAGTTTCTTTGGAGTTAACAACGAGGTATGATGCTCAAAAACCCCAAATATCCTTTCATTTTGAACTAATACTGCTAAAGTATGTTGGTTTCCAACATTTACTATAGTAAGACCCTTTTGAATCTTTTCTGCTACTACTGGATCACATAATGAACCACATAATGCTGCCGTCCCCGTTTGCATTAATATTGCATCTTTTAAAGATTCTTGAACGCTTTTCATACGAGTAAAGTAATTAGGCACTTCACTATAAACAAGGTCTTTTAAAAATCCACCTTGTTTTATTATAAAATCTTCCCATAGTTTGAACCTGAATTTGCGGTTACTTTCTTCTATACTCTCACCATGATCAAAAACTGCAATAGCGTATTTATCTGGTACTTCAACTTCAAAGTTGGCCAGTACTTTTCGCAGTGCCTTTAAATCAACATCCTTAAGTTCAATTGATATAGTATCTTTGGGTTTATTCTCTACAATTTCAACACCAAGTTCCTGAACTTCTGTTAAATTGTCCCTTATAGTCTTTGAGGCATGTGGTGTTGCATAAACTTTAAGACCATTCTTGATATGATTTTTTATTGTACTAACGCATTTTCCACCACCCATTATGTAACCGTGAAGGAAGATGTCTTTACGTTTGCTAGTGGCTTTTTCTATCCTTTTCCCAACGATTACGGTTTGGGAGGGTAACACAAGTTTAAAACAGTTTTCAATGGATTTATTGTCTTCATATAAAAGAATATTTTGTGTTCCACCACCAACGTCAATTGCCAAGATTTGGAGAGGTATTTCTGACGATTTTAGAGCTTCCATAACTTTCTTGAGAATTTATATCTTGCCCATCGTGGTATTTCTATTAGCAAAAATTAATTGTGAAGCAAAATCAGCTAACATTTTAATATAACTAATACCATGAAAAAGTCAAGATTGTTATCAGTTTCCATAAATAAATTAGCGACATGAGCTAAGCTCAGCTTTGCCAAAGTGAGCTAATTTATTTATTAAATATGTTTCTAAATAATACCAAGCCTATAATAAGATTTAAAACATTTGCTCCCCATAGAGATGGTATAATTGGAAATTTTAAGTTATCTGCTAATATTATTCCTGTTGCAACCAATGGATAGTAAATGAAAATCATTAAAATGAAACTAATACCTAAACTTATAAGCATACTATTACTTCTACACATTATGCCTAACGGAATTCCTATCAAGATAAATGTAAGGCATGAAAGAGAAGGAGATAATCTTTTGTGAATGTGTAGTGATATCTCACGACCTAATTTTTGCTTTCCTGCCCTTTCAACCCGTTTTGTAAGTATTAAATGCTTTTTTTCCAACACTCCTTTGGTACCTTCAGTTTCCTTTATATCTAACTTTGCCTCTTCAATCTTTTTACTTTCTTCATCTATTAATCTTCTAGATATTAAAATCTTTCTTTTTGCTTTTTTAATTCTACGTTTTTCTTTTTCTATTATCTTTTCGATCAGTGAAATTTTTTTAAGAAATTCCCCTTCTCTCTTTTGTTTAACTTCTACTGTCTTGATAATCTCTCGATTCTCATTGTCTTCTTCATCTTTTTTTTCTTGCGTCAACTTATTGATATTACCTTTTGCTACATTTATATAGTTTTCGAAGATACCAACATTAAACTTTGCACGTTTTATAGCCCCTTCTTGCTTTGAAATATTTACCTTTGAATTTCTTATTTCGAGTTCAGATTTTTCTATTCTTTCTTCTGCTTCTTTCTTTTTATCATTTATAGATAATATTTCCCTTGTTGTTACCTTGATAATTCTCTCCGGGTCTTCAAAACGCTCTGTTGAATTTTTTAATTCATTATTAATTTTTTCTCTTTGTACAACAAGTTTAGTTAGTGTAGTGTATTTAAGTGCCGAATGCCGTACTTTTTGCCTTAATGGAATCTCAAATGAAGCTTCCTCAAAGCTCCCCATTTTAGGAATATCGACACTGTCTTTAACATTAGGTTTAAGAAATTCACCGCGTCTTAAAGTTAACACAACCTTACTACCAGAATCACTTATTTCTATTTCACCTTCCTCTGCTAATAATATATTGACAACATAATCTTCAGCGTATTCAAATACAGCAATATTTCTGTAAATACCATCTTCCACACTGCTTATATAAATTTGATATGGATGAAAATTAATCTTCTTTTTAGCCGTTATAAAGTGTTTGGCAAGGACTTGTTTGACTGCTTTTTCTTGAAGTTGTCTTACTTTAAAATATGATTTAGGTAATACTTCGGCATACAGATATAAAGTTAATAGACTGAAGGCTACTCCAGTAACGATTATGGGCGTGATTATGTTATGAAGATGTATGCCAGCTATTCTAATTGCCGTAATCTCATTATCAGCACTTAACCTTCCATAAGTCATTACCGTAGCCGTTAGTAAGGAAGCAGGTAAGGCATGAGGCAAAGTATATAATGCCATATAAGGAATAACATAAGCAAGGCTTGGCACATCAAGTCCTTTATGGATCAGTTGTATTGAAAATCCAAGTAACAACAAGAATTCGAAACATAATAGTGCAGGTATGAATGTCCTGAGTAACTCTTTTACCAAATATCTTTGCAGGGTATTAATCATGGACTTCAGTCTTTTTTATATTGTGTAAGATGCTAAATTTTAAGGCCTTAAGATTAATTATATCTATCTTGCCTTTAATAGGTCAATAGGAAATATTTAATCGGAGAATTACTAGAAGAGACGCGATCTTTTTATTGACAAAATGCTTTTGTTTGATAACATCATTTTGGAAATTTTGCAAATATGATTTTGTACATAGTAAAATTATATAGCATAGTCCTATGTTGAAAAATAATAATATGATAAGGGAATGCACCAGATTATTTTCATATGCAAAACCGCATTGGAAGATGGCTATATTAACGCTAATTTGCATGGGACTTTTTACACTGTTTATTGGTGCCCAATTAGCGTTAATTAAACCCGTGACAGATCGCTTGATAAAGGGAGGTACAATTAGTTCTTCATCCGGGATATACAGTCTGCAAAAGAAAAAAGATTCCAGAGATGCCGTAAGTAGGTTAAGACAAAAAGCTGTTAGCAAAATAAAAGATACGACATTCTCGTCAAAATTAGAAAAATTGTCAAGGAAGATGACAAATTCCTTTACCTACATAGGTATCCTTGCTGCGATTTTGGCTCCTTTTATCTTTGCCTTTAATTATCTTCAACAGTATTTGAAAAGCCATGTTATGTGGAGCGTCCTCGTGGATATACGCAATCAGCTATGTGAACATTTACTACCGCAATCATTGAATTATTTTGAAAATAAAAAGAGTGGAGAATTGATTTCCAGACTTACTAATGATATTACGGCAACACAATTTGGTCTTATGATTCTGTTTGATAGTGTTCTCCTTCAACCTATGCGCCTGCTATGTGGATTAGGGTTGGCCTTTTATTTTAGTTGGAAGTTGTCATTGTTTACATTTGTAATATTTCCAATTGTCGTAATACCTGTGTTGATATTTGGCAGAAAAATAAAGAAATACGGAAGAAGAAGTTTAATGCATTTAGGAGAACTGACTGATGCAATGAGAGAAATGTTTACGGGGATAAGAATTGTAAAGGCCTTTAAGATGGAAAATGAGGAAAGCATAGAATTCAGAAATATAAATTCCAGGTTCTTTAAAAGGATGATGCAGACAGTTAAGGCAAAAGCCTTGAATGCAAGTACCACTGAGTTTATCTATTCGTTAGGATTAGCCGTAATCATAATCCTTGGCGGTTATGTTGTTACAACCAATAAAATTACTCCGGGTGAACTTGGTGGATTTGTTGCAGTAACAGGGTTTATGATACTTACATCAATAAAGAAATTGGCTAAATGTTATGGCAGTCTTCAAGAATCATTAGCTGGTGCAAGTCGAATCTTTGAGTTACTCGATCAAAAGCCATCAATTACAGATAGCCCTAATGCAATAGAATTGGAAAAAATAGAGAAAGATATCGCATTTAAAAAAGTGAGTTTTTCATATGACACTCAATTAGTTCTCAAAGATATCAATCTTACAGTAGATAAAGGGCAACTAGTTGCTATTGTAGGAGAAAGTGGTGCAGGCAAATCTACTTTGCTCGATCTTGTTCCCCGTTTTTACGATCCTCTAAATGGAACTATTGAAATCGATGGCACAGATATTCGTTTAATAAAACGGGATTCACTCTTAGAACAAATTGCAATTGTCAGTCAACAGACCTTCCTGTTTAACAGGAGTTTTAATGACAACATCTTGTATGGGCGGAAAAGTGCAAGTCTTGAAGAAATAGAGGATGCAGCAAAAGCAGCTAATATACACGATTTTATCACAAACCTTCCGAAGGGTTATGATACCTTAGTGGGAGAGCAAGGTGTAAAACTTTCCGGCGGCCAAAGACAGAGGGTGACCATAGCAAGGGCAATATTAAAAAATGCGCCTATATTGATTTTAGATGAAGCTACATCATCTTTAGATTCTGAATCTGAAAAGCTTGTCCAGGAAGCATTGGATAATTTAATGAGGGGTAAGACTATATTTGTTATTGCACATCGCTTATCAACCATACGTCATGCCGATAGGATCGTAGTCTTAAAAAATGGTTGTATTGTTGAGACTGGCACACATGATGAACTGATAGAAAAAGAGGGTGAATATAAAAAGTTATATAGAATACAGTTTGAAACATAAATTAGTTCACTTCCCGCCTGAACGACTTAGTCGGGCAGGCGTTCACTAATTTATTGCATTCTGAACTTGTTTCAGAATCTATACGAATCAATCCTGAATCAAGTTCAGTACCTATTTCAGGGTGACAATATAGTGTTCCGCAACAGATAGTAATTAACGTCAGACAAGACGTCGGCTATGGCAATTTGAGATTATGAAAATATTAATTACCGGTTCACACGGTATGTTGGGGACAGACCTTACAAACCTGCTTCGAAAAAAGATGACTTCGCCCATCCCCGATGAGGGTTTAAAAGTCATAGACGCCCCACACGAAGTGCTTGATATTACGCTTGAAGATGAAGTATCAAACTTTATCTTAAAGCATACGCCAGATATTATTATTAATTGTGCAGCCTTTACAAATGTTGACAAATGTGAAACCGAAAGAGAAATGGCATTCAAGGTTAATGCCTTGGGGCCAAAATACATTGCTGCTGCTGCAAAAGAATGTGGCGCCAGGGTTATTCACATCAGCACTGATTTTGTGTTTGATGGAAATAGTAACAGGCCATACGTTGAGGAAGACCAAACAAATCCATTGTCAGAATATGGCAGGACAAAACTTGAAGGCGAAAAGAATATCCAGAAACACTGCAATACGTTTTTGATATTAAGAGCTTCATGGTTATTCGGCCACCATGGAACCAATTTTGTGGAAAAAATGTTTGAATTAGCAAAACACGATAAAGAACTCTCCATTGTTCATGATGAAAGAGGTTCGCCTACGTATACGGTTGACCTGACTGAGGCGCTGTGGACGTTGATAAAACAAAAATATGAAGGTATTGTCCATGTTACTAATGAAGGAAACTGTTCACGCTATGAATGGGCAAATAAAATTTTTGAAATACTGGGTTACAATATTAATATTCATCCAATAGAATCATCCCAATATAAACGTCCTGCAAAAGTTCCTCTTAATTCATCTCTGAACTGTCAAAAGTTCACCACAATTACGGGAATACAAATGAGACCTTGGGAAGAAGCACTGAAAGATTACCTTTTAAGTCTCTGATATCAAGGCGACTATGATTTTGTATAAATTCTTTCAGTACCAAGTTTATAAGTTCTTTCTTGGTATTAGCACAAGAAAGTTTTAATGCCTTTTTAACTAAATTGTCGTCGAGAACTATATTTGTACGCATATCTATACACCTCCTTTTACACATACTATAGCATAAAAAATTTAAGAATTAAATTTTTTATATTTATCTAATCTGGATTTGAACAAAAAAGGGGTATGAAATATTAGCACAAATCTAGCTGAGACAAGTGGAAAGGTTCAGAAGGGTCAAATATCATTAATGACGAGACCCTCTTAAATTTTGCATTTCCTCTGATACAGATAGTTATACAGGGTCAATTACAATCACATCTTCCACAAATTGCTAAGTGTATATTGTAGACCTGACCCTCTTCCCCAATCCTTGCAATGTTATTGTAGGAGAGTTTCTTTAAGGCTTCTTTTGTTGTTTTATACTGATTACTCTATTTGTGTCAAGTGGCGAGATGTGACCCCACTCTCACTCTCCCTTCTCAATGTATAGGTCTGATTATAATTCTATTTATGTTTGGGCAAATCGGACTCGTGTTTCAGTTACAACTACAAAGTTGCGTGGTAATTGATTTGAGTAATCTTTAAGTAGTCGGTTGATCGTCTTGATTTTGTTCATAGGCCTTTCATCTCTAAGGCGTAAAAGAATAACACCCTTATGAGAATATCGTTCTCGATAGACCTTCTCCCCAAAGTCTTTGTCATTAGTCATCAGAATCCAGTCCTCAATAAACGCTTTCTTGATTACGTCGTCGTCGGACATCCCACGTGCTTCTTCGTACACTGAAAAGACTTCGTGTCTCTGTTCACGTAACCAACGTGCTACTACCGGGCCTGTACTTTCATCTACAAGAAAACGCATTTACGCCAACTCCGTTGCTAGCGGCATGAAAGTTGTATCCTCTAACGAGCGTGAAGCAAATAGTAAGCACGCCTGAATATCTTCCTTCGTTAGTCCTTTGTATTCCTCCAGAATCTCTTCTGCAATAGCGCCATGAGCAAGAATGTTCAGAATATATTCAACAGTCAACCGTGTTCCTTTGATGACGGGCTTTCCAACCATTACTTTAGGATTCAGAATAATTCGATCAAGTAGTTGTTGGTCTTCCATCTCTTTAACCTCCTAGTCTTGTTTTTTATACACTGTTATTACCTGCGTACTATTGAAAGAAAAAGGGCTAAAATAAAAAATAAATTATCTTCTAATTTACCTCCACAAAATACGCATTTCATCATAACTTACCTCTGGTAATCTCTCTTTTAATCATTCGTTTTACTGCGTGGTCAGAAACACTATACTCGCCTATAAATATTTTACCTTGGAAAGGCTTAATTGCAATTATTTTTATTTGCATAAGTGACCAGATCACATCTTATCAAATGCTTATCGGCTATCGTCTGACTTCTGTTATCTGTTATCTGTTATCTGGCATCTAGCCTCTGTCATCTGCCTCTATACAATACTTAAATTCGTCAATTGGAATCTTATTTGTAAAAGATTGTCCTTTAACCTCACACATTACTATTACGCTTGTTTCATCTATTGTTACCCGTATACTGGAAGGCTCTTTAAAATCTCTTATCTCAAAACTATCTTTAAACGATTTGATTTCAAAATGCTTTTTAAGCGCCTTTTGTTTTAAAAGAAGATAAACTCATAATTTGTTAGTCCTGACCTGTTCCAAACGAGGGCGCTAGAGTAAAGTCGGGTATAGACAGGCTGTCCGAGAATTGTCATTCCGGACTCGATCCGGAATCTAATGCCTATGTAAATACGTATAATTACAGATTCTGAAATAAATTCAGAATGACAAAAATGGTGCTTTTGCTTATTCTCGGACAACCTGTCAAGACCTGACCCCTCAAAGAGATGATTAAGCTAATAATACAAAAAATAAATTCATTAATAGGAAGTTCTGATGGTTATGATGGTTATAAGGGCTTTATATTTATAAACCTCGGTATTCTAGTTTTGGTATTGGTACTAATATTTGTGCAGCAAAAATGGATTAGTAGAGAGAGAGAAGCTCTTAAGTCCGTAATAGAGAATAAAAAGAAGCTTGAAAACAATGAAAAAAATGAATCACAAAAAGATTCTAAAAAAATTGGTAAAAAGAAAGTATTAGAAAGAAAAAAAAGGCTTATGTATCTACAGATATTTTTCGTTCAAAAGATAAATTAGTCTCCAGGGTTGAGAGAATGGTAAAAGAAGCGGACATGTATTATGATTATAATCAGTATGAGAAAGCTATAGTGGTATATGAAAAATTGGTAGGTTCAAATATGGCTTTTGATGATAGTGACAGGATCTTTAGTCGCCTGGCAGAATGTTATTATAAATTAGAAGATTATGAGAATGCATTAGAAACGTATAGAAAGGTGTGCAATGATTATTTGAATAGTCCTTATAGATTGAACGCACGATTAGGAATGGGCGAGTGTTTAATTTTAACCGGCAATTACGGTGAAGCGCGTAGAGTGTTATACTCAGTAGCCGCACAGGAGGCAAAATATAAAGCAGGTAAAGATAAGCTTAAGGTGATAGAAGCGTATTATAAAATTGCTGATAGTTATGTTGAACAAGCAAAGCATTCCCTGAAGAAAGAGAGCAGAAAACAGAAAACAGAATATGGAATGCAGAATACAGAATACAGAGTACGATAGAATAATGAAGGTCTTAAGAGTCTACAAAGAGAGAGATTTATATATACGCATAGCCCCTATGAGTGTATGGTTGATATTTGTTTTTTTGATTTCTACGATAGAATTCATAGAGGCGGGTGTCCAAAGCGATAAGGATGCTGAGCTATCTGTTTCAATTGATGAGTATAAGGAGAAGGTAGCCTATGAGAAAAAGATATTAGAAGGCTTAAAGAAGCTGTTAGAAATAAAGCAAAACGAAGTTATTTTACCTGATGAAATTACGAATTCTGAATTGGTTATCAAGAATGAAAATTTGTCTATAAGTAAGATAGCAGGCAATTATGATGCTGTCTTATACTCGATTAGTGCTAAGTTGGTGCCTATGGAAGAGATACTGCAAACATTGGTTTCTACAAGCGAAAGAAAGCTTATTATAGATGAGGATATTGATAAAGAAAAATTAACTTCGGTTATTTCTATTTTTATGGAAGATGTTCCTTTAATTGACATAATAGATGTAATTCTTGGTGCAAAAGGGCTTGAATCAATTATAAGTGAGGAAATAATGTTTGTAACATTGCCTGCAAAATTAAATGTGGTTTCTTCTTACGATTATTATCAAGAAAAGGCAGTACAGGCGTATCAAAAGGCAATGATAAAATATCCAAGCTATAAGGAGATTGCAAGGGCATATTACGAATTAGGAAATTTTTTATCTTGCCTCGGAATTTCCTTCAATTGCATTGCAAGAATACAAGGTTGTAATTGAGAAATATTTCGACCATCCAATTGCAAAAAAATCTATGTTAAATATTGGTAGGTGTTACGAAATGCTAGGTGATATAGAAAAGGCAAAACAGAGTTATATAAATTATGTAAATAAATATCCGCAAGAACCTTATGCGGATGATACATATGTTATTATAGGCGATTTATTTAGAAAACAAAAAGAATATAAGAAAGCTATCAAATTTTATGATTTTATAATTAAAGAATATCCTGAAAGAGATACTGTTAGGCTAGCTTATATGCGAATGGGATATACTTACATTGAATTGAATGATTATTCTTCTGCATTACAAACGTTCTTGGATATGAAGAAGAAATATTCAATCAAAAGACATCAGCCAGACATTATTCTGGTGGACCAGCCCGACCCATCGGAACGGCGTAGCCTGGCGGGCAATGTCATTCTGGCGGGTGATAAAGTGGATATGTTTGATGAGTTGTTTTATGAATTAGAATATCAGATAGGTAATTGCTATTATTTAATCGGTGAATATGATGAAGCGATTAAGATACTAAATGGATTTGTCTTTTATGAACAAGACAATGATATGTTGGATGATGCTTACTATAAACTAGCAGATTGCTTTTTTAAGACTAAGGATTTTCTTACGGCATTCCAATTGTACAAAAATGCATTAACAGAACTTCCTGATAGTAACTTATCGTCACATGGTTATCTTTATAGTGGAAAATCACTACGGCAGATGAAGATGTTAGATAATGCGATGGAAATTCTCAAGCAAGGTTTAAGTAAGCATCCCGACAGTGTATATGCAGAGAGCATAAAATTTGAAATTGGGTTGTGTTATCTTGAGGATGAAAATTTCAAACGCTCTTTTGAAGTGTTTGAAGAGATTGCTGATAATGAAAAGAGTACAGATATGACTGCTGGAGCTAATGTTTATGCAGGGATTTGTTTGGATAGAGAGAAAAAGCATAAAAAAGCACTGGAATATTACCAAAAGGCTCTTAATGAAAATATAACAGAGAAGCAAAGGAATTGGATTTTTAAATTAATCGGTGATAGCTATGGTAAACTTGGCGCACTTGCTAAAGCAATAAAAGCATATCAAAAAGATATTCCGTAACCCGAACAAGTCGGATTAAGTAGAGAGTAGATAGTAGAGAGAATTAGAATATTTACTTTTCTCTCTCTACTTGCTACTCTCTACTATTTATGCTGGACACTTATTTTTTGACAAAACTGGCCAAAATATTTTTATTAGGACCCCTCGTTCCCACGCTGGAGCGTGAGGATAGGATTTTGG
>MAYW01000044.1 GCA_001723765.1 Candidatus Scalindua rubra
ATCCACAATCGAATTAAAACAGCTAAAACGGCAAATGGTTCGCAGAAAGAAAGGGGATCACAACCAAGCAAAATGGCACAAACATTCTTCTGCATAGATACTGACACAGAACAGCCTTTGTGCTTTACAACCGGCACATCTGCCAGAACCGTTACAAAGGCAACACCGGAGCTGCTTAAATTAACTGCTAATATTTTAGACCCTATCGCTGGTAAACCGCTTATTTTAGCTGACAACGAACATTACACCTGTGAACTTATTGATTGGGTGTCATCACAGTCTCCTTTTGATATACTTGTGCCAATGAAAAAAAAGAAACTTCTAAAAAAACAACTTCTAAATATTTCTGCAGACTCTTTTAAGCAACGCTGGGCTGGGTATGCCACTACAAAAATCCCATACGAAATGCACAAAAGCTTTGGAGGCCCCTATTATGAGTTTATCCAGCGTAACGGAGAAAAATCAGATGAGTACGAATACAGCTCTTTTTTATGCACCAGTGATCGAAACGAAATGGAAGATATGGCTCTTAATTTCCCTGATCGATGGCATATTGAACAGTTTTTCAATAACTACCAAGCTTTGGGTTGGAAAAGAACAGGCACTATGAACTTGAATATTCAATACGGAAGAATGACTATGCCTTTATTTGCACAAGCCGCTATTCATATGATGCGCCAACGGCTCGGCCCCCCAATCAACACATGGGATGCCGAACATATTGCAAAAGATTTTTTAAAAGGGATAGAGGGTGATATCCGAACCAAAGACAACACCATCATTGTTACTTTTTATAACGCCAGCAACCTTGAATCCCTTAAGGCTCATTACGAAAATTTGCCTGCCAAGTTGCAAGCAGAAGGCATTGCTCCAAATGTCCCATGGTTATATGATTTTAAAATTGACTTCAGGTTCAAATGAATTGTCAAATAAACTACTATAATAAAAAAGATGCCTTAGCGACACGATTGGCGGGGAGATTGAACCATAGGTTTTAAAAAGGGATGTGTCCCTATTTCTAATAGGTTTTAAAAAGGGATGTGTCCCTATTTCTACTATTTCTACAATAACCAATGACTAATAACAAATAATTAATTACGAATTACCAATAAAGAACGTCGAATATCGAATAACGAATAAGTAAGGGTAGATAATAATGAGCAAAATCTCTCTACCCTCTACTTATTTGAAAGAAGGAGGTGGTATTTATGATTATGATTGTACTATAGCAAATCCAGGATTAAAGACAATCGCGTAATCGCTATTTATAAAATGTTCAAGATGTAACACAGATTCTTTAACCTTTAACTATATTAACCATAAATAGTGTCTGTCCCTTTTTATTTTCCCTTTTTATTTCTTTTTATTTTTATCTTTTTAAAAATGAAAGGAGGGAAAAAAGTAAAATGGGTATTTATGTTATCAACAGTATTATTCTATTAAGAAAGAACGCTGTAAGAAAGGAGGAGTACAAGTGAAAAAAGCATTTATACTACTGACATCATTTGTGATGGTGTTTGGGTTTACAGTATCTGCACATGCTGTACCCATTGGCATTGGTGATTTTTCGGGTAGTGAAACTGTTGAAACTTTCAGCCCAGGCTTTGCTGCCTCGACTTCACCTGTCATCCATAATGGGGTGACCTATTCAAGCTTAGGATCAGATAGTTCGTTAATAAGTGCGGAAAATAACTGGGGAGGGTTTTTCAGCAACATTCCCGGTGCGTCGCAGGACATTGCTTTTAATGATAACGTGGCGCAAAGTCTTATTCGTATAGACTTCTCGATGCCGGTAAACCGAGTTGGCATGTTACTTTCCACAAATCTTGTAACCACATGGACTTTGACAGCCTTCGACAACTCGTTCAGCTTTTTGGAATCTACAACAGCAACGATGCCATCCATTAGTAATGCTGTCTTTGTAGGGTTGGAGATCGTCCAAAATATTGCACGAATCGAAATCAGCGAATCCTTTAACAACAACAACCAGATCTCATTGCTTGACGATCTGCGGTTTGAGGCAACGGCTGCCGAACCAATCCCCGAACCCACAACCATTGCACTACTCGGAATTGGATTGGCTGGATTGGGAGGAAGATACTTTAGAAGAAGGCTCAAGAAGCAGACTCACAAAGTTTAAAGTTATGGTAATAAAAGTCAGGCAGGTAGTATTTCAAAACCGATTTGTTGGAAGTGTTTGTCAAATGTGAATGCTGCATTTAGGTTAAGTTGTTTCATGGTTGCAAAACTGGTGCAATCAGTAAAACTAAAATCCTTATCGGTATATTTCTTGAAAATATCGAAGGCTTCTTCTTCAATATCGTACGTTATATAGGTTATTTCTAAGACGTTGCTGGAATATGCGCTGTTTCTAAATTTAATAGCAGTTTGTAATGAAATTCTTGACCTGAGGAAGTTTAAGGTTTCACAAATGATAAAATTGGTGGTAAACAATTTAAGCCCAGAAGAAAGGGTTTTATAATAATAATCCTTTGCTCTTTGATTAGCAAATAGCAAATAGAGCAAATAGGGTCAGGTCTTGCAATACAACAAATGACTTCTCGTCTCTTGCTTTATGTTTCCCAGTTAACCGCTATCAATCCAAAGTAATTTCTTCGAGGCCATTGTGATTAAGCTTTACTTATGCATTTAGCTCCAGACCCTGAGAGTTTATGAATGTGAACTCACTGTTTCCTTCAGGATTATCCTCCCCGATACCCCATGCCCCAAAGAGCCAGACACCGAAATGATATAATCTCGCTATAAACCACGAGACGCCAGACTCTCTCAGCATCTCGTAAAAAAGCCGATCAACGTTTCTTTTAGAAACAGGAATGTTATCCAGATATTGATAGAATACATCATGGATCCGGCTTGCGTGATGGGCCTTCTGCCAGAAAGGGGGTCTCTCCTTTTCCTTAATAACGTATTTATGTGTGTGCGTTCTATGGTGAGTTACCCTCTCAATGGTTTTAACCTTTTCTATTTTCTGTCCCCAGTCAGGGGTTCCGATCAGGGCCAGCCAGAAGAACCACCTTTTGGGCGTACAGCCATACCAGGCATAAGTCCTTTTAACGGCAAAGTCGTAATCAACGGTCTTCTTTTTAAGTTTCACATCTGGTTTACCTGGATTTACAATAATGAAACCATCATGAATCATCAGTCACTCACTGTAGAAATACTTACCATTAGCATAATCTGTCCTCTTAACCAGATGATAATCAATGTAATTCAGCCAGGGCCTCTCTCTGTCGCGGCTGTGAAAGCCCCATTTTTCTTTTTCATCAATCTTAGCCTTACGAGCTCTTTCTTTTCTTATCTCACAGCCCTGCCATCTGGGTATTCCAAAACCCAGATATAAGACAAATCCAGCTATCAAGGATGGTAATATACACTTGGGATAAAAGAAGAATAAAAAGGCAACAATAAATACACCAAAGACAGTGAGTATGATAAAACTAACGTCAAACCAAGGTCTCCTGAGTTTTGGGCCAGTTTTTTTACTATGTTTTGGGTTATCGTTTGGCATACTTTTTCCTCCAACTAAGACAGCCAATGTTTTATTTCAGATGGTTTGAGAATGATTAAGTTTGGAAGAAAGTTCATTTATTTACATCACTGTAAACATAAAACTAATTTAAGTTAACTTATTCATATCACAAGTTGTGGTATAGTTTTTATGCTGGTAATATGAGATGAAATTTAATGATAAAGCTATTTATTATTGAAGTCAAGGGAAAATGTGGTTAGGCCTGCCCGACGGGTTGTTTGGTGGGTCTGCCGATCTTTTTGGTGGGCCCCCTTAATTAGACAGGAGCATTAGATTCCGGATCAAGTCCGGAATGACAATTCTTGGACAGCCTGTTTCATTGTGACAATTTATAGTTATACAGAATTCTTTTGAGAGCTCGCATAATCTGAAATTTCATTTGATAATTCAATCAACTCTTCTATATCCAACTCTTCTCCCCTGCTCTCAGGCCTTATGCCCACACGCTTTAAAATAGCCACCAAATCTTTACGTGTTTCTTTATCGTCTTTTTTAATACCAATACTTGAACATAGCGATAACAGACTGTTCATCAAAGTCTTTCGTCTTGAAGCATATATTGCCCTGATAACGTCTTGAAAACTTTGATAATCACGTATCCTGTCGACATATCTGTGACGATCGACCGTTATCTTAACGATTGCAGAATCTACAAGCGGGGTAGGCCAGAATACGTCTGGTGGTAATTTCTTCAATACCTTCACATCAGCGAATAGTTTTGTCATAATAGATAATAGACCATAATCTTTGGTGCCCGGATGTGCTACTAACCTGTTTGTAATATCGCGCTGAAGAGTCAATACCATCATCTTAATGGGCAATGTTTCCTGTAACAAATCTATAATAACAGGCGTACTGATATAATATGGCAAATTAGATATTACTTTGATGCATACAGCTCCTCCTACAGGAGGAGCTGTATGAACGTAATTAGATATAGTTTCCACTATTTCCGGATCAATATGGTGTTTTGACTTTAAGATATCTTTGTTAATCGAAGTTACATTGTTAAAATCCTTTAAAGTTTCAACCATAATCTCAGATAGTTTATGGTCCATCTCTATAGCAAAAACATGACCCGCTTTTGAGGCAAGCAATCTTGTTAATGAACCTGTCCCCGCCCCTATTTCAAGTATTACGTCATTGCTACTTAATTCTGCAGACTTAACGATAAATTGCAATATATTCTGGTCTATTAAAAAGTTCTGTCCCCACTGTTTCTTGAGACGAACACCTCGTTCGCTAAAGAGCATCTTTAACATTGATTTTGTGTGAGGACCGTCTAACATAATCATATCATCAAGATACATTGTTCCCCCTCACCTTAATCCCCTCCCCTGGGGGAGAGGGAAGGGTGAGGGGGTTTAGTCCCTGATACTAAAATAGTCATAATCCAACCACTTTAGGTCAAGTGCATAAAAACTCATTTATTAGCCAGGAGTTTATGAAATGTCAACTTATCTTCGTAAACATGGACTTGGATGCACCACAGATAGGACATTTATCAGGTGCATCATTTTCTGCCGTGTTCCCACAGACCTGACAGACATAATAATCAACGGACTCATTATTGCCCAGGATGTTCAAGATTTATTATTTTCTTTATCCTGTCATTCTTGTCTAATTTAATGGTATAGGAATTTACATTCCTGACCTGTTCCTGATATTCATCAGGACAAGCGTCAGAGCCTGCCCTGAACTCGATTCAGGAACAGGTTTAAGTGCTTACCCGCCCGAACGTACCGTTCAGTACGGGCGGGCCAGCCCGACACCTGCCCGACTAAGTCATTCAGGCGGGGAATCGTTCTGGCGGGTAATTCAACAAGATACAGTTGCCATTTTCACTTCAGCTCAAAACCTCCCTGTTTTGGATAAATTTCCCTCTCTCTACTAACACACTCATAGCCTTCACACTTCTTTCAGGCGATGGAAAAACAGGAAGACCTTTTTCTTTAAACTTCTTTTTGATCTTCCCTGTATATTCACCACCAATTGTGCAGATAACGACAGGTTTTCCCGATTCCTTTGCCCTCTTCGAAATAATTTCAACCACTCCCTCTGTCATAGTTTGAGGCGGCATCAGCGGGATTACAATTGCAGCATCAAAAAAATCATTATCAACCAATGCAGATTTCATTGCAACATCATAATCTTCATCCACTGCACTACCCGTAAGGTCAATCGGATTATTTAGGATGTAATATTCTGAAAACCTCTTTGAAAGCGCTTCTTTGACACCGAGAGGCGTTCTCGCAACATCAAGATCATTAACACCGCACATGTCCGATACTACAACACCTACTCCACCGCCATTGGTTATAATGAGTATTTTATTTCCTCTAGCTGGTTTTTGCATTAAGAGTACTTTGCTTGCATCTACAAACTCTTCAAAACCATGCACTTCAATAATCCCGGATTTTTTGAAAGCTGCTTTATAAATTTCGTATTTACCAGCAACAGCCCCGGTATGTGACCTTGCCGCATCAACTCCGGAAACTCCTTTACCAACCTTTAACACAATCATGGGTTTAGACCTTGAACAACGACTGGAAGCATTGATAAACCTTCTGCCATCATCAACAGATTCCATATAAATTACTATTACGTGCGTAGATTCATCACCAGTAAGATATTCAATCAGTTCAGATTCTCCTACATCAGCTCTATTGCCATAACTCACAATCTTTGAAACACCAATACCCTCTTGAGTCAGTATGTCCAGTACACAAATGGCAAAGGAACCACTTTGTGATAATATGCTCAAGTGCCCTTTTGCTGGTCGTTTAACCCTTGCCCAGGGCAAGAATGATGTACTAAAGTTAGAATAATTATCTAAAACACCAATACAATTCGGACCTATTATGCGCACGTCTCCTTCCCTGCATATACTCTTGATCCTTTCTTCCAATACCGCTCCTTCATCGCCTAACTCGGCAAATCCCCCGCTTACTACTATCGCATTTTTTATTCCACACGTGGCCTGTTGGTGAAGAACTTCTGGAACAAAATTGGAAGGTACCGCAATTACAGTCAGGTCTATCTGTTCTTCTATATCGAGGAGTGAGGAATAACACTTAAGCCCAAAAACCTCTTTATGCCTTGGATTGACAGGTACAAGTCTTCCTTCAAATCCCATTTCAATGAGATTTTTGATAATCGTTGATGTAACATTTTGGGGATTCTCTGTTGCACCTATTACGGCTACAGATTTAGGATTAAAGAACTTTTCTAAAGCCATGATGTGCTACCCTTACTGTCAGACAATAACTTTTACGTTTAAATTTTTAATAACCGGCTATTGTTATTATAGAAATGAGAAAATGGTTAAAAGGTAAAATAAGAATAAGTCCAAAACCCGCATAAATCAAGGGAAAATAGACTTACAAAATCACAAGATTCAGGGATTGAGAAATTCCTAAATTCCTCAATCCTTAAATTGATTTAATTTGATATGGCATTTACGCCAAATATGCTATGAGACTATTCATATAGATATAGACATCACAGTTCACAGTTTAAATAAATTTGCAATTTTTATGATTGTAGATTACTATTATTTTTAGAGAATTAAAATCATTCTTGTTCAATTCTGGTAAGAAAAATGTCTGATCTAAAGAACTTAAAACAACTTTCGGAAGAAGACCGCAAGCTTATTCAGGCCGTTGAAATGATGCTTGGCCCTGAACCCGCAGAGATGGGATTTGTTAAAAATATGTTTTGGGGCAACATTCGTGATGAACTGGTTTTTCCCTATCCTCAGATCAGCAATGAAGAAAAGATTGAGTGCGACCGTATTTTGGAAAAACTGGACAAATATCTTTGTAACGAACATCCGTCAATCCAGATCGATCAGGAGGAAGAGATTCCACGATGGGTGATTGATCGCCTGTTTGAGCTTGGTGTTTTGGGAATAACGATTCCCAAAGAATATGGCGGGCTAGGTATGTCGGTTACAAGTTATAACAGGGTTCTGGAAAGGATCGGCCGTACATGCGCTTCAACAGCAGTAGTAGTTTCTGCTCATCAGTCAATAGGCTGCAAGGCAATAATGCTGTTTGGAAATGAAGAGCAGAAAAGTCGATGGCTTCCCGGAATGGCAACCTCCGAGTTGTCGGCGTTTTGCTTGTCAGAACCTAACGTTGGCTGTGATGCCGGAGGTCAGGAGACTAATTGTGAACTTAGCAAAGACGGCAAGTTTTATATTCTTAACGGCGAGAAGAAATGGGCAACATCAGGCGTCTTTAGTGGACTGTTTACGGTTACGGCAAAACAGCCTCTATACGACAGCAAGCTCGGCAAAACAGTAGATCGTGTGACGGCTCTGGTTTGTACTCCGGACATGGAGGGGGTAGATATTTATCAGAAAAACCGCAGTAAGTGCGGTATACGTGGCACGTGGCAGGCTAGAATAAGGTTTAACAATGTCAAAGTACCGCGTGAAAATTTGCTATATAAAGAGGGCAAGGGACTCACAGTAGCCCTTACGTGCCTGGATTATGGACGATGCACATTAGCTGCCGGAATGCTGGGTTCTGCAAAAAGTTGCATGGACCAGGCAATAAAATGGTCACAGACCCGTTATCAGTTTAACCAGCCTCTCTCAGCTTTCGATCTTGTAAAGAAGCGGATTGCACGCATGGCGGCCTTAACTTATGCAATGGATGCGGTTCTTTACATGACTACGGGCATGCTTGATCGACACGATAAAGATGTGATGCTTGAAACCGCTATTTGCAAGGTTTTCTGCTCCGAGATGGGATGGCGCGTAATTAACGATGTCGTTCAAATAATGGGAGGAGAAAGTTATGTGACAGAGAATGAGGTTGAACGCGCCTTTCGTGATAGCCGCATCAATTTGATTGTTGAAGGGTCTAATGATGTAATGCATACTTTTGTGTTCGGTTACGGCGGTAAGCAATTGGTTGAACAGCTTATTTCAATACAGGAAGCGTTATTTTGGAACAGCGATCAATGTTTTGCAGCAAATATCAGACGAATAATCAGAAATATTTTTAGACCCGGTGTAATGTCTAATGCCGTTACCCTTGGACTTGAGATGGTTTTCGGGATTAAAAGAAAACTTCCGCAGGTTTCGAAAATACATTCTTCAATTGCGAATGAGGGATTACGACTGGCTAAACTCGTACAGGACCATAGTCATCAGTTCAAATTGATAAGCAAAAAATATCGTGAAGAAATATTAAATAAACAAACCATTCAAGAGCGAATCAGCGAAAACGCTATGTGGCTGCACGCAGTTGCATGTACCCTTTCAAAGTTGGATCAACAGTTAAAGGCCAATGAGTCAGGCCCTCAGTTTGAACGTGATAAAGCTGCGGCTTTGCATTTTATTGATATGGCCGAATTAGTTATTAATACAAATTTTTCAAGGTTGAATAAAAACGCTGACGAAAGTATGCGAACAGCAGCCTCTGCTGCCCTTAAACATAATGACACTCTTCCAAATGCAGATTTTATAATTCCCGAAAGCTCACCAAACGCCAAAGGCACAGGGCGGGTTCCTCCGAAAGAGCATATAAAGCAATTTCCCGGAGATAGTGCAGTTAACAATAAGTCTGATAGTTGTGAAACGTAACCACAAAGACACGAAGACACAAAAAGTAAGTAGGGTGGATTAAGGACGACCCGTCCGACCGGCACGGGCAGGTAGGACGAATCCACCATAAACATATTGATAGTTAAAAAAAGTATTCAGGCAAAGAGGCACAAAGGCGGCCCGCCTATTATTCTGGCGGGCTTAGCTCTTTTGTGAAACAAAAGAAACAATCAGGCTGAAAGTTAAGAAGCATAACTGATAACCTTAATCACTAAATTATCCTTTTCCCTGAAGTTATTATTTTCTGGATAAAAGGGTCTGGTTCATCATAATCCGACCTGGCAAAAGAATGTGGTTCTATTCTCAAATCAACTTTCCTTCTTAGATGCATTAGTTTCACATCCTCACTAAAACCGTCAATATCGTCTTTCTTCAAAAATACCGCAAGATCAATGTCGCTTTCAGTAGTAAATTTATTTGTTGCATAAGAGCCAAACAAATACAACCTCCATACCTCAATCCCATTTTCTTGAAGAATATTAATATACTCTTTAATCTTTCGGTAAATTATTCTTTTATTTTCTTTATTAGCCATCGTCTAAAATTAGATGTCCTAAAAATAGAGCCCACACATAGTGGCCATTCTTAAAAAGACTCCCCATTGCCCTCAAGTCTTTATTTGATGAGGACAACCAGTAATTTATGATTTCATCCTTTGTCATTATACCATTTCAGCGTTACTTATTGCCTTGAGAAACTTTAACTACCAATTCACATGCAAAACAATCATAATCGTATATTATACCTAATGACAAAAGAATGCAAGTGGAAGATGGTATGGGTTGCTCACTACGAATGTAAAAGAGTATCTCACTTTAATAAAAAATAATAATTTAATCAAGATTTGCTCAAAGGTTTTTCTATTGCGCTAGCCCGACATCATTCTGGCTGTAAGTCTTCTTATCTTTTTCCGTTCAAATATTTTCCCAAAATTTCAAAGATAAGCATACAAAATATTCTGTGAAATCTGCGGAATCTGTGGTCTTATTCCTTTTCCATGCAAGATTTGTAAGTTGTAGAATTCCCGGGACGTGATTTACTCTTGACATTGTTGCTCTATTTCACAATAATTTCCTTTTAAAAGAGAACTTATAAGGTTTGAAAATAGGATACTATATTGAATGTTATTTATTACATATTTTTAATTATAGCATATTAATATAACACATCCAAACCAATATCTGTTAGAAAAATAAAATTAAAAGAGATCATTGCAACTTCAAATTGGGAAGCAATACGTAAAGTCTTTCTGCGCAATTATCCAAGTCAAAAAAAAATCAATCCTTGGATATGAATTCGTATATAAAAAACAAAAAGCGTAAGGTTTTGAAATATTTTAAATGAACAGGGAAAACAGGGTCCAGGTGCCTGGTATCATTTCACCCGTCGTGATAATGGTAATGAAAGGAATCTTATATTTACAAATAACTTTACTTAATATACTTTTGTCAATATTAGGTTTGACCCTGATTCTCTCCTCAAAATATGACTAGGAAGCCTATAGACATCATGATCACCGGGGTGCTCTTCCTGTTGGGTGGTCCAGCAGAACTTTATAATATTAACAGAACTGACTGGACTTACAACCCTAAGTTCTTCGGCATCCTGGTAACAGGCCTTCTGGCCAAGATCGTGCTTGCAGCTCAGCCCTCCCTACATATAGCTCTCGGTTACGGCTTTTTGACTCTTCGACGATGGGCGTTTTATTTGGCCCTTTTTTACGCCGCCGATGTCTTAACCAGCTCCATTTCAAGCTTTATCCTGCTGGGATATGGAAGGATCCGAACTATTTTCATAGTATTTCTCATCCCATTTGTTATTTACCTCATCATAAGACGGAAATATTTCATCCGGTAACCTATGGCCAGAGTTACTATTGACTCAGAGATAGTTTAGAGATAAAATGTTTATACTCGCTTCGCTTACAATTGGAATGTTAAAAAAACCAAAAAGGCATTATTCCAATCTTTCCAAAACTATTATTCCACCCAGCACTTTCTTTGTGTTACATAACACTCAAAAGTACACAAAGTTACTGAAAGTGATGGGCCAATCGGCTCGGAGTGCATAAGTTTACGATGAACGCAATTACTTTTTTAATTACATTACTTTTCTTAATGACCTGTTTTCTTACTATTCTAAAACTGCGTTTGTGTAAAAACCCTGTTTGGTATAAAGTTGGCTTTGCAGTAGTTGGCTGGTTTTTGTTTCTATTTATTATGATCGAATCTATGATATATATGGACCAAATTATTGATTACAAGACATTGGATAAATATAACAATATTGTCAATAACATAAGAGAAGAAGAACGTTTGTCAAAAACTGTTTTGGAGTTTGTCATGTCAAAATATCCAGAATTAAATGATGTAAAAATAGAAGAGATTGAGGACGAAAAGGGAATTTTTTTAAATAATCCGCATCTAAAAACCGAAGCAGTTCAGAAGGTATTAACAGATTTTTTAAGGATAAAGGCAAACAAAGAACGTGTAGAAGAAAAAAATTGCCACAATAAAAAAACAGATAGAGTATCGGACTAATAATCCATGGGTATTAACAGTGCCTGATGGGGTTTAGGTATCGCCGCTAACGGCTGACGTATTATTCATTTTCTACCAAGATCTCTTGGCTGGGTTATCTGTTGACATGAAGATTAGTAGAGTCAAACCTAATCAGGCTGTCCGAGAAAATATAATAAATATAATAATATAATAGGATATAATAAGGATAATGCCTATTTTATATTGACAAGATAACGTAAAATGGTTATTTTCTTTATTCATACCACGAATAGCAAGGGTTGTAGCAAAAGGATATCCACATCACGCCTGCGGCGCATCGTTGACATGTCACCCAAAGGGGCAATTACAGGCAACCGGTATTTGAGGAAGATGAAGCTGTGACAAATAACATCAGTAAAAATGCAATGACAGGACGACCCTCTACTTACTCTCTGATTAAGGGGATGTGTCCGTGATTATTCTGATTATTATAGGGGAGGCGGTAGAGATTATTATAAGCACAGAAAGAGAATACACCCTCCTGGCCGGTGATAGCATAACAACAACGGCCAACTCGCTCCGGGTCTAAGGCATGACGCTCCATGAAGCTCTTTGCAAAGAGTAGGATGTTTTTTGTACGAAGCACATTGAAGGGGTTAGAACCGAAGATGGGGGAGGCTTTGGTTATCAATCTCCAGGCGGCGGGATTGGCCAAATAGCGAAAAAAGAACTCTCTCTTACCGGCAATCGAGGCCAGGACTTTTTGATGAACTTCCACCCCCATAAATGCGAGCAAATCCTCCCGGGTAATATACTTGAAGAGTGGCTCGAGCTTGCCATCAACCAGAAACACCAGGGACATGGCGTTGCAAAGTGGATGTCCAAGGTGCTCGGAGCGAAACGTGTCCGCCGGGATTCCTGTCTCCACTTCAATGAGCTTGAGGAGATCCGGCATACTGTAGCCGCCGTATCGTCCATCTAGCTCAAAGCGACCGGAGAAACGGGTTGCAGACTGGAAGTTGATCGCCCGCACCACGTCTATATTGTCGATTCCAAAACGTACCACATCGCCGACCTCATCCTCGTTTACCCCCCGGGTAACAGCTACGGCAAGCGTGCAGCACAGGCTGGCCTGGCGCGTTGCCTCAATCGCTTTATGCCGCACCTCAGTCATATCCTGACCGCGGATCTTAAGATAAGTTTCTCTCTTCAGGCCGTCGAACTGGAGGTAGACGGCTGTGAGTCCCTTATCTTTGAGCTCTTGAAGTATAACCGGGTTACGGCTGATCTTGATACCATTTGTGATAAGTTCGATATGACAGAATCCGAGGCTTTTTACCAGGGAGATGATTTCCGGTAAGTCCTTGCGAACGGTTGGCTCGCCGCCGCTAATTTGAATCGGTATGGGAGTTTTGCTAACCTCAAGCAACTGCTCCATGTACTTGCGAATCTTGACCAATGGCACATCGTGAGGCATGTGATTGGCACCTGAAAAACACACGGGGCATGTCATGTTACAGCGATTGGTTACCTCAATCATCGCCATCATTGGTCTGGAGTGGCCGGGCACAAACTGACCCAAACGCTGCTTTCGCGGTATGTGGGTTCGGTAGGCAGGCCTGAACTTTACATTTAGAGAATCAAGCATAAAATGATTTTTATTAGGGACACATTCCTTAACGGAATAATTTTCTCTTTCATTTACAGTAAATTCATTATAAGATGACTCTAAATATAACAAATTCGTTATATCAATGTCAATAATCTCCCTCTGGGCTTAATTGAAAACAGGCAAACAGACTTAAAATGGATATACGATATGTCAGGAGAAAATATTATCTAAATGCAATTCAGGTCATTTACATTTCCAATTCCCTTGATCATTCTCCTCTCTTTTGGTTGTGCTACACAGAAAGCTAGACCTTATTTAGGAGATACGCTGCTAAAGAAATCCAATATTGATGTTAGCAAGATTAAGACTCTTTCCTTCCTTCAGGTAAAAGAAGACATAGTTTTGAAAGGACAAAAACTTACCAGTCTCAAGGCGGATGCTAAAATAACATTAATAAGTCCTGAGATTAATAAATCATTTAAATGTAAAGGGGTTTTGAGGTTTCAAAAACCAAAAAAAATAAGGGTAATCGGTTCTAAGTTTGCAAGCACGGTGTTTGACATACTTTCAGATGGAGAAAACTATTGGTTTCACTTACCTAAACAGAAGGTAGTTTATACAGGGAAATGCGATATGACACGCAAGACAAACGATAATGCATATATATTTCCAGATGACATAGGAACCCTCTTAGATTATGGTAAGCTCTTTGAGGGAAGGTCAGCATTTATGGAAACATGGCCGACTTTTTGGTTCATTCATGTGTTTGACAAAAAAGACGAGAAGTTTCTACCCTATGGCAGATTGAAGATAGACAGAATTGATAACGAAGTAACTGAGTTTACACTATTCAAACAAGACAGCTCTATCAAGGTACAAGCTTTTTTTGGTAATTATACAAAAATAGATGACCAAACAGTTCCTGAAGAGGTTCAGATTAATTGGCCTGAAACCAGCACAACATTAATCTTAATCCTAAATAATCTTTCTATAAACGAAATTCTTAAACCACAAATCTTTCAATTCAAAAAACCAAGAAAAGCAGATATTATCATTCTAAATTAGCAACTGCCTGCTGAAATCAAGTCTGGCAGTTGCTAATTTAGAATGTCTTGCTCCGAAAAAAAACAAATAAAGAAAAATATTTAAGCAGCAGCAATTTACAGTGGAAGATCTTTCTTTAACTGCCTTCACAAGCGTGCTTACAACTCTTTTACGTCATAAAGATATAAGTTTGGGCAAAATCTGAAAAAATAGTTGAAATCTTATGGTATTTAGTTTTAATCACAGTGTACAGGAGGTTGTTATTTATCATGAAAAAGTTTTTCATGTCTGATCTATATATAATCGATAAAAAAGATTACACAAGAAAATCAGAAGAGCTAATGATAAAATTTCTTGATGAGTTTTTCTGGAAATCCTTTTCTATGCTCAAAATGAACAGAATTAAAGGTGATTATTTGGAATTTGGCTGTGGAAATAATGTTAGATCTTTCAGATTGGCCTATAAATATAAAGTTTTAGAAAAAATGAAATTACGCCTTTTTGCCTTCGACTCCTTCCAGGGACTATCTAAACCCGAAGGGATTGATAAGCATGCGCAGTGGAGAAAGGGAGCAATGGCAGTTTCTATTAAAGATTTTCATAAAGTATTAGCGTCACAGAATGCTTCTCCAAAAGACTACCATATAGTCCCTGGTTTTTATAATGAAACACTTGATGGTTTTTCACCATCTAAGTATGGTATCAAAAAAGCAGCAATGGTATTCGTTGATTGTGATTTATATTCATCTACAGTTTCTGTTCTCAATTTTGTAAAAGAGGCATTAACAGATGGATGTGTGATTGCTTTTGATGATTGGTTTTGCTTTAATGGTGACCCCAAAAAAGGAGAACAAAGGGCATTTAGTGAATTTTTAAAAAAAAATAGAGATGTTTCAGTCTCTGAATATTTGAATTTCGGATGGCATGGTAAGTCATTTGTAGTCCATCGTAAATAATCTCCTATAATCGAACAGGTAAATTTTGACGATATCCGTCATATAGTTTGTTAAGGAACAATAAGCAGAGATCCGTTAATTAGGAATGGGTGTGCCTCGAAGTATGGAATGCCCGAGTGGTTGGAAATACCACCTATACAAGCCTGGTAGTTCTCACCCAATATCAACTCGGTTTACCGCTGCAATTAAAAAAGGAATCGAGTGGGTGAACGGTTAACATAAAACTGAAATAACCGCCTATATAAATGAGATTAATGAGAATCAATAATACCTTTCCAAACCGAGAGCGCACGAGTCGGTAAATATAAAAGGTAGCCACAATCACAAGCAATAATTCAACAAGAGCCGCAATCAATCCGTATTCATTCGGATTCCAGTAAGAAATGGGGCCGCTAAAACGATAATCACTTAAGGGGAAAAAGTGCCTATGCGCATCGCTGGTGTGTACCGGCAAATCGAAAGAAGAGTGTAGCAACATACTGTAACAAAAAATCTTTATCTTGTCCCAACCACAGTATGTCGCAACTGCCAAACAGATTAGGATGAGAGGAAAAGAATGGAATGTATCAAAGATATTTTGCCAAAAGGGTTCAAAATATGTTTCTCGCCAGATCTGTGGTTCAGGTAAATGATAAATAAATTTTGACACGAGGTAGAAAACAAATGCAGGGATGTCAGGTAAAATCGCTCCTATCGCAATAGAGATATTTAAGTGTGTATGCTGTTTTCGGCCGAGAATAGCAAGGTTGATAATAGCGTGACTGGGTGTATTCACGATTTTCAATCTTGAATGGAATTCTTATTTCTTGTTTCAGGTGATTTTAGGCCAGAGATTTTCAAGGTAGTCGCTATTCTTGTTTTTGCGTCTACACTCCTTATTGCATGGTTGTTGGTATCTGCAATATAGAATTTTCCGTCCGCAAAACTTAAACCTCCGGGCTCATAGAATTCTGCTTCCCCACCATCTTTATCTCCAGACTTCCCTGTCCCTAAAAATGTCGTGGATGTCTTGTCTATTGGGTTTATAACCTTGATCTTGTTATTATATGTGTCTGCAACATAAAGAAGTCCATCACGATAGAGTATCCCCAGGGGGTGCTGTAAACGTACGTTATTTCCTTTTCCATCCCTGTCTCCAAAGACAAAAAGGTCCCTACCAACGATTGTATTCACTTCCCCATTTGGATCCAGATCAGCAGAACGTATAGAACTAACCTCACTATCTGCGAAGTATAATTTAATACCGTCAGTTGTTATGCCGCTGGGTTGTGCAAGCGCACATGAATCCAATGAACCGTCTATGCGTCCTTCCTGTCCGCTGCCAGCATAAGGTTGAAAAAGATTTGTGGATAAATCCATTACCCATATCTGGTGTGCGCCTGCCATTGCAATATATAGCTTGTTGTCTATAAATGTTATGTCCCATGGCGAATTAAGCGGTGAATGAACACCCATACCACCCGTAGCCATAAAACTTGCCTGTTTACCGGTTCCTGCGATTGTTTTAACTGTTTTTGCATTTAAATCAAGCTCGCGTATCAGGTGATTTTCTGTATCAGCGATATAAAGTATGTTGTTATTAATAGCCATTCCCTGGGGATGATTAAAACTTGCTTCTTCAAAGGAACCGTCTCTTGCGCCAATTTCTCCGCTTCCGGCGACATCAATAACCTCGCCTTCAAGATTAGTTATCACAATTCTATTATGATTTGAATCAGCGATGAACAATCGTCCTGACGATTCGTCGGCAAGGATTTTTCCAGGGAAGGAAAGGTCGCTTGACACAAACTTATTCTTCTCCAGATTAAGGTGGAAGGGTTTCTCATTGATAAGATTTTTCTTACGAAAGGTTGTGATGGTTTCTTCTATGGTTTTATCCAGCACATCATAATTCCCTTCGCCTGAAAAGTAACTAATTATATAACCTTCTGGATCGATTAATACAAGAGTTGGCCATGCCCTAACACTATAAGTTTTCCATATAGTGTAGTTGACATCATTGACAACAGGGTGCTCGACTTCATATCTTAATATTGCTTGTCGTATATTTTCCGTCTTCCTTTCATTAGTGAATTTTGCAGAATGCACACCTATGACGAAAAGTTCTTTAGGGTATTTTGCCTCAAGTCTTTTTAAGTCGGGTATAACATGCATGCAGTTAATACAGCAGTATGTCCAGAAGTCAAGTAATACAACCTTGCCGCGTAGTTCGGCAAGTTGAATTGGTCCGCCTGTATTTAACCAATCGGTCCCTCCCTTAAGTTCCGGGGCAATCGTTTTTTCGGAAAGGGCTCTTAAAAATCTTAGTTCCCTTAAGACTAAAACAATAAGTCCAATTAGAAGAAATGAAGCAAAAATAATAGATGTCTTTTTCATAATTAAGTACTTTAACACATTTATTAAATAGTATTCTCAAAGGATTGTCAATAGATTAGGCTCGGCCTTACTTATCCCCTTTTTTCATAATCGAGTCTCAAATCTATTTAACTTACTTGACTTAGTTACTAGCTTAGTATATAATATAAAACTAAACTAGGTGCAAGGTGAGTTCAGATTAAAATAAAAATAGACTTAGAGGAAGGAGGTGAGATGAATGCCCATATGGGGAATTATATGGCTTATAGTCTTAACTGTTCTTCTCTTAGTCCACATCTACATGGACATGAGGGAGATAGGTAAGCTCAAGGAAGAGATAGAAAAGAAGAGTTGAGGAAAGAAGGGATCTTGAAAGTTTAGGAGAAAGGGATGAGATGATAAGAAATCCCTTTTTGACAGACTTGAACATTAAAACAAAATTCCACAATATTTCAACTATTTTTTAAGATAGGATAGTGTATATCTAACGGGGTAAATCTGGAAGTTTCTCTTGTTTTTGCCCTTTCTCATCACTGAAAACGAGTTCAGTACAGGCTTAGAACGGTAAATAACCGTGGCTTTTCCTCGTTATATGTAATTTCTCAATAGAGAAGGTATTACGAATAATATACCGTGCAAGGGCTTCCCTACCTTTCTCATCATCTCTTGAGACTCTTACCCCATTGTGTACACTGAAGCCAGAATGTCTCCAACTCATAAATGTTGAGGCCTGGCACCGTTTCTTTACTTTATCTGTATTTTGCATAAATTTTATCAATTGTTCCGTTTTCCAGTAATTTCTTCAGAGCTTTGTTAAGTCGTTCAAGAGCATACTTTTTACTGATATGTAATCGGAACATAATTTCAACATCGCCTATTATATTACCGTACTCACAATCATAATGGTGCAGGCTTATCAAGTATTGGGCAACAGTCTTATTTATAAAAGCCAGATCAGTACGTTTTTTTATAAGTTTTCTCAATAATTGCTCTTCGTTCATCGAATCGTCACGTTTAATACGTCCGTAATTGAAGTATTCCATATAGCCCGGATAAACGTAACCCCGTACTGTACCTACATTTTTTCCTTTCAAATCGGTAATATTTTTAACTGAGAATCTTGCGCCTTTTCTGAAAAGCATTACATCGATTGCTCTCCCAAAAGGGATAGTGTATATTGAAATATCTTTATGTTTCTTTCTCCATGCCGGATTAATACCAGGTTCAATATCAATCAGATTTTCCTCGAACATCTCATATTTTCTCGGAGTATGATAGTATTTTTTCTTAAAATCATCGCCTGTAATACGTCCGATTTCATACAAAATATCAACATAAATCCCGGTGTCGGGGCTTCCTTTTTTAAAATATAAGGGGGGATACCAATCAGACCTAAACCCCACTGTAAATGTATCAGACAATGTCTCTTTCGAAAAAGATGTTATAGTAAAAAAAATTACCGTCATTAAAGCAAACGAAATCCATCTATTTAATTTCATCTTATTTGATGAGAAAAACTTGGAGCTACAGTTCTAGCAGCCTAAGAATATGGGTTTGGATGATAAGAAATCCCTTTTTGACAGACATGAACATTAAAACAAAATTCCACAATATTTTAACTATTTTTTCAGATTTTACCCAAACTTATATTTTTATGACATAAAATAATTGTAAGAATGATTGTGAAGGCAGATAATGTGGTAGGTTTGATATTTTGAATCATTATTTCAAGTCTCCCCATTCCTCCTCAGTACTTTTATGGACATCATCAGTATATTTCATCTTGCCCTGAACATCAGCAAAAGCCTTGTCGAATGTCTTTTTCTCTTTTAAGGGGATTATTTTTAAAACGGGTTTTCTATTGTCGGTTACTATAACTTCCTCTCCAGTTTTTTCAATCTCTCTGAAAACACCAAGCATCTTAGCCTTTAACTTGCTTTTTGAAATTGTCAACATAATATCTCCTTACTATAGTTATATCCATAGTCACATATTTATACAAAAAAATAGAAAACAACAAGAAAAATATTTTTTCATTTGTTTTATTACTCCTTATTATGTTAAGTATAATCTTAATTTTGACAAGCTATTCTAGGACAAAACAGCTTTAACTTTAGCCACTCTTTAAATGTTGTCAGGGTCGGGAGGGTCGGCAAAATCGGGGGGACACCATACCTATTTAATTGACTTATGAGAATACAAAAGCTAAAATTTTAGTATACAATGAATTACCCTAGTAACTGCACCTATTGTTCCTCATCATATAACTCAAGGGGGAATCTGTAGTCAAAGACCTTTTTTAATAATGATAGTTCTTTTGCCAATCTTGAGAAATCTATAGTGAGGTTTCTCAAGCCTGAAAAACTAGGACGAAAGCCCAGGAAAAACAAATAATAGGCATGATGTCTTCCGATTACAGAATATGAAATTGGAAAAAAGAAAATGCGAATTAAATACTTTTTGGACTAATATCTATGAAAACACAGAAAGATCATACATGTAAATTTGCAATCTGTATCAAAACTTCCGATCCGGATTTGTTAACTCCACGAATGATTTATAAGGTCATACCTGACGATTCTGCAAATAAATCAAATTATGTTCGTATAGTAGATAACGAAGGTGAGGATTATTTATATCCAACAGACTTTTTTGTTTTTGTTGAATTTTCCTCAGAAGTTGAGCAAGCCTTGTTACATGTATCAAAATAAGATACGAAACACTTACTAACAATATCATTTAAACTCCGCCTATTTTACCAAAGTTCCTGGTTTCTGTCTTAAAGGAATTAAAGAGATATAAATGAATACAGATTCTTTCAAAGCCATGATTGTCAAAGAGGATAACGGAAAATACATCCGTGAAATTGGTAATAAGAATATAGCAGACCTTCCCGAAGGTGAGGTGTTAATAAAAGTCAAATATTCTTCGCTTAATTACAAAGATGCGCTTTCTGCTATCGGAAACAAGGGCGTAACAAGGAATTATCCCCATACACCCGGAATAGACGCTGCCGGAGTTGTTGAATCATCTGATAACCATTTGATTAAACCAGGCGATCAAGTTGTCGTTACCGGATATGACCTTGGCATGAACACATCAGGTGGTTTTGGACAGTATATAAGGGTCCCCGCAGCGTGGGTTGTTAAGCTGCCAGAAAAGTTAACATTAAAAGAGAGTATGATATATGGGACTGCAGGATTTACAGCGTCATTATCGCTGTATAAAATGGAATCATTGGGACTAGCGCCTACTGGTAATGAGGTATTAGTAACTGGCGCTAGTGGCGGCGTAGGTTCGATGGCTGTAGCTATCCTTTCTAAAGCTGGGTATAACGTAGTTGCTGCTACCGGGAAGCCGGGCAAGGAGGAGTATTTTAGAAAACTTGGAGCAAAGAGTGTAATACATAGAGATGACGTAAACGATACCGGAGGGAAGCCCATGCTCAAGGGCAGATGGCAGGCCGTCATAGACACGGTTGGTGGAAATATCCTTGCCACGGCAATTAAGTCTACAAGACGGCACGGTTTGGTTGCCGTATGCGGATTGACGTTATCTCCGGAATTTAATACAACGGTCTTTCCATTTTTACTGCGGGAAGTTTGCTTGATTGGCATTGACTCGGCTGAGTGTCCAATGACAGATAGAGCTAAAATATGGAATAAAATATCGAATGAATGGAGGTTGGAAACCCTTGCGGATATTTACACTGAATGCTCTCTTGAAGAATTAGACAACAAGATTGACCTGATCCTTAATGGAAAAATTTCAGGTCGAACTGTTGTTAACCTGGAATTGTAATGTTGATAAGGTATTATTGTGGTAACAATTCAACCCACCGCAAAGACGCAGAGGACGCAAAGAAAGAACTTTATGGAGGTAGGGGCTTATTGCAATACGCCCCTACAGTATAAAAAAATCCCAAACCTTTTCAGAAATTTTCATCATTTACTTTCTAAAGATACAATAACGGCAATTCCGATCAAACGTAGGAATTGCTTTGCGAACTTTGCGCCTCTGCGGTGAACTTTTACTTATTATGATCAAACCCATTACTACAATTGGAGAACTTATAGATAATATAGCTGATAAATTTGGCTACAATGATGCTTTAGTTTATGTCGATCCGCCTTTAAAGTATAATTACCGGGAATTTTTGGAAGTTTGTAACTGTGTGGCTAAGGGATTTTTAAAACTAGGGATAAAGAAAGGCGATCACCTTGCTATATGGGTAAATAATGTGCCAGAGTGGGTAGTTACCCAGTTTGCAAGCGCAAAAATAGGAGCTGTTTTAGTTACTGTAAATACAAATTACCGGATATATGAGCTGGAGTATCTGCTTAAACAATCTGATACAAAACACCTGATATTAATTAGTGGGATTAAAGAAAATGAATATTTGGATATGATTTATGAGCTATGTCCCGAGCTAGAAAAATTAGCGCCAGGACAGCTAAATTCTAAACGGTTTTCAATGCTAAAAAATGTTATTTGTATTGATGATAAAAATACTCCGGGTATGTACAAATGGAAAGACGTTATAGAAATGGGCAAGGATGTAACCGATGATGTGCTACAAAAAAGACAATCTTCTTTAACGCCTGATGATGTTATTAACATGCAATACACTTCCGGAACTACCGGCTTCCCAAAAGGCGTGATGTTAACTCACAGGAATTTAATCGGAAATGCTTTAAGTGTGGCAGGATGTTTAAATTTTTCAGAAAAAGATCGTTTATGTATCCCTGTTCCTTTCTTTCATTGTTTCGGATGTGTATTAGGAACACTCACATGCGTGGTGTCTGGAGCCACAATGGTTCCTGTTGTAAAATATAACCCTGAAAGCGTATTGCAAACCGTTGAAAAGGAAAGGTGTACAGCATTGCACGGCGTGCCTACTATGTTTATTGCAGAATTGGAAAAATTGACCGATAGTACGTACGATACATCTTCTTTGCGCACAGGGATTATGGCAGGAGCTCCTTGTCCGATTGAAGTTATGAAATCCGTATGCAATGTAATGGGTGTTAAGGAGATATGTGTAACATACGGTTTGACTGAATCATCACCAGCAATTACGATGACCAGAACAGATGACTCCATAGAACATAGGGTTAATACAGTGGGCAGGGCTATTTCTAATATTGAAGTAAAGATTGTAGATCCTGAAACAGGCGTAATAGTTAAAACCGGCCAGCAGGGAGAATTATGCACCAAAGGTTATCATGTAATGAAAGGGTATTATAATATGCCTGATGAAACTAAAACAGCAATTGACAATAACGGTTGGTTGCATACAGGTGATTTGGCAGTAGTAGATTCAGACGGTTTTTATATGATTACGGGCCGTATTAAGGATATGATTATTCGTGGTGGCGAAAATATTTATCCTCGTGAAATTGAAGAGTTTCTTTATAAACATCCAAAGATTAAGAGTGTACAGGTGGTTGGTGTTCCGAGTAAAAAATACGGTGAAGAAGTAGTCGCTTTTATTCAACTAAGAGATGGTGACATTGTTACAGAAAATGAGATTAAAGAATTTTGTAACGATAAAATTTCCAGGTATAAAATACCAGAATTTGTTTTCTTTGTTGATAGCTATCCAACAACTGCCAGTGGAAAAGTTAAGAAGTACAAATTACGTGAAATAGCAAGCGAACGATTGGGACGACAAAATATAGTTTTTGCAGGAACAGGATGAGGATATTTATTGAATGAATAGTTGTTAAGTTTTTTATGAAATATAATCCTACTTTACACCATAGAAGGTCTATACGGCTAAAAAATTATGATTATTCGCGGCTTTAAATCTACAACAACCAAACAAATAAATATTTTACGCAAGACACCAGGTAATCTCATGTGGCAACGTAATTATTATGAACATGTCATACGGAATGAACAGGAATTAAACAAGATAAGGGAATATATCATAAACAATCCCTTAAAATGGTTATTGGACAGAGAAAATCCTGATAGGCAGGGTAGTGATCAATTAGAGGATGAAATATTTAAAATAAAAGCCTTAAAATGAAAGCTTCTATACTATGAGCTCTACAGAAAGTTACGGCAATTTACAGCTTGAAGCGCCAGAGTTTTTCAATTATGCAAGAGATGTGCTGGATAAGTTGGCAGAAAATTCTGATAAACTAGCCCTTTGGTGGGTTGACGACACAGGCAATGAAATAAAAAAAACTTTTGCTCAATTGTGCAGAGATTCTCGCAGAGTTTGTAATATGCTTGCAGAGCAGGGTGTACAAAGGGGTGAAACCATTATTGTAATTCTGCCGCGTTTGATAGAGTGGTGGATAATTAATATTGCGTGTTTACGCATGGGTGTTGTGATCAGTCCGGGGACTACACAATTAACGTCACAAGACATTTTATATCGTTTGCGTAAATCAAACGCAGTCTGTATTATTGCTGATAATTCAGTCGCGCCAAAAGTTGACAATATAATTAACAATTATTCAAATTTAAAAAGCAAGATTGTTGTCGGAAAACCTCATGATGGTTGGCTGAATTACAACAAAATAATAGGGAGCTTTTCAGACAGATATGAAACTGCAAACACAAAAGCCTGCGAAAATGCAATACTTTATTTCACATCAGGAACTACCGGTCATCCTAAACTTGTAGTTCATACCCATACTTCTTATGCAATAGGACATCGAATTACCGGGGCTGTTTGGTTAGGATTACACAGCGATGATTTACATTGGAACGTAAGCGATACCGGATGGGCCAAGGCTGCATGGAGTTCATTCTACGGCCCATGGAATATGGGAAGCGCTGTGTTTGTTCACCACTCCCCCGCCTTTAACAGTAAAAAAATGCTTGATGTACTGAGTAAATACCCTGTCACTACATTATGCGCGGCGCCAACCGTATATCGAATGCTGGTGTTGGAAGATTTAAAGGCTTATAAATTTCCTTTTTTAAGAGACTGCGTGGCTGCAGGAGAACCGCTTAATCCAGAAATCATAGAAAACTGGCATAAAGCAACAGGTATTATTATCAGAGACGGGTATGGTCAAACTGAGAGTGTTTTGCTTGCCGGGAATTTTCCTTATATTAATCCGCGATTTGGGTCAATGGGAAAATCTGCCCCTGGATTTGAGATTCAAATCATCGATAATCAAGGTAATGCATTGCCCCCTAACAAAGAGGGTGATATTGCCATAAGGGTGAAACCCAAGCGACCGGTTGGCCTTTTCAAAGAATACTGGAATGATCCTGATTTTACAGCAACTGTTTACAGAGGTGATTGGTACATAACGGGTGACCGCGCTTACAGGGACAAAGATGATTACTTTTGGTTTGTTGGACGTGCTGATGATGTAATATTGTCGGCAGGATACAGGATAGGACCTTTTGAAGTGGAAAGCGCTTTGTTAGAACACAACACAGTAGCAGAATCGGCAGTAGTGGCCAGCCCTGAAAAGTTGCGCGGAGAAGTAGTTAAGGCATTTGTGGTGCTAAAAGCAGGTATTGAGCCTGACGAAAGACTGGTTAAGGAACTGCAGGATCATGTTAAAAAAGTAACTGCTCCTTACAAATACCCAAGGAAAATTGAATTTGTCAAAAGCCTTCCAAAGACCATAAGCGGTAAAATCAGGAGAGTTGAATTGCGGCAGAAGGAATAAGCTAAATAACGTATCGTGAATTCTACAAAGCTGACTAAGCTAAGCTCCGCTTTGGCTTAGCTCTGCAACTTATTGAAATACTGTATCCTAGATCCTTGATACTCGATTCTCGTTAAAAACTATTCAGTGTGTTTCTTGTATCTAGTATCTAGGATCGGACAATACTATCTATCCTCAATTGGAACATACTTCCTCTTTTCATGTCCAACATATTCGCTTCTGGGCCTTATGAGCCTGTTGTCATTATATTGTTCCATGACATGGGCTATCCAGCCTGTAACCCTTGAAGCAACAAATATAGGTGTATAAAGGGGAATTGGTATGCCTAAAAGGTAATAGGCTGAAGAAGAGTAAAAATCCAGATTAGGATGAAGTCCTTTTTCCGCAGTCACTACATCTTCCATCTTTTGAGACATCTCAAACCACTTATTGTTTCCAAGCCTTTCTCCTAATTCTTTTACCAATCCTTTTATTATGAGATTCCTTGGATCTTGTTTTTTATAGACCCTGTGGCCAAAACCCATTATGCGCTTTTTTTCAGACAGGGCTTGTTTGATCCATGGTTCGACTTTTTCCACATCACCTATTTTAAGAAGCATCTCCATCACTCTCTCATTAGCGCCGCCGTGTAAGGGGCCCTTTAACGCTCCAATAGCCGCCATAACAGAAGAGTGAAGGTCTGACAGAGTTGAAACAACCACCCTTGCTGCAAAGGTAGAGGCATTTAATCCATGTTCGGCATAAAGGATTAATGATTTATCAAGCACATCAGACTTATAGCTTTCGGGTTCTTCTCCATTCAGCATATACAGAAAATTTGATGCAAGAGAAAGCCGGGCATCGGGTTCAACCGGTTCCATGTCATTTGTTATTCTATAATCGTGCGTAATAATTGTAGGAATTTTTGCTATAAGCCTTACGGCCTTTCTCATATTTGCATCGTCTGTGTTTGACGACCCATCAGGGTCTGATGTATGAAGGATTCCAACGGCAATTTTTAAGACATCCATCGGGTCGGTTTCTCCTGGAAGTTCTTTAATAATATTTATCAATTCAGTGGGTATTTCTCTTTCGGCCGACAATTCGTTGCAGAAATCCTCCAGACCCTTTTTATCAGGAAGCTCGCCGCATAATAAAAGGTATGTCACTTCTTCAAAATTTGAGTTTGAGGCAAGATCATCAATGGAATATCCACCGTAAAAGAGTTCGCATTGATCTTCATCTATTTTACAAATAGATGTTCTTCCTGCTATCACTCCTTCAAGTCCGGAGGCAATTATGGGTTTGTCGTTCATTTTATGCTCTTTAGATTTAGATGAGTAAAATGCTAAACAACATTATTGGATTGGAATACTTGAAAAGACAATAAAGTGCCAAGTTTTTTTAACACATCTTTAATCACATTATTTGGTAATTTGCCAATAAACTCCACTTCCCTTACTCGCCAATCAAGGTTCTTGACATGGTCTGATAAAATAGAACCAGAAACTTTAAAACCTTTTGGAATTAAGACTTCAAATGGATAACCCTTTACATTTTTGGTGATAGGACAAAAAATAGCCAGTCCAGCTTTGAAGTTGTATTTCCAGAAAATAGATGCTTTTGACTACACCGATTTCAGAAGACTGCTTTTTGCAGTAAATTTTTTTAAATAACTTCTAAATGCTGAATACCGCTTAAATTCAGTATCTATTTCGAATATAAGCACATCGCCATCCGAAGAGATAATTTGCAGGGCTTCTGCACAGGCAGTTAAAAGAAGGCAGCCTCGTTCATACCCTTTTCTATATTTGTTGTCCAAAATATACGATACTCTGCTTATTGATATCTTTTTTATCTCTTTCAATTTTCTTAATAAGGCTTCATTTTCTTTGTCTGAAGATTCTTCTGCTGTATTATTGACCATATTTTTAAGTATAGAGTACTCTTCTGAACTTTTATCCAGGCAATAATAATCAAGCAGCAAATCGATAAGAACCGTTTTTTCAGAACCGGCAATTGTTTTTAAAGCTAACGATACGGTTGCTGCAATATAGCGTAACTTGTCGCTGAACCCCTTGTAATTCTTTGTATCTATAAAATTCAATATTGGTTCTATGCCGTTTAAAATGTATTGCCCGACAATCAATGTTACAGGTTCTATTTCCGAAGAGTCCAGAGAAAAAATATCGTCACAACCGCTAATTTCTGTAAAATAATATCTATTACTTTGCAACTCCTTGACATCTATTCCTTTAAAATAGTTCTTTAGTTTTTTTATCTCTTTGTCTTTCTTTTCTGAAATAATAAAATCTAGAAGGTATGCCAGATTCTTACGTGATTTATGGCTGTAAAACGCGGTTGAATAGCCAAGTAAAAGATTTTTTTTGTCTTTTTCCTTTTTGGCAAAATCAATTAAATCCAGGCTTAAATATGATCTTGATTTATATTCTTCAGGTATTATTTTTATACCGTCTTGCAAAAGCTGTAATAGGTCGCCTTTCGGCAAACCCTCTTCTTTAGCATTGTTATAGTAGTATAAAAATACAGGAGGGTGTTTTTCCCCATTCTTATAGCCAAAGCTTTTTATCTCATTCATTCCACCCTTTATAAATAATGCGTCAATCAAATGTTTATCGTTTTTTGGATTGTCGCATAGAAATTCAATATAATCTGTTAAAAATTTATCAAATTTAGGCAGAGGCTTACGGTCTATTTCTATAATATCAGTTAGAAGAATATTACTTTCGTCTTTGATGGTGAGGAATAGATCTTCAAACTTGCCGATATCGATTATCTTTAAATAAAATGATCTATAATATATACACTTGTGCTCTTTTACAATATCGTTGCCTATAGCAGTTTCAAAAGAAAAATCTGATATAAAGATTTCGTCATGTCCCATCTTATCAGGGTAGTTTATTATCTCGAACAGTTTTTTATAAGCTTCATAAGCAGTGTCTATATCCTCTTTTCTGAAAAAACATTTTGCGGTTTCAAGCATTTCCAAAACCTCGATAACGTAATCTTCCGATGAATAATCTTCCGGCTCGTCATCATAATAACCGTTGGCGTCCCAATACCGCCTTTCACTTCTATGATAAGCATCATAATCCTTTTCTTCATCATAAAATTCACCTTCTTTCATACGATCATAATAATCTTGAATCTGTTCCATGAATTCATCAGGGGTAAGGCTAATCTCGATATCAGTATTCTGGGAATGTTTCTTAGGACTGATAGTATTCTCGAATATATGCAAGAAATTGTTCCTGTTTGAAGCTGAGCTATTTTCAGCCAAACCAGTAATTACCTCTTTTAACTGATCTTTTGAAAGTTTAGCTATAAAATTATTTACTTCATTCATAAATTGTGTATAAGTAGGATTTCTCATTTTTTCTTCACAAATATATTTCAAATAATTTACTAAAAGGAATTGAAGGATCACTCTTTGTTAATAATGATTGTTGGTCTTTGTCAATTGCAGTCAAGGAAGGACTTGACCCTATCTTCTTGTCTAATATCTTATAATAGGCGCTGACCCAATACTGTTCGGCACGGAGTTTGATAGCAACTATGCAATGAAATTACTCATTCGCTTTCCGTATCTAATAGAGACCTTCTAAAGCTTATTTAAACACACACCTTTACCATAC
>MAYW01000045.1 GCA_001723765.1 Candidatus Scalindua rubra
TTTTAAAATATTTTCGCACTCATATCAGTTTCAATATCCTTGGTATAGCTAATAATATCAAGGAATTGTGGATTTTTGCCTCGTGTGGTCGATGCAGATCAAGATCGCAAAAATGAAGGTTTTATTCCATAATGAAAATCAATGTTAATTTAAATTCGAAATGCAAATATCGAAACTTTTACCCTGTTAGATATGTTTTTATTCTATAACATACAATTAAAAATCACAATTATCCAACAGGGCGAGCAAATCCAAAATTCAAATCCCCAAATGCATCTCGGCAAGCTCGTTACTTAGTTCAGTATTGAGCGTAACGAAATGTCCGAAACCTTAAGAGAGTTTGTGGACTGAAATTTTTTTGTTTTGTCCTGAACTTGATTCAGGATTGGTCATTTGACATTGTTTCGTATTTAGGATTTCGTGTTTCGGATTTTAATATTAACATAAAATAAAATAATGGTGGGCGATATAGGACTCGAACCTATGACCTCTTGCTTGTAAGGCAAGCGCTCTAGCCAATTGAGCTAATCGCCCTTGTAAACCCTAAAATTTAAGTTTAGCACTCTGAATTATTATGTCAATAAATTTTTAAATCTGCGTCCGATTAACTTATCCTTGACTAGATAAATAATTAAGTATATATTATAGTTTAATTGTCAATGTGCAAAATAAACAATGAATGTATAATGAATTTTTTAATGAGGTAAATCTCAGAAATGTACAAAAGGAATTGTATTTATAAATTCTTAATCTTTCTCTTCGTAACTTTAATAGCTATCTTTATCGCTATATCACATAGTAGCTCACTAAACAAAGATTTTAATGCAGAGGTTAATCAAGCAGATAAAGGACATAAGTTCCGTTTAGTCGGTGTGGTATGTTCATATTTAAGTAGATTTTACGTTGAACCAGAAAGAATAAAACCCAAAGACATGCTAAAAGAAGCACTTTCCTGGCTCGAAAGAATAATTCCTGAAGTCCAAGTTAACGTAAATGACGAATCAGAAGAAATAGAAATCCTGGTTGATAAACTTTCTAAAACAATTGACATTTCCCGGGTGCGACGATTAGGTGAATTATACAATATCTTAAATGAAGCTTTACGTTTTGTAAATGAAAACAAGCATCACGAAATAAAAGCCGAGGATATTGAATATGCTGCAATTAATGGCATGCTCACACAACTGGATCCACATTCTGTAGTATTCTCACCTAAAGATTTCACAGAATTCAAGATTGGAACTTCAGGCAAATTCGGAGGGCTTGGTATGGTAGTTGGCTTAAGAGATGGAATACTAACCGTAATTTCCCCCATTGAAGGAACTCCTGCATTTAGGGCTGGACTTAAAACAGGAGATAAAATTATCGCAATCGATGAAGATTCAACAATAAATATGTCATTACATGAGGCTGTTGGTAAACTCAGAGGTGAACCCACTACTACAGTCATTCTAACAGTAGAAAGTGAAAAATCCAGAACTAGTAAAGCGATCACGCTAACAAGAGAAATTATTGCCATACCGAGTGTAGATTCGAGATTAGTTGACGGTAACATAGGATACATAAAGATAAGAAATTTCCAGGAAGATACGTCACAAGTTTTAGAAGAAAGGATAGCGCAATTGACATCAGAAAGCGGGACATTAAAAGGGCTTATTCTAGACCTTCGCAATAACTCAGGAGGTTTATTAGGCCAGGCAATTGCTGTAGCAGATAAATTCCTTTCTTCGGGCATAATCGTAGTAACGGAAGAACCGATGGGTAGACAAAAATTTCAAAAAGCTAAAAAGGATTCAAAAGATCTTGGGAAATGCCTCCTAGTAGTAATTATTGATGCTGGAAGTGCATCAGGCGCTGAAATAGTTGCTGGTGCGTTAAAAGATAATAATCGGTCTACCCTCATCGGTGATACTAGTTTTGGTAAAGGTTCAATTCAGCAGCTAATCGATTTAATGTATGGCGCTGCATTAAAGCTTACGGTAGGAAAATACCTAACTCCAAACTTTACCGATATACAATCGGTAGGTATTACTCCTGATATTTTGCTTGTTCAATCACAAGTATCAAAAGACGAAATTATTTTATTTAATGAAAACAAACACTTTAGAGAAAAAGATTTAAAAAAGCACTTGGATGAAAATTCAAAAGCTGAATTACCTTTTGAAAAAATCAAATATCTTTCATTCGTTGATAATGATAACGAAACAAAAAAGCAAGATGAAGATTATTATAAACTACCAGATCTAACGAAAGATACGCATGTACAATTTGCTAAGGAGATTATCAATAATGCTTCTTCCCATAAAAGAGAAGATACTTTAAAACAACTAAAACCAGTATTTGAAGATTTTAAGAAAAAAGAAGAAATAAAGATTTCGTCTGCTTTAAATTCCTTGGGTATTGATTGGTCTACCGGAGAGACAGCGCTTCCCACATCAGCTACTACATCTCTGCGCCTTACTCCATCTAATGGAAAAGTTAAGGCAGAGGAAGAATTAAAAATAGAGATTAGTGTTACTAATAATAGTGACGGCATTTTATACCAATTAAGCGGTATAACAGAATCTAAGAACCCCCTCATCGACAAACATGAGTTTATTTTTGGCAAAATAGAAAAAGGTATGACAAAAACTTCTTCCAAAACAATCAAAATCCCTAAAAATTCTTTAAGCAGAAAAGATGAATTTACCATCAAATTCTCCGAATTAAACGGAAATGCGCCAGAATACATAAAAGATACAATATTAATTGAAGCATTACCCAGGCCAATTTTTTCATTTTCATACCAAATAATTGATGAAGGTGAGGACCTGAAAGGAAACGGGGACGGAGTAATACAAAAAGGTGAAGCTGTAGATCTAATTCTTTTTGTTAAGAATATTGGCAAAGGTGTATCAGAAAAAAATATAATTGCCTTGAGAGATTTGAGTCATAAAGAAGTTTTTATAAAAAGAGGCAAGATGGAATTGGGAGAATTGCTCCCGGGTGAATTGAAATCCATTAAATTAAAACTCTCGGTAAGGGACACTCTAGAAGCTGATAACTTTTCTGTTGATACCACTATTGCAGATACCTCTTTTGGAACTCGTATTTCTGGCAAAATGACATTTTATGTAGACCAAAATAATAATGCCGACAAAACACAATTAACGGAAAAGGTTCTTAAGGTAGCTGATAATTACGTTCCTATATACAACGGCAAGTCTCTCTCAACGCCCATAATAGCCTATGCAAGCAAAGGAACAATTCTTGCTGCTGACAAAGAAGCGCAAACATGGTATCGTGTAAAAATGCCTGAAGACTGTTTTGGGTGGATATCTTCTGATAAGGTAGAAATTAGTAAGTTTGCTGAATTAAACCAACAAAAGGCTCCAGATATCTTCTTGCAAAATGTTCCCCCATTAATAGAACTTGACATACAAGAACCATATGACAAATTTAGGCTGGAACATCTACCTCTCTCAGGTACGATCAGAGATGATAATAAAGTGAAATACGTCTATATTCTTGTAAACGATGATAAGGTGTTTTACAAATCTAACAAAGAGGTTTCTGAAACAGACAAATCTAAACTTTCCTTCGCCAGTGACATACCGCTTGATGAAGGCCCAAACATTATCTCCATAATCACCAGAGATGATCAGGATTTACTATCAAGTAAATCATTCGTTGTTACAAGAAGCTCTTCCTCAATTAGCAAAATCCCCAAATAGTGATCTATTAAGAGAATTTACAGTTTTCCTGGTTGAAGTGTAACCTTCTGACAGTCGCTATTTACCGAAAATGCTAATACTGCCATTTTCGGCAAATACTGTAATAAAGGACGTTGATTCTAAAACAGTTAATTGGAGTTAACTCTTTCGGAATTAAATACTTAACTTGGCCCGACCCCAATTTCATCTACCGGACTTTTTACTGCAAGCCCTGGCTTGTTTAACACATGAGTATAAATCATCGTCGTGGACACATCGGCATGTCCGAGTAGCTCTTGAACCGTACGAATATCGTACCTGTTCTCTAAAAGATGGGTGGCGAAAGAGTGCCGAAGTGTATGTGAAGTCACCCTCTTATTCAAGCCCGCTTTATATGCTGCTTTTTTTATCTCTTTTTGCAATGCACTCTCGTGCACATGATGACGACGCACCTTACCGCTTCTTGGGTCTACCGACAAGTTATTTGACAGAAATACATATTGCCAGATGAATTCACGTGGCGCATTCCGATATTTTCTCTCCAGAGCAGGCCAAAAATATACTTCACCCAACCCTTTGGCAATGTCTTCTTTATGCAGCTTCTTTACACGAGTGAGCTGATCTCGAAGAGGCCCATGATACCGCTTTGGGAGTATGGTAATACGGTCTTTATGCCCCTTGCCGTCACGCACAACTATCTGGTTTTGCGCAAAGTCTACATCCTTAACCCTCAAACTGAGGCATTCCTTTAAACGTAATCCACTACCATAGAGCAAACCTGCCATTAATGCATGCATACCCGACAAGGCACTCAATAATCGGCCAACTTCCTCCCGTGCCAGCACAACAGGAACTCGCTTTCGTTGCCTGGCCCTTGTGAAATCGCCGATAATACCAACTTCCTTTTTCATCACGTACTTAAAAAAGAACACAATCGCATTCAAAGCCTGATTTTGTGTGCTGGCAGAAACCTTTCGCTCTACTGCCAGATACTCAAGATATTTTTTTATATCGGCAGCCCCGAGGCTTTCAACTGGTTTCATATCGTGGAAATGTAAAAAACGTCGAACCCATTGCTCATATGTCTGCTCTGTGCGATATGAGTAATGGCGGGTACGTATTTCAACCTGTAGCTTTTTTAAGACCTGTTCGTACTTTGTGCCTATATCTCCAGGGGGAGCTTCATCCTGATAACCCGTATTGGGAGAATGTCCTTGAAAGGGTCTATTGGAGTAATGAAAGCTTAATACTTTTCCTGTACTTTTGTGTGAAGATTCTATTTTTGGCCGGGCCCATGAAACTTGCATAAGATCACGAAACAAAAGCCTCAGTGCATTTGTGGCCTGTTCTACCTGCCATGTTTCTATATTCTTTTTCTCCCTTAGATGATTAAGAAAGCAATTTACGTCTTTAGCCGCACATTGTTCTAAAGACTTTTCCTTTAAAAAGCGAGCAAACTGAGTAGCCCAGTTTACATACCACTTTAATGATTTTTCAGGAATTCCATTATTGAGTAAAAGGTATATATAAGACGGCCAAAAACTCCTTTCTCTTGAAGAAAGACTTTTACATTCATTCGGTCTGCAATCCATAAAATTACCTCCTTGTATTCAGTTTAAACAGTAATAGTCTTCAAAAAAATGTGTTATTATATGACTAATCTTTATAGGTGAAATTATGGTGAAAGTCAAGCGTTTTTTAAGCTTTCAAATATTTTTAGAATTTGCTTGAAAAATTCCTTAAAAATTACTATACAGATTTTATAATATTGGAATTAGGCAGATTCTTTATAGCGCCAATACTATAGAATCAGCCCATTTAACGTTTGAATTCAAGCATGACAGGCAAGGTATCCAATAAACAGTCCTCAACATATCATCGCAGGACAAGAATGGGATCGGCGAGCACAAGAAAAACAGAAAATAACAATATTCAAAGCTGCACTTATTGGTCTCGCCAGTGCGATTATCGCCGCTATTTTAACTGTAGTCATTCCCATGATGTTATCTTCTCACAAAGTCGACAATAATATCTCTATACAAAAACAAACTGGTGAAAATAAAAGTAAACAAGAAACAGAGAAGAAACCATAAGATATTAAACCTCCAACCAGATGAACAATAAGATAAAAAATTACCTAACAAATCAGTCGAGTTGACGCCTTTACCTCTTGCGGTTTCTACGGTTTCAGATTCTTTGTTTACTTTGTCTTTTTTCATAATTTTATATGCCATACGGCGCACCTCACTTCAGACGTTATGGAAAAATAATGATAAAAACATTAACAAAAGTCAATTCCAGTATGGTTTACGCTGTTGGATACGATCCGGATGAAGAGCTTTTAGAGGTTGTATTCACAAGTGGTAAGATTTGGGGATATGAAAATGTTCCAAAAGAGGAGTATAAAAGTCTTATTAATTCGCGCTCTATAGGTTCTTATATGAAGGAGAATATTATAGACTGCTATCCAGACTTTTCGATATCATAAATGGAGGGTCAGAGGGTCAGACCTTGAAAGCAGAATATACGAATCCTTTTACTCTTTATAATTGACGGCCAGAAAATAATAAGCAATAATAATATAAAAAACACCCTTAGCTGACCTACCAAGCATGAATAAGAATCTTCTAAATTGTTAAGCTTAAACTTTAAAGTCCTCGTTAAGACGTTGTTAGACCAAAAAAGGGTATATAAATGTCAATTATTAGTAGATTTCTTGGAATTATCATTGCTATGTATTGGGATGACCATTCACCACCTCACTTTCATGCAAAATATGGAGGATTTGAAATTACTGTAAATATTCTTAATGGAGTAGTAGAAGGCAAGTTTCCCAAAAGAGCACTTCGGCATGTTTTAGAATGGTATGAGTTACACAAAATGAATTGATGAAGGATTGGGAACTTTGCGAAAAACATGAACAGCCGAAACCAATAGAGCCATTGGAGTAACAAAAATGATTTTACATGTTATAAAAGCAAAATATATTGAAGATTATAAAGTAGAGGTTTTCTTTAATGATGGACGTAAGGGAATAGCAGATTTGTCAGATGCGCTAAGAGGACCAATTTTTAAGCCTTTAAAAGACAAAAATATGTTTTCTCAATTCAAAGTTGATGAGTTATTGGAAACAATTGTTTGGCCCAATGGTGCCGACCTGGCCCCTGAATACATATATTATCAGGCATTCAAAAATGAGAAAGAATTGGAAGAACAGTTTAAGGAATGGGGATATATGTCTCACCAGAAAATGAACTTGACCCGATAACAGTTGCCTTTTATACATGTTTACTGCTTTCCATTTTAGTCTTTCAGCTATCAATAGTATTTATAAACAGGCAAGTTATTTTTAACGATATACTATTATAATCAACAATTTGGAGGAACAAATTATGATTGAAAAAGAACAAGTACTTAAAGCAATTCAAGAGATTCCACAAAATGCCTCTATTGAAGACGCTATGGAAAAATTATATCTCATTTATAAAGTAGATCGAGGTATTAAACAAGCTGATTCAGTGCAAAAAATTTCTCAGGAGGAAGCGAAAAAAAGAATGGAAAAAAGGTTAAAGTAACATTTAATTTCTTTTATCTACAATCATTTATAGGGCTTACACCTAAAATGCTCGCTAAGCACCCTTGCCACTTCAGGGCGAGTAAATACAGGTGGAGGAGATTTTCCCTTCTTAAGCAAATTGCGAACCTCCGTTCCACTCAACAAAACATGATTTGAAGAATCATGAGGCACGTTTTATATGATGCCATACCAAGACAAAGATTACAATAAAAGGTATAATCAAAGAACAATGGTGTAATACCAACTTCTAAAGGATCATACTCGTCAAAAATGTAATGCGCATCAAAACTGCCATAATAACTCCCTACACCCGCATGATCCCTGCCAACAATGAAATGTGTACATCCATAGTTTTTTCTCAAGATAGCATGAAAGATAGCTTCTCTTGGCCCTGCATATCTCATAGCCGCAGGAAATACAGCAAATGCTATTCTATCTTTAGGATAATACTTTTCTAGCAACACTTCATAACTTCTTATGCGTACATCAGCAGGAATATCATCTCCCTTGGTCTCGCCCACAAGCGGATGTAAAAGTATGCCGTCGACAATCTCTAAGGCACACTTCTGAATGTATTCATGGGCCCTATGCACGGGATTTCTGGTCTGAAACCCAACTATCCTCTTCCACCCTTTCTTTGCAAACAAACGCCTTGTTTCTGCAGGATCAAGCCTGTAGTTACTAAAATCCTTGTGTTTTGGCCGGTTAATTACGCTAATTTTTCCTCCCAAGAGAACTTCCCCCATTTTATAAATATAGTCTACACCAGGATGCATTGTTGTGTCTACTCCATAAACTTCAAGGGCCTCTTTATTTTTATCATGATGATACATTTCCTCTAAATGCAAAACAGCAATTATATTCTCTTCCTCTCCAACAAGCGCGACATCTTCTCCCTCTTTAATATCTTTCGCTTCATCTTTAGTGGCAGAAAGCGTCACAGGAATAGTCCATGGAAGACTATTAGCCAGTCTCATTATGTCGATTACATTTTCATAATCTTCCTTGCACATAAAACCTGTTAAAGGACTCATTGCACCAATAGAAATCATCTCTATATCTGCAATTTCCCTGTAGTTAACCTTTACCTTTTTCATACAATTGTTCATTGCCTTTTCCCGAAGATCATCTCTTTCTTCCCCCACTAAAATCCTGTTTACAAGCTTACCGCCATGTGGTTCAATATTTCTTATCATAATTATTCTCCTTTCCCAGTCGTCGCAGGAACTACAAATTCCTCCTTAATACTGTTTCCTTTCCTTATTTCCCAAATAGTATGTTGCTTTTTGCACCTCGCCCTCATCGAAACGTTGCTTTCAAGTATTTGAGATGGTAGTCTCAAATCTATAGCTTGAACCGGACATGCCTTCACACACGCCCCACACGTCCAACAATCTGCCTGGGTTCGAATATCCGCCTTATGCATCTCATTACGGAATAATAAATCACCAGGGCAAATCCTTTCACAAAGCGCTTCTTTAAGCTTACCACATCCATTACATACTTTTTTATTTATAAAGATACCCATCTTCTTATTTTAATGCCCTCTTGATAACTTTCAATCTGTCATCCACAGGATCATAAACAGAGTTAACAAACCCTAACCAGTTTGCATCGTCTCTTTCTGGAAAATCAATACGATTCTGAAAACACGGCCAGCGCGTCTCTTTTCTGTAAATAAGATGTTCTATCAAAACCTTTGCAACATCAAACCGGTCAATCAACTCCAAACACTTAACAAGATCGTGTTTATGTCTTGCACGGAGAAGTTGTAATTTCCCCTCTAATTTCCTAAGCTTTTTTCTAGCAATACCCAATTTAGATTCGGTCAGTTCGTAACCTGCTGTCGCCCCACCAGCATATTCATCCATTATCTTATGAAAAGCCTGCTCTAATTCTTCAGGAGATATTTCTCCCCTACCATTCATATGGCACAATATTCTTTCTTTTTCTTCATTTACTTCTTTATCATTAATATGCGGTAATTCAACACCCTTAACCTCTTCAATAGCAACTCTTGCTGCTATCTTTCCCTCAACCCAAGCGCCACTAACATATTTCTTCGGGGCGCCTCCTGCTACATCACCAGCGGCATATAATCCTTTTTTTGTCGTTCTTCTTTCTCTATCAATCCAATAACCAGCCTGACAATGTCCCCCAATTAAGACCGGCTCCATAGCTCCAATTTCCACAGGTTGTTTTCTCGGACCATATCCATCGTTTGCCCATAAAAGAACAATAGCAGGATTCATGTTTAAATACTCTTCCTTGAGTTTCTTTTCTTCCTCGATACTCAAATCCCTGGTATCCAGGTAGCATGGACCCCTGCCTGCTCTATTTTCTTGTAAAGTCGCCATTAAGCGATAGAGAGACAAGCATTTTCTCCCCCCAAGATGTTTATACCGTTCCTCCAGATATTCCTCGCCATGAGCATTTCTTTGTTTTATATTTGACCCCTGCCCTATCGTGCCCGTCGGAGCATTAACGCCCTTAACTCTTAACGGAACAAATCGGTTTTCAAAGCTTGTCATTTCTGCGCCAATACGAATTCCCATGGCATAACCTGTACCTACATTCCATGGACAGTACCAAGTCGTGTTACGCGCGTCACCAGTTTTCATTGGTTTATAAATCCTCGAAGCTCCACCCGTGGTTACTATTACGGCCTTAGCACGAATAACATAAAACCTGCCATCCCGTATTCCAAACCCATAGGCTCCTCTCACTCGCTCACCATCAAAAATAAAATTTGTCGTAACTACCCTATTTAAAACTTTCGCATTCGCACGATACACGGCAGTTGCAAGAATCGGTTTTATTCTCTCGCCATAAATCCTTACACTCCTCTCTCCTCTATTCCTATAATTACCATATTGGTCTTTTTCAATAGGAAGGCCCAGCTCTTCAACTTGTTTGATCGATTCGTTAAGACCTTTTGCAATTGAATATACCAAGTCTTCTCTAATTATTCCAAAAAACTCATCCTTCACATACTTGACATACATTTCAGGGGTTTGATCAGGAGCTAGATAAGCATTTATCGCATTGATTCCCATTGCAAGACAGCCGCTTCTTTCAATATGTGCTTTTTCCATAATAACACATTCAATACCTGGATTAAGTTTCTTAACCTCAATTGCTGCCATACATCCGGCAGCACCGCCCCCAATAATCAAAATATCGGTTTCTAACTTTACGGTAGAAAGTTCTTCCATAATATAGAGCGGCATAGCCGCAAATAAGTTTGAAGTGTCTAAAGTGAACTAAAGTGCCTAAAGTTAATGTAATATGATCACTTTTACGATTTACTTTTTCCCAATAGATGTTGATAAGCGAATTGTCCTCACTGCAAATTTCCGAGTGCGCTTTTCAAGTTCTTTAGAAAACTCTTTGTTATCCATAACTTTAGTTCACTTTAAACTTTAGGCACTTTTAACCTTATCTTTCGCTATTCATCTATAATCCTAACTTCACACGTTACTTTTTCTTTTAGCTCAGCCACGGCTGATCCGAAAAAATATCTTGATAAACCAGATCGTTTCCTCCTTGTAACTATAATCAAGTCTACGTTCTCTGCTTCGACAACTGATAAAGCCACATCTAAAAACTTACCCCTTCTGACAATCGATTTGTAATCAACCCCCTTACTTTTAGCCATTTCCTCGATCTCTAAAATCTTGTCTTTCCCCTGAACCGAGTACTCGTCCAAAACAGCGTTAAAAAGGTTCTCAGTTGGTTTTCCTCCAATCCACCCCTCCTCTGTCAACCTGTCAAATATCTTCTGTGGCACCTCATAATCTACAACAAAAAGTATAATCAACACGGCATTCCCTTTACTTGCAATGTCAACAGCCTCTTTAACACATTTATTTGATTTCCTTGTGGTCGAAAGAATTAACAGTATTTTATCCATTTTTCACAAATCTCAATTTGCGGTTAACCAACGTTTCCCATGATTTTGTGGCAAACAAAAAGAATTTTCATTTAGAGATATATAATTTTAACACGAAAATAAAATTTCTGGATTCCTTCCGAAAGGAAGGGACCTGCTATCGCAGAGAATCCAGTTCCGATTTTCATGGTCCGCGATGACCAAAAATGATCATGAAAGTTAAATTACAATCCTAGACCCAGGATTGGCCAGTAAAAATAGGCAAAAATATTGAAGAACGCCCATGCAGTAATTTTCAGTATCATCCCACCCTTTAACGCATCACCTGGCTTAATGAAACCTGATGAATACGCAATGGCGACTGCTGGGGTACCCATGGGTAAAATGAAAGCTAAACCCGATGGAACGGTTACGGCTAATGTCGTAATTATGGGATTTATTGAAAAGTTTATTGCAAGTCCTATCGTTATCGGCATCAATAGTGCAACTACTGCCGTGTTGCTTATAGCTTCGGTCAAAAAAATAGCAACAAGCGATATCATCATAATTAAAATAAACGGTGATTGGATTGATCCTAAATGAGTTACATTCACCAACCAATGGGTCGCTCCTGTCTTTCCCAAAGCAAAACCAAGACATATTGCACCACCATACATAAGTATTAGACCCCAGTTAACGTCTTCCTCCACTTCTTTCCATCGCAGCAGGTTAAAAATAAATGCAATAACTACTGCTGCCAACGCAATGTTAGCAAGTCCAAACTTTTCTCCAAAACATACCCACGAAAAAATCGTTCCTACCATAAGTATACCGATATACCATTCTTCCCGTTTCATTCTCCCTATACACGCGGTTCTATTAATTAAGAATATTCGTGCTCTTCCTACATCTTTTACTTCTATAGGAAAGAGCAAAATCAACAACCAATACGTAATGACTAGCATTACTATAACAGTTGGTAAAGTTGCCAAGGCCCATTTGATAAAGCCTATAGACTCACCTGTGGCATCCCGAAGTATACCAACAGCCAAAGGAGCCCTTGCACCACCCAAAAACGTAGCTACCCCCCCGATAACACATCCCCACGCCATCCCCAAAAACATAGCCTTGCCATAATTGCTCTCTGTGGGCTTTAATTCTAAACTTTCAACAATCGCCACAATTATAGGAAACATCATAGCGGCTACCGCATGTTCTGACATCCAAAATGAAAAAAACGCTGATGACGTAATAACACCTAGAAGCAATACCTTCGGCGAATGACCAAACCATTTCAAGAACATCAAAGCCATTCGATTACTTAAACCTGTTCTCGTAACCGAAGATGCTAAAATAAAAGCCCCCAGAATAAAAAAAACAGCCTGATTACCAAAGAGGGAATAAGTTTTGTCCGCCGGTAAAACCCCCATTAAGGGAAAAAGTATGATAGCAAGAAGACTTGTTATCATCAATGGTATTACGTGGCTAACCCAGAAAATAACACAGAGGGCAAAAATAGCTAATGCTTTTTTCCCATCATCTGTAAGTCCCTCTGGGGTAGGTAGACAGATTATTAGACCAAACAAAAATATGGCGACTAACAAAATAATAAATCTATAGTTCTTTGTTAAATAAAATGAATCCAATTTGCTTCCCTGTAAATTTAATTACATTACTTTGTTTATAGATTAGTCAACAATATTTTAAAAAAAATCAAATATTATACATTGCTCCCTCTTTTTGTGTTCTTTCCTGAGTAATAAGATCCTTAATTGTTATGTCAACGATACTTGCCAACATCGCATCATACATCTTTTGCCATAAATCCTTCAACACGCATGAAGCTTCAACCGAACAACATGCGGAAAGAGATGATATTCTCTCGTTTACGCAGTCAATTGGAGCCAAAGAACCCTCAAACATCTCTATTATTTCTCTAACACTTATTTTACTAGGGTCTTTAGCAAGGCAATGTCCTCCATTTGCCCCTCTAACAGAAACTATCACACCGCCATTTCTTAACGTTAATAGTATACGTTCAATAAATGATTCAGGAATATCCCTGCAACTTGCAATGTCTCTACTTAAAACAAAACCCTTGCCATACCTCTGTCCCAATTCTAAAAGTGCAAGTATTGCGTATTCCGTTTTGCTAGACAATTTCATCACAAAATACCAGTCCTTTTTTGTTCCTTTCTTTAGCCATCTATTTATTAATTAAATGCTTAATTTTTTTACCTGAATTCTTAATTCTCTAAATGTGTAAATAAAAAATTAAACTGAACTTTCTTGACTATCTCTAAAACAAAATCAAAAAATTAAAATATCAACTTTAAATCTATCTGTCAAATAAAAAATTAAGAATTATAAAGATCAACTAAACTAAAGAACTTATATCATATCCATGTAAATCCATTCTGATTGAATACAAATTATGTCAATGATAGGGAGGGATATTTATATTTCGATCTTTGAAAATATCTATAGTATGCTCAAACCTGGAGGTATAGTGGTCTTTCATTTAGGAGTGGCACATCATAAAGATATGGGGAAACAGCTTGAGCCATATGCGCGGCAAGCCGGTTTCGAAGTTAATAATCTCATTTATGAGGACGTACGTAATTGTGAAAAGCATGGAATTGGAGATCAAGGTTCAACAGTGAAACATCAATATTTGTTTTTGACTAAGTGCTGAATCTAAATTTTGTTAAGACGAGATGATAAGAAATTGCTTTTTGAAATGGTGTAAACAACAAACTTTTAGGATTGCACCTTAAATATTGGGGATAGTAAAACCAAAAATAGTTATCATTTAACGTTAGACAGAAAAATAAAAAAGAGAAACAAAAAAATAATCAAAACAAGATAAAAAACTAAAAAAAGTTTCCAAACCAGATTACTCTTACCATGCCATTAGCTCTCCAACAATCTCTTCTACAAGGTCCTTAATAGTTACGATACCAACTGCTTTATTATTCTTGCCGGTAACTATAACCATCCGTTGTTTTTCCTTCTGCATTCTTACCAACGCATCATCTATAAGTGTTTCTGTATTAAGGTATTCAGTGTCTTTCAAGAAATCGCTTATTTTTGATTCCTCTGTGCCAACACTCAAAAAATCGAATAAATTGATCACCCCGATAATGTTACTTTTGGAACCCTTATAAACAGGAATTCTGGAAAACCTTATATTTTTTGCCAAAGCTCTTATATGTTCAGTACTTACATCGTGTGACAATAAAGTCGCTTTTTTAACTGGTATCATAATATTCTTTATTGGAATACTCCCGAGTTCCATAATATTTCTTGCCATCATGTCCTGATAATCAGAGATAATTCCTTCTTCTACTCCTTCCCTTATGAAAAAGCCCAACCTATACGGAGTAAAAACCCTTGCCCTTCTACGTAAATTCTTGAAAAATAGTTGAGGAATCTTATTCGCCCCCTTCAAAATGTATACTAATGGTAGGAAAAGTTGCGAAAAAAACTTAACGCTTGTTGATGCTGTGTAAAGAAATGTATCCGCTTTTCTTTGGCAAATATCCTTAGGCAAAACCTCTGCAAATACTAACATAATTGGCGCTAAGATTAGAGTTGCAATCAGTTCTGGATTTGTTTGTGTTAAATATTGTGACACGATGACAGTAAAAGTTGCTGATGCTAAATAATTCACAATATTATTGCCGATTAAGATTGTACTTATTAACGCCTGTGGATCATCCAATAACCGTCTAATAGTCCTCGCACTCCGTATCCCTCTCTCCACCTTGTACTGCAATCTGACACGGTTAATGCAGTAAACGGCTATCTCAATCCCGGAAAAATACGAAGAGAATAAAATAAATAGAATTAGTAGATAAAATTCAGACATCTTTGTCTTCGGTAGCCTCTTTTTCTGCTACGATTTCTTGCAATATTGAAGTAATACGCCTTTTCCTAACGCCCTCGACTTTAAAAACAAAATCCTTATACTTCACGGAATCACCTTTTTTAGGAATATGTTCAAGTAAAGAAATAACAAACCCCCCAATAGTATCAATACCCATTGGTTCTATTTCCACACCAAAAGTATCAGACCAATCACGGATACTCACGTCACCAGAAAGTATGTATTTATTTCCCCCAACTTTCTTCACTGTTTCCTTGGGTTTCTCGTACTCATCCTGAATCTCGCCAACAATTTCTTCTATAATATCTTCAAGCGTAATTAACCCTGCCGTACCTCCATACTCATCCACAACAATAGCCATCTGACTACCTTCACGCCTAAACTGCCGTAACAAGCTTTCAATTCTTTTCGATTCAGGTACAAAATGAACTGGTTTCAAAATATTCCTTAGTTGAACATGCGGGCGAAGGAAAACATCCTTTGCATGAATTATGCCTATAACATTATCTGTCGTATCTTCGTAAACGGGAAACTTGGTGTGTTTTGTTTCCCGTGCAAGTTTAACAAAACCTTCTACTGGATCAGCGATGTCATACAAACACATATCCACCCTGGGAAGCATTATTTCTTTTACCTGTACCCTCTTAAAATCTAACACACCATGTATCATCGAGCGTTCTGTTCTATCGACAATCCCCTGTTTTTCGCTAAACTCTACAAGCATCTTTAGTTCGTCTATGGTCACACATCTTTCTTCACCTTCGCTCCTCCCAAAAATCCTATTTAATGCATTAATAATAGCAGTCAATGGGATGCGAAAAGGCAAGAATATTCTATCGAGAACACAAATAGGCACGGCCGCCCACTTAGAATATTGACCAGGAATCTTTACCGCTATGTTTTTGGGAATCACTTCTCCCATGATAATAATTGCGAGTAAGCTGAAAACACACACCATACCTGCCTTCCAAACACCACCATAAGTGCTAGAAGCAACTACCTCCTGAACAATACTGTAAGAAACACAATAGAACCCTATATTCGCTAGCATGTTTCCAAGGAGAATTGTTGTTAACAAGTTCTTTGGTGTTTTTAAGAGTGTTTTTATTAGTCTCTCCGGTTTGCTATAACTTTTGCTGAACCTCTTAATTTCCTCTCTGGTTAATGAAAAAAAAGCGGTTTCAGAGGCAGAAAAAAAAGCGGAGAAACACAACAAGAACAACATAAAGAGGGCTTGTGGTAGGGAATTTAATAGTGTATATAGGTTGCCTTCTTCCAAAAATATCACCCAGTATGGGAAATGGGTGGCGTTATTTAATCTACTACAAAAAAATTAAAAACAGCCTAAAAATGATTCACTGCCTGATAACGCCACTAATAAAAATTATAACCGTTAAAATACAAAAATGTCAATTATAAAACATTATGGCTGAGAAAAATTTAAATTGACATCATCCAATTATTTTAATAAACTAAATCTTTTCATACCCAAAATTTTTAAACATTAACAATGTAAACCTCCAATATGACAATATCACAATTAATAAGTAAGCTTAAACCTTCTGCAACATTAGCCATAACCAGTAGGGTAAAACAACTGAAATCAGATGGCATAGACGTAATCGGTTTTGGCGCAGGAGAACCAGATTTTGATACTCCAGATTACATAAAGTTTGCGGCGATTGAATCTTTAAAAAGCGGTTTCACAAAGTATACACCCACTTCAGGCATTATAGAACTGAAAGAAGCTATCTGTGAAAAGCTGTGGAAAGAAAATGGGATAAGCTACACGCCCCAACAAGTAATGGTTTCCTGCGGCGCCAAGCAGGCTATATACAACTGTATCCTTACCTTGTGTAATGAGGGAGATGAAGTATTAATCCCCTCACCTTACTGGCTAAGTTACCCTGAACAAGTTACTCTGGCAAGGGCCACGCCAGTCTTTATTGAGACATGCGACAAGAATGATTTCAAAGTTGTAAGAGATGATATTGAACGTAATTTAACAAACAAAACAAAAATACTCATAATAAATAGTCCTTGCAATCCTACAGGTACCGTTTATACGAAAGAGGAGCTTTGCGAGATATCCCATTTTGCAATAAACGCAGGTTTATATATCATCTCGGATGAAATATACGAAAAAATTATATACGATGACGTAAAGCATTCCAGCCCTGCATCATTCGGTGAAGAATTCTTCGAGAAGGTAATTACCATAAACGGATTTTCAAAAGCATACTCAATGACAGGCTGGCGACTAGGTTATGCTGCTTGTTCATCTAACATAATAAAAGCTGCTACGATGTTACAGGACCATACAACTTCGGGCCCAAATTCTTTTACCCAGAAGGCTGCAGTAGTCGCCCTAAATGCAGGCGGCTCTACTGCTGAAATGGTCTCGGAATTTGATAAGAGAAGACAATACATCGTGGAAAGGCTTAATAATATTGATGGAATAAGCTGCATGCTGCCAAAAGGCGCCTTCTACGCATTTCCAAACGTATCAGATCTTTTTGGACGAAAAATTGCAGACCAGAATGCCACTAACTCTTTCGAGTTGGCAAACCTGATACTGAACAGAGCCAAGGTGGCTTTTGTGCCCGGAGAATGTTTTGGTTCCAAATCCCACGTCAGAATATCTTATGCTACTTCCATGGAAAATATCAAGGAAGGTATGAATAGGCTGGAAAAGCTTCTGGTAGCTTGAATCCCACAAGAAGATTAAGTTTAATTCACTAATAAAATAGGTGTGATTATCCTTTCGGTATGGCTGTCACCAAGGCTGTTAATTTTGTTTTCGCCTTGAGCGTACGAGGTTCACTACTTTCAAACAAGACAAAGGTGCCTTCTTCTACATCTTGTTCTCCCTCATCAGTAACAACAGAACCACTACCTGAGTTAATCACGATTATTACCTTTTGGTCTTTAGTATCTTCTAATGCCGATTGTCCTTCCTCCATACAAAGGAAGTCGACACAAACCTTCTGAGAATCGTATAAGTTTGTTGATACTATATTTTCTTCAGAAAATTTTATGCTGTCTTCTAATTTAAATTCTCCCATTCCAATCCTCTCAACTAATGTGAACAGCGACTGCTACCAATCTTTCCTCTCCCTTGATACCCCTTTTTGCCCCTTCGGGAGCTATTACTACTTTACCCTTTGACAAACTTATTTCTTCGTCATCTAGATACATAATCCCTTTACCCTCTAGCACATAAAAAATGCCGGTGCCGCTAGGGTGTGCAGGTATTTCTTGGCCTGGTTCTAAACATATCAAAGGCACTTTCGTGTCTGGAGAGGCGCACAAGATTTGTGGACGAAATTGTTCGTTAAACTGAATTTTTTCCCGTAATTTTATTAGATTCAAAATAATATCACTTCCAACAAACGTCTGTTAAATCTCCGATATTAGAGAATGCTTCAGGCTTCAAGTCTGTTAAGATGCCTTAGAATCAATTTCATTTTGAGCAGCTTCAATTAACTCATTAACAAACATTTCAACATCGGTGTTGTGCATCATGCATGCTAGATTTATGTCCTCTGTACCGAAGGCAGGGCAGTCAAAGCAGCTCTTGCCAAAGTGCTTTGCAAATACGGCCTTTGTTGCTGGATACTTTTTTGTTACCTCGCCAGTAGTCATCTTTTTTGTAATAGCGACTTTCTCGGTGCCTGTTGTTTCAGCTTGGACTTCCTTTGGTTCTTGCATTATGATTTCTCCGCTTTTCCTGTTTTAAAAAGGATTCTACTATGCAGGATAAAAACTAAAAAAATACCATTTACAGGCAAGAGTGTCAACAATTTTTAATTACTTTCGCCCATCATTTTATTCCGAATAACATGTTTTATTGCAAATAACCAACGCCACTATAATTATCCAGTTACCACTTGATATTTAAAAAACATAAAGGTATAATCACACGACATTGTTTAAAAGAACCGCTTACCTCTAAAATCCCAACTAATTCAGGTGTGGCAATACAAGAGCAGAGAAATAGCAAGTTGATGCAGAAAACACTAGATCCTCATACTTATAAAACACACACCAATGCAAAGTCTACGGAATGGAACGAGCATAGAACACGGGTTACCGGTTGGGAACAAAAGAATTATTTTGAAACTATATAAAAATATTCGATACACCCTATGAGTCACCTATCCAAGGGCGAGAAACAAACATGGCTACTCATTCGAGAGAAGATAAGAGAAAAAACCACCCCACAGCAATTCACAACCTGGTTTGCCGGTCTATGTATGATTAAATTTAATGTCGATGAAATCTGTGTACTCGCCCCTAATACTTATTGTAAAGAATGGTTAGAAGACAACTACTCGGATTTTATATCATCAGTAGTTAATGAAGTAACAAATACTAACTACAAGCTAAAACTTATTGTTAAAGATCGCAAAAACCCTGCAGATTATGACCCTTCCACACATTATAAATTACACCCAACGGATGTGGAGAAACGAACATACATAAATAAGAATTATAACTTTAAAAATTTCCTGGTTGGTCCCTGTAATCGCCTCGCTCATGCCGCAGCGCTTGCAGTATCCGACGCACCTGGAACTGCATATAACCCGCTATTTATACATGGTCCAGTTGGTCTTGGCAAAACCCACTTACTACATGCTATACTTTTACATATACAGAAGCGATCAAACCAATTCAATACCCTATACTTACCATGTGAAAGCTTTGTTAACCATTACATATCTACAATAAAATCTGGCGATTGGGATGCTTTTAGGAAAAGATACAGACAGATAGATGTACTATTGATAGACGACATCCACTTCTTGTCGAATTCTCAGAGCACCAGAGAAGAATTTTTTCACACCTTTAACGCCCTTTACAGTCGCCGAAAGCAAATCGTTCTATCAAGTGATTGCCCACCCGAAGATATACCAACAATAGAAGATCGCCTTATCTCTAGATTTAAGTGGGGTTTAATGACTAGAATTGATCCACCAAGCTTTGAAACTAGTGTTGCCATAATTCAAAAAAAGACAGCATTATTAAACATAAACATTTCATACGAAGCTGTTCGTTATTTAGCAGTAAATGCATCTTCTAGTATTAGAGAAATTGAAGGTACACTTATAAACATCGCCAGACATGCGTCTCTAAGTCCAGGCAAGAGTAAGATAGATATAAGCCTTATAAAACAGGTAATTAAGAGCTTCACAAGACAAAAAAATTACATCGGTATCGAAGAAATACTAAATTCAGTCACAAAAAATTTTGGCGTTCAGCTTTCACAGCTCCATTCTAAGAGAAAACTTAAATCTATTATACTACCTAGACAAATCGCAATGTATCTGGCTCGTAAACTTACTAACCTATCCCTAGAAGAGATCGGGGGTTACATGGGTGGTCGCGATCATACCACAGTCATACATGCAGACAAAAAAATAAGAAAATTAAAAAAAATTGACCGCAACATTTCAATAACATTAAGAAAAATAGAAAGTGAGTTAACAAAACAACACAAGCATTAGGTATATGTAGATAAATTGTAGATATATATATATAAACACTGCTATCAATTATGTTAAGTTCTAAAAGAATTTTTTAAACCCTTAGCTATAATTAAAAAAAAATTTTCTACAATAAACTTACAAATAAATATAATAACAATAATTAACCTATCATCAGACTAATCCTCTCATAAATTACTTTTTTACAATATGTTGTAAAATAATTATAATATTTTTATCCTGTTTATAATAATAATAGTTATAATAGATTTTAAACAACTATAAATATATAACAATATAACATACCTTATAAACATTAACCCAATAAAACACCAAATAAATACAAAAATGAAAATTAAATGTAAAAAAGAAAATATAAAGAAAGGGTTTCAAATTATAGAAAGTGTTGTTTCTGGTTCCACTATAAATCCAATATTACAAAACGTTAAGATTATAGCTAAAGATAATACCTTAGAATTATCAGCAACGGATTTAGAGATTAGCGTAAATCATGTGATAGAATCGGTAGAAGTTATGGAACCAGGTGAGATAGTTGGACCCGAGTTGAAAATTGCTTCAATAGTTAAGGAGTGGAATGATGAACATATGGAAATAACTGGAGATGACCTGAAATGCGTGATGAAAGGGAAAGATAATTACTTTAAGATATTATGTTCGGATAAAAAAGAATTTCCAGTAATACCCCAATTCGTGAATGAGGATTATGTGAAAGTAGACAAAACAGTTTTAATAGACATGATGAAAAAAACAGCATTTATTATCTTAGGAGAGAGAGCTAGGTATGGTTCAAATGGTGTTTTCTTGGATATAGATGGTAACCAGGCAAAAATGGTTGCAAATGATGGCAGAAGGCTTGCTGAGGTGAAGAGGAAAATTGATAATCCTAGTGGTATGGCGAAGAATTGTATAATTCCCATAAAGGGTATTTTGCAGATGCAGAGGGTAATGAGCGATCAGGATGGTGTTGTAAAAGTTAGGATAGAGGAGAAGCGAATTTTAGTGAAGACCAAGAGTTCAACTGTATGTTCACAGTTGATAGAAGGGCAATATCCGAAATATGAGGAAGTAATACCATCTAACCTCGATAAAAAGGCAATTTTGGACAAACAAATATTTTCATCTGCAGTCCGTAGAGGCGCTGTGATGACAACGGATGAATATAAGCTATTGAAGTTTAAGTTTTCAGGTAAGACACTTGAGTTGGAGTGCATATCACCAGATGTAGGCGAGTCTAAAGTTGTAGTTCCGGTAGAATATGCGGGAGGTGAGCTTGAGATAGGGTTAAATCCAGAATTTATACTGGACTTTTTGAAAACAGTTGATACCGATGAGATAAAATTTGAGTTAAAGGATCAGAGCACGGCAGGAGTGTTCAAAACAGCAGGAGGATGCATATATGTAGTCATGCCGATGAATTTAGGTGGAGACGAGGTGAAATGAGGAAGTTCTTGGGGAAAGTAGAGTTTAAGAGGCTGGGTGACATGGTACATGATACAGTGAGAATAGCTAAGGGATTAAGCAAACAAAACAGAAATATTAGAGAAAAATGGGAGAAGGTTGTAGGGAAGGAGATATCAGACCATACAGAAACAGGAGCAGTTAAGAGGGGGATACTTTATGTTAAAGTGGATTCAGCGGCATGGTTGCACTATATAACCGCTTTCAAGAAGGAGGAGATTCTCGGGTTAATACGAGAAGAGTTTAAGGAGAGATATATCTCGGAGATAAGGTTCTACGTAGGGGTTATTTAGAGCAGTATTTTGGATTATAAAAAATATGAGCGAGCTAGAGAAATATGATGCGAGGTCAATAAAAGTTCTAGGCGGGATTGACGCCGTAAGAAAAAGGCCGGCCATGTATATTGGCGATACCACACAGAAGGGATTACACCATCTGCTTGAGGAGGTTGTTGGGAATAGTGTGGACGAGGCTATGGCAGGACATTGTAAGAACATCATGGTTAAACTAAATCTCGATGGCAGTGCGATGGTGTTGGATGATGGAAGAGGCATTCCTATAGACAAACACATTGAGATGAATAAGCCTGCTTTGGAGGTGGTGATGACCACCCTACATGCAGGTGGAAAATTTGAGGGGAAGAGTTACAAGGTCTCAGGGGGATTGCATGGTGTGGGAATTTCCGTGGTGAACGCATTGAGTGAGTGGTTAGAGGTGGAGGTAAGAAGAGGCGGATGTGTATATGTGCAACGTTATGAATGTGGTCAGCCAAGAATGGAACTCGAGGAAAGGGGAGCTACCAAAAAGAGAGGAACAAAAGTCATATTTAAACCTGACACCTCCATATTTGAGGATGAGGAATTTAGATTAGATGTAGTTAAGAAGAGAGTTAGGGAGCTTGCGTTTCTTAATAAAGGCCTTTGTATAACTCTTATTGATGAGAGAACGGATAATAAGGAGCAATTTAAGTATGATGGAGGAATAAAGGTATTTGTTAAAGAACTAAATAAGGGGAAAGAGCTGATACACAGAGATGTGATACACTTTGAGAGGGAGGAAAAGAATATAGTAGTAGAGTGTGCAATGCAGTATAACGATGGCTACAATGAGAACGTTCTTTCCTTTGCTAACAATGTAAATACAATGGAGGGGGGAACGCATCTGATAGGTTTCAGGACCGCGTTGACAAGGACATGGAATATGTATGCAAGGGGATCGGGGCTCATAAAAGACAGCAAGGCGCCAACAGGGGACGACTACAGGGAAGGGTTAACGGCTATAATCAGTGTTAAAGTTCCTGAACCACAATTTGAAGGACAAACGAAGACAAAATTGGGAAATAGAGAAATTCAGAGCTTAGTGGAGACAATAGCGAACGAATATTTGAATACATATTGTGAGGAAAACCCCACATCAGCTAAGGCTATAGTAAATAAAGCATTAGATGCCGCTCGGGCTAGGGAGGCCGCTAGAAAGGCAAGAGAATTAACAAGGAGAAAGGGCGCCCTAACAGGGGGAGATTTGCCAGGGAAACTTGCAGATTGTTCTAGTGATGATGTAGATTCTACGGAGTTGTTTATAGTAGAGGGAATATCTGCGGGTGGAACTGCTAAACAAGGTAGAGACAGGAGAAATCAGGCAATCTTACCACTAAAAGGCGTAATACTAAACGTTGAAAAAGCTAGAGTAGAAAAGATGCTTGGTAATGAGGAAATAAGAACCCTAATAAGTGCAATTGGCACGGGAATAGGCGTGGGGGAATTTGATTCGGATAAGTTGAGGTACGGGAAAATCATAATAATGACGGATGCTGATGTAGATGGTGCGCATATTCGAACACTACTCCTAACATTTTTCTTCAGACAGATGCCAGATTTGATTAATAGAGGCAATATATATATAGCACAACCGCCGCTGTACAAGGTGAAGAGGAAGAAGAAGCAGCAGGAATACCTATACGACGATAAAAAACTTCAAGAGTCATTAATAAACATGGGCGTGGATGAAACTATAGTTGAAGCATATGATAGAGTAAATGTTCATTTGGACGGAGATAGGTTGAGAAAGTTTGTTGGCTTTTTAGAGAAAATGGAAGGCTACCACAAAATGTTAAGCAAGAAAGGAGTTTCATTTAAAGACTACTTAGAAAGAAAACATAATGGAAACTATCCTTTATATAAGGCTGTTTACAAGGAACAGGAAAGATATCTTTATACCGATGAGGAATTAAACAGCTTAATAAAGCAACAACAAAAGGAAAAGGGAAATGGCATTGAAATAGAAGGGGAGGATATAGAGAAATGTAAGAGTAGTGAGGATTCAATAGGGGTATTGGAGTTTCATGAGAGTGGAGAGATAGAAAAAACCGTGAGAATGATAGAAAAGGAAGGTTTTAATGTCGAATATTATTTCAAAGGATCGGGGAAGGATGAAAAGCCCAGGGTTAATCTAATATATAATGGCGCCAAGATAGGGATATCTTCACTGCGCGAGCTTTTGCCAAAGGTAAAAGAGATAGGAAAGAAAGGCGTTGACATCCAGAGATATAAGGGTCTTGGAGAGATGAATGCAGAAGAATTAGCAGCAACCACGATGAATTTTTCATCGAGAACCCTATTAAGGGTAAGAATTGAAGATGGTATAAAGGCAGACGAAACGTTCAGCATATTGTCTGGTAAAGATGTTCAACAAAGGCGTGAATACATAGAAAGTCATGCGTTGGATGTTAAGAACCTAGATGTTTGATGTTAAAGAGAGGGGTTTTTTGGTCGAAACGCAATATTAATTTCGTAGGAGCTAAACAGATACAATGGTTATGTTTTGAAAGGATTGCCAAATATTATTAATGTAACATCAGATTTTGTCTTCATTCCACCACCCTGTAAATACAAACCCTGCAGGACCGGCCATGTAAGTTTTATTATCATTTGTCCATTCCACCTTCAATTCCCCACCGGGGAGAAAAGTATGTATTACCCTTGCCGTTAGCTTATTTAGGACACATGCGACACCGACAGCCACAGCACCCGTGCCACAAGCCAATGTTTCGCCTGAGCCTCTTTCCCAGGTCCGCATTTTGATCTTGTTGGGGGAAATAAGCTGTACAAAATGAGCATTTATTCTCTCGGGAAATAGGTTGTGATTTTCAATTGCTTTGCCTACGATGTTTAATTGTACAGAGTCGACATCGTCAACAAAAGTTATACAGTGGGGGTTCCCCATCGAAACACATGTAATATTTAAAGATATATCATCTATTTGAAGCGGTTCATTTATCACATGAGAGTTCTTGCCCAACATCGGTATATCATTTCTAAGCAACTTTGGTGTTCCCATATCTACCCTTACTTGTGAGACTTTGCCCTTTGTGATAGTCAATTCTGTAGTCTTCAATCCTGCAAGTGTTTCTATTGATATACTTCGGCTCTTTATCAACCCATTGTCATACAAAAACTTAGCTACACACCTTATGCCATTGCCGCACAACTGCGCTTCACTGCCATCAGCGTTAAATATACGCATTTTTGCGTCAGCAACTTTTGAAGACATTATTAGTATTAAACCATCACTGCCCACACCAAAATGTCTGTCGCTTATCGCAATTGCTAGTTTTGAGGGGTTTTTAATGTTTTCCTCAAAACAATTAATGTATACATAGTCGTTACCGATTCCTTGCATCTTTGTAAACTTCAAGCTGTATTCTCCTCTACGAATATATGGACGGTATGTTGCGTTTAAGAAAGGGCGATAATGAAATTTTATCAGAGTAACGTTTTTTGTCAACATATTGTAACGTTTTGTTGGGCCATCTATGAGATAACAGGAGGCGATTTACTGAAATGACAGAGACCATTGACTTGCTGCACATTGGTGGACCCGAACAGAACGCGTGGGAGAACTTCGAGTCGCTCTGCGCCAATCTGATCGAGTGCCGGTACGTCGACAAGCCTGTATCCAGAGTGCGCCCAGATCCCGGAGACGAAGGTGTAGATATACTTGTGGGGCCTATCGAGAAGCCAAGTCAGGTGTTCCAATGCAAGTACTTCACCAGACGGATTGGATCTTCTCAACGGCAGCAGATCCAGTCGTCGTATCGCCGTGTTTACTACAAATTCTTCCCACGATCTTGGACGCTGATCACCCCCATAGATCCTTCAACGAATGAGTTGCGGTGGTTCGAGGAAAACCTTGCAGCGGTGAACTCTGGTGAAGCACGCCGCTGGTGGGGCAAGACGCATCTTATCAATCTCCTCAGTCAGTACGAACACATCGCAGACACCTACTTCGACCTGGCGACGAGGCGGCGCATACGCGAGATCCATGATAGCATGGTCAACGCACCAGAGACCTTGGATGATCAAGCCGCACTTGGCACTGTCTATTTGTTCTTTGATCGTCCGGCGTTCCGCCTTGCGTTCGAGAATGAGGCGAGCATTCCCGACTTCGACAGAGCGATGAAGGATACCATCCTTGCTCTTAACACTGGCGTCCTGAGAACCCGGGATGGGTTCGTTGTGGCGCGTGGCAAGCCGCGGTCCGCTTTCAGTGATCTTTTCACTCGGAAGCAACTGGAAGCGGCGACCAGTATTATCGAGCAGATTACAGTGATTCTCGCCAGTGCAGTTGACGGTGGAGTTTTCAAGCGGTACCGGGGAAGCGACCGTGTATGGGTGTTTGACCATCCCGATGCGCACCGGGTTGCCGAGGAATTGAACAACTCTCGAAACGATGTCATTCGGGCAGCAAACGAAGCCTTTACGCGCATGGGGCTTCCTGTTCTGCCCCTTATCACTGACAAGCTTGACGGGCATGGCTACATTGGCAGGTCAAATCATCACTTCCTTGCTGATGCAGACCATCTTGAGTAAGCATCTGGTGATAGCAACTACAGTTACTGGAACTCGGCGTTCTACAAACGTGGGAAGGCCCAACCAATGGATGCACTTGACGGCTATTCCGCTGGCGCTTCATAGCGCAAGTGATCCTGTCGTTAGCCGAGATAGATTGTTTCAATTTCTTTTAATATTTATTTATCATGCATAAATATTCCATTCATACCATTATAATATCGTAAAAGTACATCACTGCTTATAACTTAACCTTCCAGAAAAATGAAAATACTTTTGTTGCTCAGGCTTTCTGTATACTTTCAAAGCATTTAATCATATCTAACGTACTTCTTTTTAATCAAAATTACCTATTCTTTCGTTTTGCATTTAAACTCAATATCATGTATATTTAATTCATATTACGAGTAATATGTAATTGGATAATCTTGTCCCTAACATCGTTGATGTTATATGTATTCCATTGAAACGATGCGAAGCGACAAATCTTAAGTTACATATCATGGTTACAAAATCAGTAGGAAAGGTTTTGGAAAATCTAAAATTAAAAATAGGAAAATTTACTAATTCTGTTACTCTTATTAAAAGTTACAAAGATGATTTAAAGAAATTATCTGAAATTATCATTAAAATTCAAGAGTCATGGAGTGGTTCTTGGATAGGATTCCATTCAAACCTTTATTACAAGGGTTATAAAAAACCAAAATGGAATGAAAGTTTTGATTCTGAATGGGGATCTATACACGGAATTTCAGCGACTTGGGAAGAAAAAAGCTATGAAGATATATCATCATTTATTGATGATAACTATAAAGGAAAGAATCTCTTAAATATACAAGACATTTTAAGCCAAAAAGTTGATGATACAAAAGAATTACAATCAAACATATGTACTGAACTTTCTTTAATAAGAGATTACAAAAATTTCGATAAGGAAATTGAAATTTTAGGAAAAATAGAGAACATAAAATGGGGAATTTCTCAAGTTGATATCATAAAATTTAAGATGCCAAAGCAATGTATATCACGTGATAGTTTTGCTATGTCGCAAGGACTAAAAACTCCTCCACATATTCAGTATCAAGCTAATGTTTTATCATGTTTGTCTGTTATTTCTGATATTGAAAATTTTATTAAGTTATCTCAAAGATTAATTAGACAAATAGAAATAAGAGAAAATGTTACGAGTGAGGGAGCGGCAGTTTTAGATAAAATTTCTATTGTTTTAAATATTTGTAAAAAATTCCATTTTGTAGCTAGACAGTTAAGAAACCGTTTTAATAATAGACCAACTTTAGAAATTGAAGATGAATATGATGTACAAGATTTATTACATTCTCTATTAAAAATTTATTTTGATGATATAAGAGTGGAAGAATGGGTACCAAGTTATGCCGGAAGCTCATCAAGAATTGACTTTCTCTTAAAAAAAGGAAAAAATCATTATTGAAGTCAAAAAAACAAGGAAAACTCTTACTGATAAAGAGATCGGTGAACACTTGCTGATTGATATCGCAAAATATAAGCAACATTCTGATTGCAAGACTTTAATATGTTATATTTATGATCCTGAGGGGAGAATTGGAAATCCAAGAGGTTTAGAAGATGATTTAAATCAATTATCAAATGACGATATAAATATTATTACTGTTATAGAACCATCTTAGAATATGATTACTTTTCTTATTTCAGTACTTATGGCTAACCTTATTCACCAAAATTGGTTATCAAGAATTTCCTATAACGAAAATATGTTGTATTTAATGTCTTTGTATCCTACATTCCGCAGGTTCGGGATAGTTAATTCAGAATTTTAATTTATTATATTACAACAAGTTAAACTTTCCACAAGGTTTTCTTTATCATTCATATTTTAAAGTTTTCAATTTTATCACAG
>MAYW01000046.1 GCA_001723765.1 Candidatus Scalindua rubra
TTTTAGAAGTATTCGAGGCGCTAAAGCTTCTGATACGTTTTTAAGCCTGATGGCTACCTGCAGGAAGCAAGGAATTACTTTTTGGGATTATGTTCGGGACCGTGTTTATAATCTGCAAAAAATACCACCCCTCGCTGAAATAATTGAAAATGGACAACCGGTGCTTGACCCTACTTAAACTCCCCTCTATAATAAAATGGAAATCCCACAAGATATTGGGTAATTACAATAGAGGTATATTATGACTCAAAGGACTGTTTCAGATTTAATCCTCGATAGTTTTGCTGAGAAGATTAAAAAAGATGATTTGTTTAAAGGGGTAGCTGAAGACGTGATTGATTCGATATCTGCTAATAGGCGCAAGAAAGCTGATATTGTCAATTCTCTTAAAAAGGTTGAAAATGAAGATTCTAGAACTTTTAGTGACTAATATTCGCGGGATTAAACATATCAATATAAATCCAAATGGTAAGAACGTGGTAGTATTTGGATCGAATGGGACAGGTAAAAGTGCTATTGTGGATGCTGTTGATTTTTTGCTTACTGGAAAAATAGCTCGTTTAACTGGTGAAGGTACGCAGTGCTTAGGATTAAAAGAGCATGGATGTCATGTTGATTCCAGAGATAACTTAAAAAATACTGTTGTAACTGCCAAAATAGAAGTTAACGGAAATAAGTGTGAGATAAAGAGAAGTATAAATAAGCCTTCTGATTTAAAAGTTACACCTGAAGATCATGAAAGTTTGGTTAAAGCTTATCTGGAAATTGCTGGTCTAGGCCAACATATATTGTCTAGAAGAGAGATATTAAGATATATAACTGCCGAGCCTGGTAAAAGGGCTACTGAAATTCAAAGTTTATTAGATTTGATGGATATTGAGAATTTAAGAAAGATGCTCGTCACCATTAAGAAAGAGGCAGAGAATGATTTTAAGACCAAAGAAAGTAATTTTGAGATAGCAAAAAGTGAGGTTGTCAAGCTTTTATCTTTACCTACTTTTTCAATAGAATCTTCTCTCAACAAAGTAAATGAGTTAAGAGTGGTTTTGAAAGGAGATAGAATAACAGAATTATCTCCTGAAAAAGTTAAAGAGCGACTTAAGCCTCATCTGGCTGAGGCCAAAAGAGATGTACTTACGAAAGAACAGATAGAGAACACAATAAAAGAGATGAGGGAATTTTTGAATAAAAAGGAAGAGGTTATTACTAAAGAATCAGAAATAAGAACATCGTTGGAAGAAATACAAAAGGAGGCTAAGCTCAAGCAGTATTCTTTATACAAAAGGTTATTTGAGACTGGCCTTAGTCTTGTAGACAAAACTAATGTTTGTCCTTTATGTGGCAGGGAATGGATAAAAGGAGATTTTAAAGCATATTTAGAAGAAAAAAAGAAAGAGACAGATGTTGCCAAAGAAAAGCAGGAAAAGATAGATGAACTTTCACTATTTGTTAAAAATAAAGTTGACTTACTTATGAATGACATTAACAACATAGAAAAAGCATTTGAACAATTTGGTCTAAAGTCTGACGATGAAATAAAAAAATATTTGTCACTGTTAAATTCTTGGTCAGATATCATGCTTAATCCTTTAGAAACTTTTTACGAAGGGAAATGGTCTACATCAAAAATTAATGAGCTATTTAATTCATTATTTTTTGAGTGTACTTTCTTTGAACCGTTAGAGGCAGAATTGAAAAAGGCCGGTGATCAGCTCTCAATTCAACAGTCAGCATGGGATACCCTTACAAAGATGGAGGATAAATTGAGAAGTTATCAGAGCTCATTAAAAGGAAAGGAATTAGCAGAGCTTTTTAAAAAGAGGGCAGAAGCTTCTCTTGAATATTTTGAGGAAGCAAGGAATTCAGTCCTTGAAAGCATTTATGACAACGTAAAGTCAAATTTTGATAAATATTATCAAACAGTTCACTCAGATGACGAAGAAAAATTTGTGTCCAAAATTTCTCATGAAGGAGCTTCCTTAAACTTTGAGGTTGATTTCTATGGAAGAGGAATGTTTCCTCCCCATGCGCTTCATAGTGAAGGCCATCAAGATAGTATGGGGTTATGTTTATTTTTTTCTCTTAATGATTATCTCACCAAAGATACAATAGAGGTTATTATTTTGGATGACGTTGTTATGTCTATAGACAGAAACCATAGAAGGTCTGTTTGTCGTCTTCTTAAGGATTTTTTTCCTAATAAACAGTTTATAATTACTACACATGATACTGCATGGGCTAAACAGTTAAAAACTGAAGGAGTAGTTACTCAAAAGAATATGGTTCATTTTGTCAATTGGAATATTGATACAGGTCCAATATTTGAGCTTGATAAGGATTTGTGGGATAGTATTAATGAGAATATGGATAAAGATGATGTGCCATCAGCAGCACATAAACTCAGACGAGAAGCTGAATGTTTCTTTGAAAACGTTTGTGATTTCTTGATTGCTTACGTGCCTTATAAAGGGCATCACCAATGGGAACTTGGTGATTTTGCGCCTGCTGCTATAGGTGCCTACAAATCTTATCTCAAAAAAGCAAAAGATAACTTCAGTAAAATGAAGCAGCAGGATAAAGTTGATAAACTGAATGAAATAGATGAAAAAGCAAAAGAAATAATTGTGAAATCACAGGTTGAGCAATGGGCTATAAATGCTAATGTTCATTACAACAAATGGGTAGATTTTAGCAAGCAAGATTTCAAGCCAGTAGTTGATGTCTTTAAAGAACTCTTTGCCTTGTTTACTTGTCCGGAATGTGGCTCTCTTATTTCTGTAAGTCAAGATAGAGGTAGTAATGGAAAAACAAGCGTAAGCTGTAACTGCGGAAAAATATTTTGGAACATACAATAAAAGAACATATTTTTCAGAAAGAAACTAAATTTTGTGGCTAACCGGCGATCTCTTAAAACTGATATAAGTTTTCTTGAAAAGATTTCTATTGGTGCTATAGGTACGAAGAAGGTTTTTGATGACTTGAAACGTCTGGGCTATTACCCTATCGAGTTGGAACGTGGCTCGATGAGTTTTAAAATATGGAAAGGAATTAAAATTAAGAGACTGAGGGTTCCTGACCTTCTTTGTATTAAGTGTGGCAAGCGAGTTGAATCAAGAGCTAAAACAAAGCTTCAGATTAGCATGTCTCATTCTTTTGCTAGCCCTGACCGTGGTTGGGATTTTGGTTTGAATGACGATGACTTTATTGCTCTTGTTAGTTGCGAGAAAATTGGTGAAGGGCCTATTGATTGGAAGGCTTCTGACTTAGTGCAGTATATTCAAGTAAAGCATTTACGAGAAGCGTTTAAGGCCAAAAAGGTTTTTATGGAGAGACCGAAGGGGGTTGAGGAAGGTTTTGAGACTAGGGTTACTTGGCCATGTGCTGTTGCGAGCAGTGGTGGAGAAATTGATGAAATTAATAAGAATAGGATCAAGTTTCGTAGAAACAAAGATGGTAGAGTTATTAGTTTGAGCCTGGCTAAGAAAGGTATAAAGTTGAAGCCTATAGTAGCTGAGCAGGAAAGTATTAAAGAGAATCAGATTATTGCCTCAGTAGTGCCTATTAGCAATAAATTTGTTTGTCCAAAGGATAAAAGAGTTAGGGACTACATTAAGTTAATTAATAGTGTTTCTCTGAGTGATAGGTATGCGGCAGCAAAAGCCCTTTCTCATTTTGAGGCTGGCGATGTGGTAGATACTCTTCTTGAGAAAATGGGTGATTCAAAAGATCACATCTATATTCGTTTGGAAGCTGCTGCTAGCGTTCTGAAGTTGGGTTCTACTGAGAGCTTGAAGTTCTTTAAAGACGTTTTGAATGATGAGTATTTGGAGAACCGTCTTGAGGGCGTTATTATACTTGGTGAAATTCGTAACAAACATTCTTCTAAGTTGCTTATTCAAACCTTACTTGATAAGGAGCAGAACTCTGAAATTCGGGCTGGTGCTGCTTGGGCTTTAGGAGAGTTGAAGAGTAAAGAAACCCTTGAGGCTTTGGTTTCAGTGTTTGATGACATAAATTTAGATATTAGGGCTGAGTCTGCCCGTTCCCTTTTCAGGCTTGCAGAGCTTTACGGCAGCGACATTATTAAGTATTTCCCGAAGGGAAGCGAGGATGCTAGGGCGGGTATTTCATGGGCTCTTAGTAAGAGCGGAAATTTTTTTGGTGAAGGATCTTCTTGCCGTGATGAATGATGAGAATTCAAGAAAGTGGGTGGCGTGGATAATTGGTAATCAAAAGGAGGAAGATTTTATATCGCAAATAGAGCAATTGAAAGAGAAGGATATGGAAGTGTATTTCGCGGTTACAGTTTTGTGGAAGATTCTTAGTAGTTGGATAAGTGATTTGGAAATTTATTAAAAAGGAATTAATTCTTGGAATGAAAAGGTTGCCAACACCTCTTTACATTACAAAATATGGAAAAGCGTATGTGGGTGATTCATTAGAATTGCTCGACATGGTACCTAAAGATTTCGTTAATCTTGTAATTACTTCTCCGCCCTTTGCTCTGCAAAGACAAAAAGAATATGGCAACGAGTCTCAGGGAAGATATATTGATTGGCTCGCTTGTTTTGCGGAAAAAGTTAAAAGAGTTCTTAAGGAAAATGGTAGTTTTGTGCTTGATTTAGGGGGTGCATATCAGAAAGGCCAACCAACACGGTCTCTTTACAATTACAAAATACTTATCAAGTTTTGTGAAGAGCTAGGTTTCCATTTGGCAGAGGAATTTTTCTGGTTTAATCCCTCAAAGCTACCTTCTCCTATAGAATGGGTAAACAAGAGAAAAATCAGAGTCAAGGATGCAGTCAATACTATATGGTGGTTTTCAAAAACAGAATATCCTAAAGCAGACGTTAAAAAAGTGCTTGTTCCTTATTCAGAACGCATGAAGATTTTGTTAAAAAACAGCGAAAAATATTATACTCCAAAAGAGAGGCCGTCTGGACACGATATTTCAAAAGGATTTGCCAACGGAAATGAAGGAGCAATTCCACCAAATCTTTTACAGATACCTAATTCCGAAAGCAATTCCCAATACTTACGTTATTGTAAAATTGCAGGCGTAAAAGGGCACCCAGCAAGATTCCCAAAACAACTCCCAGAATTTTTTATAAAATTTCTCACCGAACCAAAAGATTTAGTGCTAGACTTTTTTGCAGGTTCTAACACAACTGGAGAAGCGGCAGAGAACTTGGGTAGGTCATGGATTGCATTTGAAAAAGACTTGGCTTACTTGGCAACGTCGGCTCTCAGATTCCTAGAAAATCGTGCAGATAAAGAAGTAAAAACTATTTATGAGAAATTAACGACTCAAGGGATAAGGAATTTAGAAATTAAAAAGAAGCAATTTACTTTTATTTAATTAGATGTTAATAAATTGCTTTTTTAATCAAAAAGAAAAATAGAACAAGATAGTGCAAAATTTCGACTATATCAATAGAGGGATAGATACCTATTATAAATATTGTCTGTCCCTTTGATTCTTTAAACAGAAGACGATCTGTAAAAATAGTTACGAATTAATTATCAATACAAGATGCTTTTTCTTAGGAAAAGGCTAAAATAAGCACGTATAGTACAGTATTCATAATGACATCAAAACTTGATCACTTAATTAAAACTACGCTCAACGGTGATATAGAATCTCCTGGGATTTTTGATTTCGCCGATAGTACTAGTGCTATAGATAAGGCAAAAGAAGTTGTTTCGATCGTCAATAGATATAATCTTGATTTCAGAAAAGTAGGGTTTATCAGTGTAGGAGGTGCTGATGGCACTGAACTACAGTACCTTTTGAATAACACCAATTCGTCGTACGGAATTCTGATTGAGTATAGTATTGATCTCTGTGAAAAAGCTAGTTCCATAGCTGATACGCTTAAGAAAAAAGAGAAACATATGGATATCCTTCCAGGGGATGCAGTTCAAAGGATTGATGAGGCTATCAACAAAATTTTTCATTGAGACAAAAGGGTCTAATAGACTACATGGTAGTAACAATGTTCGCAATACTACATGAATTACCTGATCGTGGAAGTTTCTCTGAAGATCTTGTTAAATTTCTTTCTCCTTTTATACTTAGAGATTTCCCTGTGCTGGTAATTGCGAGGGAGCCTTGTATGCCAAGTGAGCTTCAAAAGCAAAAGTTTGTTTATCTATCGGCAGATTGCAGTCCACTATTACTTGAACAACTTGCATCCCGAATACAAAACGCTCATCCATTATTTTTTATAGGATCTAAACCTAAAGCATTAGCAGAGGCCGTCCGGATGAGTCCACGACTTGCAGTGGAAACGATTGTGAAGCTTTTTTATTTAAAATCTTTTGATTATGAACTTAAAGAACGCATAACTTCGTTTTCTGATCAGGAGTTTCTTACTGCATTTCGGCGAGTGTTTGCTACTAATAATATTCGACATAAGAATCTTCAATCAGATTCATTTGATCGATATTGGACTCGACTAGGGTTGAGGCTTACTGACGAGGAAATTCGTGAGCTACCAAAGCCTCAACTTCATATTCAGATTATTGCTAAATGGTTTCCTGAGGAGATGAAAGAAATACCTACAGTAGCTAAAGAGCAAGAAATAGAAGAACGCATACCTTGTGATCCAATTGCTTTCTACTCCGGTGGCTTAGCAAAAAATGCCGATATCATAGCCAATTTGGACGTGCCTCGTACTCAATACATAAAATCCTGGACAGATGAAAAAGGAGTCCTTCAAAATGCATGGAAAGATAAATTACTCGCCCAAGCTAAGCGTACCCTATCCAAAAAAAAGTTTTGCATTGTTGTTGTGTATGGTCATCGTGGAAGTGGAAAGACAACTCTTTGCAAGAGAATGATGCATGATCTTAATGATTCTTCAATCCCAATTGTTGATTTACTTACTGAAACACTTAGCCCTGAACACAAGTCAGATGAAACAATTTGGTTCTTATTCCGAAGAAAAGCTAAGAGGGGACTTTTAACATCTTTGATTGAAGCTACTCGTGGTACTGAGGAAGAGCAAAATTTGGTTGATATACTTTGGTACGAGTTTCAAAGTTTGAGTGATAAGGCAAAGTGTGCTTATGGTTTTGTTACATTATTTAGTGCCTTTGGAGTAGCAGTTCCTTACTCTGTCATGGAAAAGGCATTGCTGAAATTGACCGGTGATCAAGCGTATTTTGAATCTGACACTTTTAGCAATGAAACTGCTGAAATTATATATCGGCCAAAAACTGTATCGTATAGTTCTCGAAATCGACTTGTTGCTGATACTTTACTCCAAAGATTTAGAAATGACTTTAAATATAGATTATTACGCGTTATGCTAACATCGCTAGATCTTTCAATTCCGTCACATCGCACTTTCTTCGAAATAATCACATACCGTAAAGTATTTCAAGTGCTTACTGATATAGAAGTACTTATTCAGGATATTAAAGAAGGGATTATCTGCCACATTCCCGACCCTGATATATGTAAGGTATTGAACAGTATCCTCCGTATTTGTCAAGGTCAAGGTAAATATCAAAAAGGAAAACAACTGGCGGAGGAATCTTTAAAGATTTGGAATCATGCTAGAAATCCAGCTATTTATCTCAGAGCATATTGCTGTTATTATCTGGGAGAAACCGATGAAGTTAGAAAAGTTGCTATAGAAATAGCCAAGGGTACATACTCCCCTCTTTATATTCTCCATGCTGCCATTCTATTTCATATGCTTCGTGAGTGGTCAGAAGCTGATAAAGCTCTCAGGAGCTTCAAGGAATCTGTGGGTAATGATGTCGTATTGTATTCAGAATACAACAAATTACGTCCGGAAGTGAACTTATGGCTATCGGTTTCATGGAGTGATACAGACATCGATTCATTAAGACCCTCTATGGCTCTGGAAAAGATCGAAAGCATGCTTGTGGATGGTGGAGCTGATGAGAGGACTATTATTGATCAATACAAAAGGCTTATTAGACGTCAACATGGATTCTTCAAGGGATATCTCTCCTTTTTCTGCTATCTTCATCAACTTCTAATTGAAGATAATGAGGATATACTGTTAGAACGTTATAAAGTGCTCCAATGCGAATGTGAGTATCACTTGGGTCAACATGAAGATCAATATAGGAAATATCCCAATGATGTCCTTTCACTTCTTTACTCGAATTTAGCAAGAGCGCTGTTTAAAATCGACTTCATATTGAAGAATGGCTATCAACGACGAGAGACTTGTAATCAACATTTTCAGAAAGCTATAAGTTTAAAAAAGGACAACTGGTATGCCTATAATTGGTATGGAACTTTTCTGAAAGAGGTGATAGAGGATAGAAAAAGTGCTCAGTCGCACTATGAAAGTGCTATTAGGGGAGATAAAAACAACCCAGTATTCAAACATAATCTTGCCCTTCTTTATTATGAGGCACCCGAGTTTTCCAGAAAGGATCTAGATAAAGCACGGAGACTTGTCCTCGATGCTCAGGATATCTGTACATCAGGATCAAAATGGGAGAATTTTAAAGTTTATTCCGATGAAATCCTTGTAAAACTGTCTTTATTGTTAGAGAGAACTGATCTTAAAGATGGTGATCTTCTAGATTCTGATGAGACATCGCCTCACGATGTTGACTGATGAATATTCTATATAAATGTAGAAAAATTATAACATTTTAGAAACAAATAAAATAAAAGCAAAAAGGTGGTGAATCTTTTTTATTGACAATTTCCCTTCAATCATTTCAACAATTTCTAAAATATTCTTATCTGTTTTTAATTTTTACTCTACATCTATGGATTCAACAAATACTTTTTTGCCTTCTGCATGTTTCACGTTTATTTGAGCACCATCTGTGCTACCGTTTTTTTAAAATGAAGTTTTATGCATTCTTTTGCGTTTATATAACGATTATATGTTATTTTTGATGTATAAGTATATTTACTACATTATTTCCAAGTTCTTGTAGCTTTTCTGCATTTTATCCCAAAAACCATCACTCCAATCCATGACAACAACGGCACTCCAATTGTTCGGTAATGATTTGAACACTGCATCGACCATCTTTCTTCCATAACCTTTAACGGCAGAATTGATCTCATAGAATTGCACATTATTGTAAGCAAAATCAATAATTAACGATAACCCAACGGCTGTGGGATGGTCAGGTTTGGTAATAGGAGTTTTGATACGTCCTTCAGTTACTTCACTAGAGGCCTGTATAAAATCTGGTTTAATTCTTATGAATTTTATAAGTTCTATTTCTGATAGGTTTTTTGATATTATTTCTACTACTGGGTGTATTTTTTTTATTTTGTTTGAAACAAAAATATCAGCATTGGTTATAGTCTTTTTAAATTCTCTCACAGATTTTTGTTTCATTTTTATATTTCATCTGCTTTGATTGCCTCTGCTCGGTAGTTGTCCAAATGTTTAATGCTGTCCACCATGTTACCCAAGGGATTCCATGCTACTAATAAATCCATAACTTTCTGTATGTGTTCTTCCGGAATTGACATTAATTTCTCGCATGAACGAACAGCTTACCTGCCTGCATGAGCACAAGCAAAATGCTAGGTGGAGCAATATCAAAGCTGCCGAATAAGTTTTTCATAATCATTATGGGAACCAATCCAAAACCATATAAATGCCTCATTCTCTTTTAAACCTAATGCTCTCCATCCTATACCAACCCTTATTGAGTAAATAGGTTCTCTTTGATGAACCTTTTTGAATTCTAAGCTGTGGTGAGATGGATTTTGCTTCCAAAGTTTATAATTCTTTCGGGCTTTTCGTTTTATCCTATCAGGCGATTTTCGAAAACACCGGATAAAGTCATCATCTAAATGGGATATCACAATTCATCAAATCCTTTTTTGTGGGTACGACCTGCTCTAAAATTTTCCAATGCCTTGCTCGCCATTTTTTCTAGTTTTTCCTTAGATTTCTTTAATGTATCATTCCATTTAAGTTCTCCCTCAATATCTTCCAATAAATTTTTTGCAATTTCATCCTGGATGTTTTCTGGTAAATTTTTCGCTTTTTCAAAAGCTTTTGACAAAAGTTTAGTCATGATTTTACCTCAAAATTGTATTTATTTATAAATTTACTAAATTTTGTTTTAATCGTCAATGAAGTCTTGGAAATTTATATTATTGTAATAAATTGTGAAAATTGTCCTTAATTATATTCATCTAGGTCTCATTCCACATCTATAGATTCAACAAATACGGTTCATTTTATTTTATTAAGGTTACCACCTTAGTCTATAATTGTCTAACTTTTTTCTGAGACATCTTATTTGTTTTTATACGTCTAATAAAGGTGGATTAAGCGCCTGCCCGACTCGTCTTTCAGGCGTGAAGCGAATCCACCAATAATAGATTAGTTTACTTACAGAGCAGGTAAGGATGTGTAGTTTCTTTCTAAGGATATTGTGTTAATTACCAGGAAGAATGGACCTTGGATAAACATATTCGATAAATAGCGAATTATTGAGAAGTAAACATCTTCTCATGCTTGTTTTTGTGGTGAGGAGAATCTTTAAAACTTACCAATCAGGTACCACGGTAAGTCATTGCTTTCTTGATGCGACTGTATGCCATTCTTACGGCAGCCTCTCTGGGTAGCAAATTTTCCCTCTTTGATCTTTCCAATGTCTCAAGAGTATTGATGCGGATCTTTTCTTCAATCGTCTTCATAACCTGACTTTCAGACCCTCCGCGGAATTCTACGGCTGCACAAATGACTCCACCCGCGTTGGCGATAAAGTCAGGGATATTTAGAATTCCCTTTTTGTGCATCAGTTTTTCAGCAGTTTCGGTGGCGGGTATGTTGGCTCCATGAATAACCAGCTTTGCCTTGAGTTGGTCTATGTTGTTTTCTGTCAGTGCATCGGGTCGTGCTGCCGGAATCCAAATATCACATTTTATACCTACAAGTTCTTCACGGTCTATTGCCTGGCCGCCAGGAAAAGTGTGTACTGGAGAGCCTTCCTTCTTGTGCTTGATTAGTGCGTCTATGTCCAGGCCGTTGTGGTTTTGGATTGCACCTCGACTATCGGAAACAGCAACCAGTATTGCACCTTGTTTGACAAGAAAGTTAGCGGCATGCCTGCCCACTGCGCCAAATCCCTGCACGGCAAGTTGACTTCCTTTAAGAGAAATTCCTGCTTCCGGAGCAGCTACTTCAGCAGTTATAGCTACTCCAAAGCCTGTAGCACCTATCTCGTCTAATGGTATACCACCCAGTACCCTTGGGAGACCTATCGCTCTGCCAGTTTCATCCTTAACCCAGGCCATGCACTCTTCGTTTGTTCCCATATCCGGCCCGGGGATGTATTCTGTAAGCTCTCTGATCATACGGGCAAAAGTGCGCATCAGTATTTCCTTTTGTTCAAAACTGCAAGCAGGATCGTTGATGATCCCTGATTTTGCCCCTCCATGTGGGAGACCTGCCGCCGCACTCTTTAGTGTCATAGCGCGAGAGAGCCGATATATCTCATCTATAGTTAAATCCGGCGCCATGCGTACGCCTCCAATTGCAGGTCCACAGGCGACGTTATCAACAACTACGACGGCTTCAAGACCTACACGTGGCTGGCGTAACAACATGATTTTCTCTGGCCCAATGTTGTCGCCGATATTGTGTATTTCAATTTCCATTATTTATTAGAACAGCTTGATATGTCTTGGTTTCTTTTGTTTCTTTATAAGCGCTTGATACACAACATACGCTGTAGAAACATCCTGGATAGCTAAACCGGTTGAATCAAATAAAGTGATTTCATCATCTGATGTTCTACCTTCTTTCTTACCGGCAACAATTTTTCCAAGTTCTGCGTAAATGTCCTTCTTCTTTAGTTTGCCCATGGAAAATGGAACATTGATTTCTCCGGAGTGAGAGGCCTGCTGCCATTCGTCTATAACAATCTTACAAGATTTAGTTAGAGTTGTTTCCATCTCCTGCTTTCCTGCAGAATCAGCGCCAATACCATTAATGTGCGTACCTGTATTGATCCATGATTTCTTGATAATTGGTTTTCTGACAGGTGTGGTTGTAGTAATAATATCCGCACCACAGCAGGCTTTTTTGCCGTCAGGTTCTGGAAGAAAAGTAACTTTAGGATATTCCTTAGACATCTTCATGCAGAATTTAATCATGGACTTTTCGGAACGTGAGTGTACACGGACTTCTTTAAGTTTTCTTGTAAGCATGATATGATGTAATTGAGTGCAGGCTTGCGCGCCTGCACCAATCAAAGCCATAACTTTGCTGTTCTTTCTAGACAAGTACTTCGTTGCCACACCGCCTGATGCGCCAGTGCGCATGTTAGTAATATGCGTACCATCCAATACAGCAACATTAAACCCATTCCTTGGGTCTGTTAAGAGAATAGTGGCTGTAACGGTTGGCAAGCCGAATTTCTTATGATTGTCAGGATGGACATTAACTGATTTAATTCCGGCAATATTCATACCTGGAGCGTTAATGTAAGCCGGCATCGAACGCAGGTCGCCATCTTTGAATGTCAAGTATGACTTTGGAGGCAAGTAAGCTTTGCCCTGGCCGAAAGCTTTGAACGCAGCCTCAACTGTTTTCAAAGAAAGCGGATATGTCAGCACAGATTGTACGTCTTTTGCTGTAATCAAAAATGTCATATCAAAATGGATAATAAGTAATCGTTTTTTTAGCCAAAGTGAGTATTAAAACAAAATACAACAAGAATTCAACAATATATCAGATTTTCTCCTAAACTTATTTTAAGGCCTCATTTTACATCTAAAGATTTATCTGAGGCAGAAGTTTGCTAATCATTATGAAGATAATAGTAGGTCACTAATTTTCAGGTATGACATAGCTCCCCATTATATAAATATTGAAACATTCCCACATCACAAACATTTGGGTAGTAAAAAGGTAGTAGCTTCAAAAGAGCCTTATTTGAAAGAAATTTTGTATGAGATAGAAAAATTAATATTGAAGTAATATAAGAAAATATATATTGATAATGCATCTATGGGAACAATGGTGTTTATCGCAAAGTTGGGCAAAAAGGGGGTAGTAGAATATTAAGCGTTTTGCCAAGAGGTAAGTCAAAAAAAACGAAGTGCGAATAAATAGTGTTTGTTGTATATGCTCAGTAATAAAGAAATAATTAAATAATCTCGAGAAAGGGCTTTAATCCAATTTTGACATTAGTTTTTGTTAAGAAAGATTATTACGGCAATCATGGGGATTTTATGGTGTTTTATGGTCACACCTTGATTTGTAATTATACTCATTTAAGCATATGGACAATACTACAAATTATTACTGACAACTAAGAATAGCACAAGTTGTTGTTTCAAAATAACCATATATAGTATAGTGGATGTTATAAATAAGTAGACATAAAATAACGTAAAGCACTTATCTGTCATTACCACACAAACGCCTGTATTGTCATTCCCGTGATATGCCCTATGGTAAGCAGACCCTATATCGTCATGGTATAGGGCAGACAGGGAATCTAGGATTTTCGTCCGCTACGTTTCAATTAACCAGATTCAGCATCCATAATCTTTCCAACACGTCTGGCGTGCCTGCCGCCTTCAAAAAGTGTTTCTACAAATAATTTTATCTTTTTTTCTAACAAATTATGATCTACTGTGTCTGCCCCCAAACATAATACATTAGAATCATTATGCCTTCTGCTCATCTCAACTGTGTATAAATCGTGACATACCGTAGCCCGTACGCCTTTTACTTTATTTGCGACAAGTGACATGCCTATTCCTGTCCCGCAGACTAAAATAGCCCGCTCGCACTCACCACTGCCAACTGCTTTGGCAGCCTGAAGCCCATAGTCTGGATAGTCTACAGAGTTATCGCCTTTTTTAGTTCCAAAATCAACGGTTTCGTGACCCATATTTGAAAGAAAATTAGCAATTATATTTTTAAATTCAAATCCTCTATGATCTGATGCTAAGGCAATCTTCATTTAAACACCTATTAAGTCTTTCTTCTTCAATTACACCATGGCGAATGATTTCGAACGTATTATCCAATATTTTTACTACAGTAGAAGGTTTACCTGCCTCTGCCTGTCCATCATCAAGAACTATATCGATCTTGTCGCCAAAGTCGCTAATTACTTGTTGCGCATCTGTTGCAGGTGGCCTTCCGGTAATATTTGCGCTTGACGAAGCTATATCTACATTAGCGCACTTAATAAGGTCTCTAACAACATGATTACTTGAATTTCTAATACCCACTGTGTTATTGTCAGAAAGCACAAAAACCATAGTTAAAGGCCCTGGCCAGAAAGATTCTATCAATTTTTTAGCAATTGGTGGTACATCTTTTACGTATTTTGTTACATCGTCTGGCTCTGCTATCATGATAGATAATTTTTTGTTCTCAGGCCTTTGCTTTAAACTATATAAATTATCTATGGCAGTATAGTCGTTAGCATTTACACCTAAACCATATACAGTTTCGGTTGGGAATGCTACTATCTTACCAGAGAGTAATGCCTGAGCAGCATTTCTAATATTTTCCTGGTATAGAACTGAATTCTTTACAATTAAAATTTTAGCGGTCATGAGCTTCAACTTTCGAATAAATTATAATTTTATGTCAAGTCTTATTACAGTTTTTCAGGGACAAATTAAAGACTTAATTACTTTTTTTAAATATATCACCATCAAAGCATAATATCAATATTTATTATAATTGTACCAATAGAACTTTGCGACAATCCTTTTCACCTTGACAAGGAAATAACAAGCTGATAGATTTGAATCTATAATCTTGTACGAAAATATAGTAAAATAGATTCCCGCCTTCGCGGGAATGACATAAGGGAGCGAGAATGAGAAGTACAAAAAAAATATTATTCTTATTTATCCTCAAATTAATTGTTTTCCTTCATGCAGTATTAATACTTTCACCACATATTGCTATTGCAGTTGAGGTAATGGGTGTTGATGAAATCACACCAGGTATGAAGGGTTATGGGAAAACAGTATTTTCTGGAAAGAGAATTGAGGTATTCAACATAGAAGTCCTTGGAGTTTTAAAAAATTGGGAAGCAATGAACGACATGATACTCGTAAAGATGACGGGTGGCCCTTTAAACAAAACTGGTATTATAGCAGGAATGAGTGGTAGCCCTGTTTTTATTAACAATAAACTAATAGGCGCTGTGTCTCACGGATGGAGCTTTGCTAAGGAAGCAATCGCTGGAGTGACTCCAATAAGTACAATGATGAAAGTACTTGAAATTGATTCACAAGTCAAAGAGACCACTTTTGCCGAAAATGATAACACATGGAGCGCATCATTAAACACACAGGATCCAAAAGTTATAAACAAATTAAGATCGCAAGGAATATTACATGAAGACAAATTATCTAAAAACACTAATTTCCAACAGCCATTTGTGATTGATCTTGTACCCATTCAAACACCGTTGATTGTCTCAGGATATGATTATAGAAGCCTAAAGAGGATGAGTCCTCTTTTCAGTAAGCTTGGTTGGTTCCCTTTTCAGAGTAACAGAGGCGGTAGCGATTTACCTACTAATTTGAATGCCTTCGTGCCAGGCGCATCTATTGCCGTTGAAATAATTAGGGGTGATTTGAGCGCTTCTGCAATCGGGACTGTAACGTATAGAGACGGTAATAACATCCTCGCCTTTGGCCATCCAATAATTCAAACTGGAACAACAGATCTACCAATGTCAACGGCACATGTATATACCATATTGGCAAGCCAATCAGGTTCGGTTAAGATGGCGGTACCTGGAGAAGAGATAGGGAAAGTGACACAAGATAGAAGATCTGCCGTTGTGGGAAGAATCGGCGAATACACCCAAATGATACCTTGCCAGACAGAAATTAAAGGGACTTTAAATGTTAAATACAATTTTGAAATTGTTCACGATAAACTTTTGACACCAATTCTTGTACAAATGGCGATCGAGAGTGCATTACTCGCCACTGAAAAATCTGTAGGAGAAAAGTCTGTAGATTTAAGACTCGATATCGATATCGCTGGTAGAAAAAAACCTGTTAAAATAGAAAATGTGTATTATGATCCAGGACCAACGTGGTTTCCGGTTTACAACATTGTTCAACCAATTACGACATTACTCAATAATAAATTTCAAACTACTAAAATAAAATCTGTAAAATTAGTTGCAAGTATTTCAGAAACGAGAAGTACTGCTTCTATTGAGAACATTAGAGTTAGTAAAAAATGGGTTTCTCCCGGAGATGAGATACTCTTAAATATCAGATTAAAACCCTTTACTCAGGAATATGTTTCTGTGCCTGTGAAGATCAAGATTCCGGATGATGTTACTCATGGAAGCAGTATTAAGGTGACTGTATGTGATGCTAATCATAGCAAGATGTTGGAAAGAGCAAGTGCTCCGGGTCGTCTGGTACCATCTAGCTTTGAACAATTAATAAGTTATATAGAAGATGTAGAAAATAACAAAAATCTAATCGTAAAGATACGACTTAATAAAAAAGGTTTAACATACATGGGCGAAGACTTTCCGTCACTTCCTAATTCGTTTCTAAGTATAATGTCCTTATCAAATCAGAGTGGCGCCTCCCCCTTACAGAGTGAAATAGTTAAACGAATCCAAACGGAATGGCTTATCAACGGCAAACAATCTATTAATTTGTTTATAAATAAAGGGAGTTAATTAATGATGAAAATATTGAGAAATTGCATATTCGTTAACATCTTGTTTGTTTCTTTTTTCTTATCTTCAAGTATACAGCACATCTATGCAGTTTCGACAAAAATGTGGATAAACACGAATAGGTCAGACTTTGCAAAAGGAAACTTACAGAATATATCAATACACGGTAGAGGACAGTTCACATTATCACCGGATAAACAGAGAATAAAAGAAATCCCGGCTGCATATGTATGGTGTCTGGCAGCAGGTGGTATTGATTCAATATTTGCTGGTACTGGTGATCCTGGTTCAATATTTAAAATTATTCGTGGTGGGAAGATAGTAGAATTTTACAAAACTCCAGAGTTACACGTCCAGACCATCGCCATAGATAATGCCGGAAATATCTATGCTGGCACATTACCACATGGTAGAATTTACAAAATTACGCCTGATGGTATAGGAGAGGTCTTTTGTGAACTTCCTGATCCTTATGTATGGGCTATAATTTTTGATGGAAATGGCAACTTATATGCAGCCACAGGCAACAACGGGATTATATATAAGATCTCAGACGAAGGTATTCCAACAGTTTTTTTTTGATTCTCCGTATTCAAATATACTGGATCTTGTTGTTGATGATAACGGCAATATTTATGCAGCATGTGAGCCAGAGGGTCTCGTTTACAAGATAACAACAAATGGGAATGCTTCCGTACTTTATGATGCAGATGAAAATGAAATTCATTGCCTGGCTATAGACAGAAATGGAATTTTATACGCTGGAACGTCATCTGGCGTACCTCCAGTGTTACATTCTCCTACCCCCACACCACCAGAAGCACAATTACCACTTCTTATGGAAGAATTATCTGATGAGTCAAGTACCGCCTGGTTGGACTATATTTTATCTGATACAAACATGAATAACATAAAACAACCTTCCACGAAAGAAGATTATGTTGGAGAAGAAATCAAAGAAAAGCCTATTACTGCGGAAAGGAATTCAGTATATCGAATAGATAAAGATGGAAGAGTAAGAGAAATATTTGCAGTACAAAAGTCTTTTATACTTTGTCTAACCGTTGACGGCAACAATGATGTTTTTGTGGGTACGGGAAATAAGGCAAAGCTGTTTAAGATTAATAATAATGAAGAAGCTAGTTTGCTTTACGAATTTTGCGAATCACAAGTTTTAGATATTCTTCTGTATAAAGATGGAAGCAAATATATGGTGACCGGAAACAATGCAAATATTTATCAATTATCAAACGAATATTCTAATGAAGGCACTTATGAATCCACTGTCCATGACACATCATATATTTCTACTTGGGGTTGTATATCATGGAAAGGGAAAATGCCGTCACAAACAGAGATCAAATTGTCTACAAGATCTGGAAATAACAGGAAACCAGATATTACATGGAGTGATTGGTCTCAAGAATATCAACTCAATAGTGAAAAAATAAAAAAGTCCTTCAGCCCGCTTCATACAATATCGGGCTACCCTTACGACTAATAATTCTGAAACCACACCAGCCCTTGATAATGTTAGCATTGCCTACTTACCACAAAACCAACCACCCATAATTAGGAGCATTGGAATTTCAACCCCAAAACATTTTTCTGATGATGATTTAAATTCCTATGACTCGCCTAACCGTTCCCTATACTCTAACGGGCAAGCACATCGACCAGTACAAAAACGTAAACAATACTCAACAGACAATATCTTTCGGGCTGGCAATCTGGCAGGGTCAAGAAAAAATAAAAGTAACTATGTACATGTTGTACACGAACTCAAGAAACTAATATCCTGGGAAGCAGACGACCCTAATGATGACAGATTGCAATTTGATCTGGAATATAAGAGTGTGGATGAAAACAAATGGAAGGAATTAAGGAGAAACATTAAAGAAGAAAATGAATACTATTGGAATACGAATAGAATTCCTGACGGATATTATCAGGCAAAGGTCATAGCATGCGATATTCTTGATAATCCAATGGAATGTGCACTTAAAGACGAAGAAGTGAGTGATACGTTTCTCGTAGATAATACAAGACCTGCTATATTAAACCTTAAAACGTCTATTGATCCCAACTCGCTTGATCTGCACGGTCGACCAGGTCATACCCTAATTATCTCTGGTGTTGCAAAAGATGAGATGTGTAATATAACAGACATTCAATATTCTATAAATTCAGGAGATTGGCAAACCGCATTTCCAAAGGATAATATCTTTGATTCAAAGGAAGAATCTTTTCTGCTTAAAATCCCCTATATTTCTTCGGAAGAGCATTCTGTAGTGATTAATGCGGTAGATGCTGAGGATAATATAGGCAGTAGCAGGATAGTATTCAATCCATAGTAATGCGTTCATGTATGAATTAGTTTGATTTTGACATAAAGATATTTTTCTGATAACATTCCCTACTATCACAAAACAGCTACAAATAAATATAAATTACCTCCTTTCAGTTGCCATGTATTGGCATAATGCATCTCAACAGTTTTATTCGATTAATGATTAAGTCCTATGTATTGTTGAGCAGAATGGTTACAGATTTGGAGCTAGATTATGGTTGAGATAAGAAAGATTATTGATGGTTTTAAACATGCATTTGCAACTGAAGGAGTAAAGCTTGCAGACAATGATATTGACTTGATCAGAAAATTAGCGGACTATGTGGTCAGGAGAAATATGTCTGTACCTGCTATTATGTTTCTTGAATCTGTACGACCATTAAACTTTATCAGTAGTCAGGCCATGATCTTTTTTAAGCCGATTCTTACAAATTTTTTTTCCAGGGATGAATATGATAAATTGGCAATTATTTTGGAAAAAAGAGAGGTCGTAGATCTGCTTATAAATGAAATTGAGAAAAAGAGCAGTAAATAAAGATAGCTGTCTATAAAAAATTTTCTTTGTAGTTTTCTTAAAGTGTTAATTGTTTTAGTGTCGTCATAACGATGAAGGCGTATAGATTCCCACTTTCGTGGGAATGACAAAGGGCGCCGTGTTTTCTTAAAAAAGACGTATTTTTTTCAATGATTACTTACTGTCATTCCCGTGAAAACGGGAATCTATTGTTTACACCATTTTTTAGAAGTAGGGTGGGCATTGCCCACCAAAATAATATTTGTTTGCAAACGGATAAACATAATCCAATCCCACCTACGAGGTGGGTAAGGTTTCCAAACAATGACAAATGATCTTAACGTAATCGTTGCTACGGATTGTGGCAGTACGACTACAAAGGCAATACTCATAGAGAAAAAGGGCAACGAATATCGACAGACCTTTAGAGGTGAGGCCCCAACGACCGTGGAAGCACCCTTTGAAGACGTAACAAGGGGTGTGCTTAATTCGTTCGCAGAACTTGAAGAGTTATCTGGTCGAAAGATACTTGATGGTGAGAGGCTTATCACACCATCAAAAGATAATACAGGTGTTGATATATATATATCAACAAGTAGTGCAGGAGGCGGGCTTCAAATGATGGTTGCCGGTGCAGTGAAGACAATGTCTGCACAAAGCGCTCAAAAGGCGGCATTGGGAGCTGGAGCAATAGTTATGGATGTAATTGCGTCGAATGATAAACGTCTACCTCACGAGAAAATAGAGAGGATAAGGGATCTCCGTCCTGACATGATACTGCTTTCCGGAGGAACAGACGGCGGAACAGTAACGCATGTCGTAGAATTGGCAGAATATATTGCTGCTGCTAATCCTAAACCACGACTGGGTATGACATTTCAATTACCTGTTATATATGCTGGTAATAAGGATGCACAAGATAGGATTGGGGACGTTTTAAAGGATAAAACTGCATTAAAAATAACAGATAACCTGCGACCCGTACTGGAAATGGAAAATCTCAGCCCGGCAAGGCAGGAGATTCAAAACCTGTTTTTAGAACACGTAATGGCACATGCACCTGGATATAAGAAATTAATGTCATGGACAGGTGTCCCCATAATGCCCACACCAGGCGCTGTTGGTGAAATGATGCAGGCTATTGCTAAAAAAGACAACATTAATGTCGTCGGAGTAGACATTGGCGGGGCAACAACAGACGTTTTTTCGGTTTTTGATGGTGTTTTCAATCGCACGGTAAGCGCTAACTTAGGAATGAGCTATAGTATATCAAACGTAATTGCAGAAACGGGTATTGAAAATATTATGAAGTGGCTTCCTTTTGATATAGATGAAGCGGACATTCGCAATAGAATAAAAAACAAGATGATTCGCCCTACCACCATACCTCAATTACTCGAAGACCTGAAGTTGGAACACTCTATAGCAAGAGAGGCGTTAAGGCTAGCCTTTGAACAGCATAAGTCACTTGCAGTTGGTTTAAAGGGTGTCCAAAAGCAGAGAGACATATCTGAGACATTTGAACAGGTTGCAAAAGATGAAACACTTATTGATATGAATAGACTCAATCTTATTGTTGGCAGTGGTGGTGTTTTGTCACATGCTCCCAGACGGTCACAGGCAATGATGATGATGATTGATGCATTTCAACCCCAAGGTGTAACCATGATCGCCGTAGATAGTATATTTATGATGCCTCATCTTGGTGTGCTTTCAACAATTAACGAAAAAGCTGCAACTGAGGTGTTTGAGAAGGATTGTTTAATTTATCTCGGTACGTGTGTTTCCCTAACTAACAGCGGAAAATATGGGAGTAGTTGTCTAGATTATATAATTACATATTTGAATGGGGAAAAAAAAGAAGATTCACTTGTATATGGAGAACTTAAAGTTCTTGATTTAAAAGAAGGCGAAAAGGCAGAAGTTGAAATAACACCAACAAAGCATTTTGATCTTGGTGAAGGTAAAGGGAAAAAAATAGTCAAAGAGGTTACGGGTGGTGTGGTTGGTCTCGTTATTGACGCGCGTGGCAGACCACTTAGCCCGTCCAAAGGCAAAGATGTTCGTGCCGAGCAGATTTTGAAGTGGAATATGGCTTTTGGCGCATATCCTGACTAAAACAGAAGTTCTCACGGAAACACACGGAAAAATACAGATATAAAGAATCTAAATTGATAGTATAATAATTTCCTTTTTGGACACAGATAACACTGGAAATGATAGATTGTTAGAAATAATATTAATAGTTATTCTTATATCCTCCCCCTTTATGGGGGAGGGTAGGGTGGGGGTTATTGAATAGAAAACTTATAAACATTGCAAGAAATCTAAGAAGAAAATCAACAGATACAGAAAGATTCTTGTGGCGCCACATAAAAGCAAAACAATTAGAAGGATTAAAATTTAGAAGACAACAGCCTATAGGCAACTATATAGTAGATTTTGTTTGCTTTGAAAAACGCGTAATTATTGAAATAGACGGAGGACAGCATACGTCAGATGCTGAGAAGAAAAAAGATTTCATTAGAGATAAATGGTTTGAAGAGCAGGGTTATAAAGTGTTAAGGTTTTGGAACAATGAAGTTTTAACAAATATGAATGGGGTACTTGAAGTGGTAAGAGATACTTGTATCTGATGAAAGATCAGACTTAATCACCCTCCCCTAAACCCCTCCCATCAAGGGAGGGGAAAGGAGTTAATCTAAAGCTCTTGCGTTATTGAATGGATACATAAATTACCTTGTACGTCAAAAAACAAATAACAATAAATTAGGTTTGGTTTTGCGATGCAAAACCAAACAACTTAACCTGTCTCTGTCATTCCCGCAATGGTTCGATAAAAGCTTCGAGTGAGCCTCAGCCGAACTCCTCACCATGCTGAGCCTGTCGAAGCAAAGCGGGAATCTAGAAGTATCATAAAAAGTCAATTAGATTCCCATTCCCCGATCAGGGTCGAGGACAGGTTTCATGGGAATGACATATGGGCAACATTGAAATTTCTCATTAAACTAATAACCAAGAATATTTGAAATGACACATGCATACACCCCTGGCTTAAAGCTATCAGAGAAAATCCGAATTAGAAAAAGTAGGAATCTTCCTCTTCCTGGTGATGTAATTGTGGGAAAGGGAGATATAGTTAAATCGAGTGATATTGTGGCCATGACGAATCTGCCTGGTAAGATTCATTCCGTAAACGTAGTTAATCGCCTTGGCATCTTGCCAAAAGACATACGCAATAATATGTTAAAGAAGGAAGGCGAAAGTGTTCAGAAGGACGAACCAATAGCAGAAACTAAACCCTTTATCAAAATGTTCAAGTCTATATGTCTATCACCTATAACTGGCAATATTGAAAGTATTTCAGACGTTACAGGTCAGGTATTATTGAGAGAGCTGCCAAAACCCGTTCAGATTGATGCATACGTTGATGGTAGTGTTATAGAAGTTATTGAAAAAGAAGGTGTCGTAATAGAAACGTATGCAACTTTTATTCAAGGAATCTTTGGCATAGGAGGAGAAGAAACAGGGGAATTACAGACGGTAGTAAATTCACCAGGTGATATTGTAAAACCAGAAGATTTAAAGAAAACACACAAAGACAAGATAATTATCGGCGGTTCAATCATCTACTACGATGCTGTAAAGAAGGCTTTGGACATTGGCGTAAAAGGTATTATAGTTGGTGGAATTCGTGATAAGGATATTAATGAACTGTTAGGTTACGACTTAGGAGTGGCAATTACGGGCTCAGAGGACATTGATATTACAATTATTATTACTGAAGGTTTTGGTCAAATCACTATGGCGCAGAAGACATTTGAGATTCTAAAACATAGAGAAGGTTCCATAACATCTATAAATGGAGCGACTCAAATAAGGGCTGGTGTAGTCAGGCCTGAAATCATAATTCCATTTAATAGAGAAAAAGTAGAAAAAGATTCTCAGATACTTACTCCTGCAGATGAGTCCTCAATACATGAGGAGTCTGGTGGTATTTCGGTTGGCGATCTAATTCGAATAATTAGAAATCCACATTTTGGCAAAATAGGCAAAGTCAAGACTTTACCAAGTGAATTAAAAACGATTGAAACGGAAGCAAAAGCCAGAGTTCTAGAAGTTGAAATTTCTGATGGCCAGACTGCCGTTGTACCAAGGGCAAATGTTGAAGCTATTGAGACGTAATCAAAAAGATTTACCGCAAAGTCGCAAAAGGACGCAAAGATAAACACAGATTAAAGAATTAAGAATAGGTATTTAATTCCCGAATCCCTAAATTTCTCAATATTTATAAATTTAAACTCATGTATAAACTATTAATTACATTCATTTTTTCTATCTTAATAATCCCATATACTTCTTCCACATTTGCGGTAGAAAGAAAGATGCTCATTCCTCCAAAAGATTTTCAAGCCTTTGATACCCCTTCTGACAACGGTAAAAGTATAACACTTAGATGGCCATCTTCTCCTACTGAATCATCTGATGTAGAATATGTTGTATATGTATCCACATACAAAAGTGGTCCATACAATATGGAAGCGCTACGTATAAGTTCTAATACAATGTATGAAGACAGATCTAATTTTAAATTCCATTATGTAAAAGTAAATCCTGAAAAAATATTGAGCAAGATACCTGGTAGTAAAGATAAAAGAAAGAAATATTTCTTTAAGCTCTTTATGACATCAGATGTTACTAATGTAGCAGTAAGTAAAATTGCTTCTGCTACTCCAAAAGGAAATTGGTTTAATTGGCCAAAGCTAAATAATTTTGTGATAATGATAATCTTTTCCGGACTTGTCTTATATTATATTAGTCGTGCAAAAAGGAATCCTAACCTTTTTCTAAGGAAGATAAGTGGACTTGATGCCATAGACGAAGCGTTGGGGAGGGCTACAGAAATGGGTAAGCCTGTACTATTTGTACATGGTTTAAATGCTATGGGCAGTATTTCTACCATCGCTGCAGTAAATATACTCGGAAGGATTGCAATAAGGGTTGCTGAATATGATACAGCCCTAAAGGTTTCAAACATTGACCCTATTGTTTTGTCCGTAAGCCAGGAGGTGGTTAAGGAATCGTATTTGGAAGCTGGCAGGCCTGATGCCTATGTGGAAGATAATGTATTTTTAGCCGCTTCAGAACAGTTCCCCTATGTTGCCGCGGTGAGTGGAATAATGTTACGTGAAAGGCCGGCGGCAAATTTCTTTATGGGATATTTTTATGCAGAATCTCTTATCCTTGCAGAAACGGGAGCATCTACTGGTGCTATCCAGATAGCAGCAACGGATTCTTATACACAACTCCCCTTCTTTATAACTACCTGTGATTATACTCTGATTGGAGAAGAACTATACGCCGCCAGCGCGTATTTATCAAGGGAACCTCTGCTGTTGGGAAGTCTGCGTGCCCAGGATATTGGTAAAGGAATTCTAATAACTGCACTCGTGATAGGGGCAATTTTAGCTACATTTGGCATTGGTTTTATAAGTTATATTTTTAGTGCGGGGTGATGCAATCATGTAGCGGAAGGCTTTAGCCTTCCGCTACATTTACATAATTGTAAAGAAAGGAACAACAACTAAGTGAACTTTTTAAAGAGAACTATTCCCCTAATAATAGCATTCATTATGGGTGTTATGATGGCTTTTCAATATTACGTGCCACATGAAGCATCACAATCTCTATTGAAGGTTGTAACGCGATGGGGAATTACTATTGCAGGGTTCGCTGTATTCATAGGTGCATACAGCCTATTTCACCTTCACTGGGCCAAGATCAAACGAAAAGTTCCCGGTTGGGGCTATAGTATGTTTGTTTTTTTTGGCGCTGGAATTACTATTATCTTTGGTTTGTATAATGGAGGCGAATTCTTCTGGAATGACAAACAGGTAGGAACTATGTTTGATTGGATGTACTTCAACGTTCAGGTCCCCGCAGGGGCTACAATGTTTTCAATACTTGCTTTTTTTATGGCATCTGCTGCATATAGAACTTTTAGAGCCCGGACTAATGAAGCAACGATACTGCTAATTGCTGCCGTTATCGTAATGCTCGGACGTGTGCCTGTTGGTGCCTTGATCTGGGAATATCTTCCCCCTATTGCCGACTGGATAATGTCTGTACCAAACATGGCAGCCAAAAGGGGAATTTTGATTGGTGTATCAATCGGAGCTATTGCAACTTCATTAAAGATAATCTTTGGAATTGAAAGGGCATATCTTGGGGGTGGAGATTAATGGAAAGATTACTCAAAATTGACAGACGCATTATATTTGTGTTTGTTGCAATTGCAGTAACCATACCATTACTTATTAGATTTAATTTACCTGTACCAGCAACCAAAGAAGTTAAGGGAATATTTGACAAAATTGATTCTCTCTCTGAAGCGTCACACGTACTTATAGCTTTTGATTACGATCCAGCATCAAAGGAGGAACTTCAGCCAATGGCGCTTGCTTTGTTGCATCATTGCTTTAAAAGAGATGTTAAGGTTGTAGGGATGACACTTAATCCTGGAGGTACTGGTTTGGCAGATAGTGCTATTACGGATACCGGAAAGCAATACGGAAAGGTAAGTGGGGAAGATTATGTTTTTCTGGGTTATAAAACCGGTTTTGAGTTGGTTATGATAAGTATGGGTGAAAATATTTATTCTGCCTTCCCAAAAGACTTTCAAGGTAATGCAACGATTGACCTGCCAGCGCTTAAGGGTGTTCAATCATTGACGGATTTTGATTACGTAATAGATTTGGCATCCGGTGCAAGTATTGAGGCATGGATTGCATTTGGAAAGGAAAAATATAACTTTGATCTTGGCGCCGGCTGCACTGCCGTAATAGGTCCAGACATGTATCCGTTCTTACAAGCTAAGCAGATAAATGGATTGATGAGTGGATTAAAAGGTGCCGCCGAATATGAGACACTCATAAAGCGAAAGTCATCTGCCGTTGCAGGCATGTCTCCACAAAGTGTAGTGCATGTGCTTGTCGTATTGTTTGTGATATTTGGAAATGTATTATACTTTATGTCTGGAAGAAAGAAATAATCGCGGGAATGACAATTTCGGGGCTTGTCATTCCCAACTTGATTGGGAATCTAACAAACATTGAAAGACTATACATTAAAATATGAATAAAAATAGAGACGTTTATATCCTGTTCTTCATTCTAATAGTATTTTTTTTAATAAATATAGTTTATCTGTCTACAGGAAGGCTAGATTTCTGGGGGAATGGTTTAGGCATAATTACGGGTGTGGCATTAACGCTTGCCATATATAGTTTCCTTTATAAAGATAATCCTGTATTTAAGATTGCCGAAAACCTATTCGTGGGAGTTGCAATGGGATATTGGATCATCATAACATGGTTTAATATCCTCAAACCAGATGTCTTTGAAACGTTAATAGTCCCGTTGTTTAAAGACACTGGTAAGGCTCCTCAGTATGCTGTCATTATCCCCACTTTACTTGGCATTTTTATGCTTCTGAGGTTTTCAACGAAACTATCGTGGCTTAGCAGGTGGTCATTTGCTTTTGTTGTCGGTTTAGGTGCAGGAATAACAATACCGAACTTTATACATGCCTTTATCCTGAAACAGCTTGAGCCAACATTTGCATCGTTATACACCGGAAGTATTTTCGGTGGTATTAATACACTCTTGATTTTACTGGGGGTTGTATCAGTCCTGATCTATTTCTTCTTCTCTCTGGAACATAAAGGCATTATAGGAGGGGTTTCAGTAATAGGTGTCTGGTTTCTGATGATAGCCTTTGGCGCTTCCTTTGGCTATACAGTTATGGCTAGAATGTCACTATTGATAGGAAGGATACAGTTTCTAATAAGAGACTGGCTTGGGGTGATACAGTAATAAATTAGCTTCTTTTAGAAGCTAATTTTGAAAGAATGCCTAGTCTGAGTAATGGCAACATTATTTCATGATGACCCGTAATGGAATACCCATATGTGGTAGGACGCTTTACTACATTTGTTTGAGGACGATAATCTAGCTCATTTAAACCAGCTCTAGTTTTTCTTTGATCCTTATAATCTCTTTGTCCATGCGATTGAGCTCACTTCGGACAACAACTTCTTTGGTTAAATTGTCAAAACGTTCATTAAGTTTGTCTATTCTCTGGTCGATACTAATCTTTAAATTATCTATTCTCTGGTCAATACTAGTCTGTAGATTATCTATCCTCTGGTTGATGTCCTTTTGAAGCCCGTCTATCCTTTTATTAATGTCTTTTTGAAGTCCGTCTATCCTTTGATTGATACTGTTTTGTAATTGGTCGAATCTATTCTCAAGATTACCAACACGGTTATTCAGATCAGAAATACGGCAACTCATTTCATCAAGGCGGCCCTCGATCCGATCCAGTCGGGGGACAATTTCAGAAAGTAAGACCTTCTTGGCAACATCCATTATCTGTTCAACCTTCATATTATTCTCCCTGAACTCTCATAATTTAATAGTATAGGAATTTCATTTTGGACACAGATTCACCCTGTTAGATAAAGGTAATTGTTCTTTGATTTCAAGTATAACGAAAATCCGGATAAATCTATGAAGTTATTTAATGTAGTAAAATATCTAACGGGGTAAACACAGATTTTCATGATAAATTAAGGCGTCCACGTCCCAACTGAGTCATACCTGGAAGTAGCCGCAATGGGCGCCTCGGGCGGGCGCCTCCCGCCAGAGTCGGGTCTGTAGGATACTTCAGGGTAGTCCTCAGGCGACTGGCTAGGATTAAATCATTTTTAACTTTAGGCATTTTAGGCACTCTTTTAATATTCCTATTTTATTGATATTACATTAACCATTGTTTAAATGCAAATATAAATCGTACCTTTCACCATAAGTTACATTGCGGAGCGCAGAGAACACAGAGATTTTTAGAGATTAAAATACCAAATAATTAAGGCTAAAGATATTTATTCAATTTCTCCATTGACAATTCTGGATATACCATCCTTCATCAATGACTCCCGTCCGACCGGGTCATCCGGGCGGGCACCAAAGTTCAATAAACAACTGAATCAACGACTATGTTTTTCAAGAGTAGAGAGTAGAGAGAAAAAGGTTCGCCTTTCTCTACTCTCTACTTCTTTTTTAATTGATCCTGACCTGTCATTATTCTTTGTGACTTTGTGTCTTTTATGTG
>MAYW01000047.1 GCA_001723765.1 Candidatus Scalindua rubra
CAAGAATTGACGGTCAAGTTCGCTGATGCATGCGGTACATCATTAAAGAAGCAACGAACCGATTCATTCTTCATACATGGTTGGCTTCAAATATTATCCCGCTATGGATTATTTAAAGAAACGATACGAGTATTTCTCCAAAATTTACGCAAACAAAAACCTGGATTATGCGAAGACATTGTTGAAGAGCTTTCCAGAGACTATCTTGCAAACGATTTTGATTTAACAGAGAAAGATCGTGAAAAAGCCCAACGTCAGATAAAGCTCATGGCAGAGGATATGCATTTATTATATAAAACATTTATCAACCATAATCAAGTCAAACATTATGAGAGCTTTAAAACATTGGTAAACGTATTTGATCAACAATGCGAAACAGTAGAAGGAGCTGAGGGAGAAAAGCTGGAAATTATCATACGTGACAAGCCAAAAGGAGAAGAAATAATATCTACTCCTCACAACACCGATGCCCGTTATGTCAAAAAAGGGAAACAGACCATTTGCGGTCATAAAGGTTTTGTAAGTGAAAGTTGTGAAGAAACAAACAAAACACAATTTCTTACCGATGTAGAAGTAACACCATCAACAACCGCAGATGCCAAAGAGTTACCGAATATACAGGAACGTCTAGAAGAGTCAGACATGAAACCAGATGAGCAATATGGAGATGCAGGCTTTGTCAATGGTCAAACCATTCAGGATTCACAGGCTAATGAGATATTACTTGAAGGACCAAGTTCGGGTCGTTCCCAATCTTTTGAGGTGTTTAATGCAGAAGATCGTCCATTGGATGTCGCAGATTTTAAAATCGAGATTGAAGAAAATAAGAAAGGATTGACAGTAATTTCCTGCCCAACAAATCAAGCGCCTACAGACCAATCTCGTAACTCTATGACAGGAAATATACTAGTCCATTTTATTGTGGCAATTTGTTCTGCTTGTCAGTTGAAAGAGAGATGTCCTGTAAAAATTGGAACAAATGTAGCGACTTTAACCCTTGATGAGAGATCTTATGCAGGCGCTTCTCGCCATCATAAATACATGGAAGATCCGGGCTATCGAAAAAAATGTGCTATTCGAGCTGGTGCGGAGGCAATGGTTAGTGAAATTGTCCGTTGCCATGGCGCTAGAAAGTCTCGGCACCGGGGAGAAGTTCGCACACGATTGCAATTAATATTTTCCGCTATAGCCTGTAATGTTAAAAGATACATTAGGCATGGGGAGGAGTACGGCTATGTTATGGCTATAAATGCATAAAATCATTATAATAGCCATGTTTTCATTACAAAAGTGATCATTTTACTTATTTAATAGCCATTTGGATTGCTATGTGAGCGTATCTCCTAACGAATTTACAAATTTTAATTTTTCAAAGAGCAAATCATGCAACTTGACGTCTTTTCCATCTTGAAGTAAATCAACAGAATCATAAATACTTCACAATGCTAAAAAAAGATTACGTAATGGATTGATTGGTGAAAGCTTATGATCAGAGTAAGGGGATTGGTTCAGATGGGAGGGTGTTTGACTGGCAATCAATATTTCTATTTTTCGAGTTGTTATGTATTACAAACAAAGGACTTAGCTTTTGTTGTTTTGTATATGAAATGCGAATAAACAAAAGCCTTAAAGCCCAATGATTTGCCGGTTGTGTCTTTAATGGAGTTTTTGTCCAGGAAGTTAAGTGTGATAAGAAAAAATAGGCTATCCGAGAATTTAAATCTAGAAAATTAAGCGTTAAAAATAAGGAATTTATAGATACAAAATCAGTAAAAATAACTGTTCTCGGATAGCCTGAAAGTTGCTGGTTTAGTTAAGTTCGTAAAATCTGTCTTCTAAAAGATTTGGTTCATCTGAAGGCTTTGAACTTACAGAGTACGTGCTCGTTGCTATTCTTTCATTTATTGAACCACATTTTTCACATATACGGTTATAAGGACCTTTGCTAAGAAATTTCTTTCCGCATTTTAAGCATAATCTCTTTTTCTTAAATCTGATTTTGTTAGTATCACAACTTTTAGGTGCATCTCTTAAGATTCTTTTTTTTCTATTTGTTTTTAAGTAGCTATGAGTCTTTCTCATCAATCTTTACCTCCTTATTTTGGATACAAAAATGTTGCTAATAAAGTTCCCATATTTTTAATTTTTGTAGGTATATTATCCTTAAAATTACCTTTAGAATTTGGATTTTTTAACGTAAATAACCATTCTGATTCCTTCAAATCGTATATTGAGATTTAACTTGACTTTCATATTAATTTATGTAAATTTACATCACGTGACGAAAAATTGATGCCCACATCACAATAGAAATATTTGATGTGGGCACTCTTTTTTATAACATGAAAGAGATTTAGTAACGCCTCGGAAATTCTACAAAGCTGACTAAGCTAAGCTCAGCTTTGGCTTAGCTCTGCGACTTATTGAAATATAAAGACTTTATTTTGCACAGTAAAACGGGTATAAATTAGCGACCTGCCCGACTTCGTCGTTCGGGCGGGCTAGAAGGAGCTAATTTATTTGGATAATAATATAGCCATAAAAACAGAAAATCTGACGAAGGTATATAAGAGTTTTTTGGGCCGTAAAAAAGTATTAGCCCTTGATAAACTAAATATAGATATTCAAAAAGGTGAAATCTTTGGTTTACTTGGTCCTAATGGTTCTGGAAAAACAACTACTTTGAAGCTTCTTTTAGGACTGATTTTCCCAACTGAAGGTAAGGCATATGTTTTAGGGAAAACAGCAAATGATGTGGCTGTGAAAAGCAGGATTGGTTTTCTTCCAGAAGAATCGTGCTTTTATAGATTTTTAAATGCAGATGAAACATTGGATTTTTACGGTCAATTATTTAGAATACCCAGAAAAGAAAGAAAATTTAGAATAAACAAACTCATTGAACAGATGGGACTTGAATTTGCCAGAGAAAGACCTCTAGGGCAATATTCCAAAGGAATGTTGCGTAGAATTGGTATTGCTCAAGCTTTGATAAATGATCCTGCATTAATTATACTTGATGAACCGACTAGTGGGCTTGATCCTGTTGGTACAAAAGAAACAAAGGATATAATTCTTACGTTGAAAAAGCAGGGGAAGACAATTCTTTTGTGTTCTCATCTATTATCTGATGTACAGGACATTTGTGATAGAGTAGCGATACTTGATAAAGGCAAGCTACAAATTGCCGGCGCAATTAATGAATTACTTTCGTGTAAAGATGTTGTTGAGATACTAATTCGTAATCTATCAAGTGAAGCGGTAAATGAAGTTGAAACATTTATAAAAGAGAGACGGGGCGAGATCATCTCAATCAAAAATTCCTCCAGTACACTTGAAGGTTTATTCTTAAGAATAGTTCAAGAGCGTAGAGGGCTCATTCAGGATAGGGAGAAAATAGGCCATGGAGTTGGTCAAGCCGAATCTGGTACAATTAGTACAGACCCTGTTAGATAATTTCATATCTCACAGGGCAGGCAAAAACCATCAACTAAACTGAAAGGTTTATGATGAGAATATTTGTTATAAAAACCGTATTTGCTCAATATCAAGTGGGGAATATCATGCTGTTTAGCGAGAATATCAACCCCGCTTTCGCAGGGATTCCAAGAGTTAGTGCTGGAATCCTTCCGAAAGGAAGGGTACATAGCTCCACTTGATATTGAGCAAATATTAAAAATATATGCAGCAAATTCTGGTAATTGCAAAACAAACGTTTAAAGAAGCAGTTAGAAATAAGTTATTATTTGTTTTTATTATCCTTAGTCTAACTGCTATTTGCTGTTCCATTTTCATGCCTGTTGTTGGTGATGGTAAAGAAAAAATAAAGATTGTTGAATCCATGTGTCTCCGCTCCATCACCTTTTTTGGAACGCTAGCAGCGATTTTACTCTCCGCATCGTCTATTCCAACCGATATAGAAAATAAGGTACTTTATACGATAACCACAAAACCCATTCGTCGAACTAATATAATATTCGGGAAAATTGTCGGTTTTATATACATAATAGGTTTATTATTATTAATAATGGGTAGTACCAGTTATGCCTTGATTAAATTTACGGCCTCGAGATTAAATGCTCAAAGTGGTAATGAACTTCTAGCTCGGAAAAAATTCAATCCTAGTGATTTACAAATAACGGGAGAATCGGCAAAAGAAATTGGAAATGTTTCTTGGATTGAAGGTGGAGGAAAAGGAGCTTCAGTATGGGATTTTGAAGGATTATATTGCAAGGATAGACAAGATGAACTTGAGATTGAGGCAGATTTCCTTGTAGAAAGTAAAAGAAGATATACCAGGAAAATTCCAATAAATGTTAAGATTATTAATCCTTATGCGGGAAAGACATTGACCAAAACAATTGAAGTATCTCGCAATAAACCAGCTTTATTAAGATTAGATGGTGAATTTTTAGAAGGAGGTGAAGAGTTAACAATTGTAGTATCACCAAAGAATTCCGGAGATTTTATTGGTATGAGTTCTAATAGCTTGAAGATTTTTTTTGGGGAAAATAGTTTTGAACATAATTTCTTGAAGGGGTTGACAGTAATCTCATCTCAATTCTTTCTAATGGTAATAATAGCAATATTAGGATCTACATTCCTTTCCCTTCCTATTAATATTCTCTTTTGTTTATTTGTTTTCTTTTGTGGTAACATAGTTGATTTTATGCGGGATTTATCAACAGTTATTAATGTTTTTGAAACGCAAGAGCATGAACACGGAATATCTGCAGTTATGAAGAAATCAAATATATTTGTACTTTTCCTGAATTATGTTTTGAAAAAACCTCTGCTGACGTTAAGCTATATATTACCTGATCTTAGAAATTTCAGTGTTGGAAATTATTTTATAGATAGTATAAATATCCCATATAAGAAAGTGCTTACAAGCTTTGGTTATATGATTTTATATACTCTTTTTTGCTTGCCCATATCATTTATGGTTTTTAAAAGGAGAGAAATTGCTTGAAATATTGATATGAGAAGTTTCTCATTACCAAAATTAATAATTATATCTTTTTTAATAATATTTATGCTTTCTGGGCTGTATTTTTTACAGTTTAGAATAAATCATATAAGAAAAGGTTCTAATTTAGACACTATGTACCTTGACCCTTTAGAAGCTATACCAATAACATTACTAGGTAGCTTCAGGGGTGTATTGGTTGATTTTTTGTGGATTCGGGGTATTGCAAGACATGAAGAAAGAAAGTTCTATGAACTACTTGCCATAAATAATTTAATTACAAAATTACAACCACATTTTCCATCTGTGTGGATATTTCAAGCTTGGAATATGTGCTATAATATTGCCCATGAGTGGGAATCGCCAGAAAATAAATGGAAATGGATCAAAACAGGACTGAATTTTGCAGAAAAAGGAGCTTCAAAAAATCCAGCAAATGGAGATTTACTCTTTGAGATTGGTTATATATACTTTCATAAATTTGATTCGAGAAGCTTTAGGTATGCTGATTATTACAGAGAACAGTTGAAGAAAGAAGAAGACAAGGATAATTATGAACAAGCGCTTTACTGGGTGAAAAGATCTTTAAATCATAATTCAATGCTTCGAAAAAGAATTGTGATTGAAAGGACAGTATGCCACATTTTGTGGCGTGCATCTCTACAGGCTGAAAAAAATGGCAAATTAAAGGAAGCTTTGGAATATGCAATTAAATCTATAGAAGAGTGGGATGCTTATCTAGAAAGACATCCTGATGATCCTGAAGGAATAGCTAGAAGTTTTTTAGAAAAGATTAATGAAAAGAAATTACAACTTGAACAAAAAGTTTAGAAAGGTGAAATAATGGTAAAAGATTTTTTCCAGCGTAGTTTATTATTTAAGGTAATTTTGACACTTGTTATTGTAACTTTTATATCGCAAGGGATGATATATGCAACCTCTTCAAAAGAACATTCTAAGGAAACTAAAATTACACAAACGGGTGTAGAATCAAAATCTAGCAAAAATGTTCAAAAAGTAGCATCTGACAAATCAAGATCAATACCCGTATTTTGGTGGCTTGCACCCCTCGGTGCGGTTTGCGCGCTGTTCTTTGTTCGTAAATTCTATAAAGAAGTGATGGGCTACCCCGAGGGTGACAAAAAAATGGTTGATATTGCCGGCCATGTCCGTGAAGGGGCCTATGCATATTTAAAACAGCAATACAAGGTTGTCGCCATATTTTTTGTATTTGTATTTATTGCACTTTTAATGCTGTCTTTTGGATTAAAAATTCAATCTGGATTTGTGCCATTTGCCTTTCTTACAAGTGGATTTTTATCAGGGCTTGCAGGATTCTTAGGAATGAAAATGGCAACAAATGCAAGTGCAAGGACAACTGAAGGGGCAAAGAAGTCATTGGATCAGGGTTTGCGGATAGCTTTTAGAAGTGGTGCAGTGATGGGATTAATTGTTGTTGGACTGGGTCTTCTGGATGTATCTGTATGGTTCTTTATACTTCGAAAATTTACTGATGTTTCGTTGACTGAAATAGCCGTAATACTTCCCTGCTTTGGTATGGGGGCAAGCTTTCAAGCTCTCTTTGCAAGGGTGGGAGGAGGTATTTTCACAAAGGCCGCGGATGTGGGCGCTGACCTGGTAGGAAAGGTTGAGGCAAACATCCCCGAAGATGATCCCAGGAATCCTGCTACAATTGCTGACAATGTTGGTGACAATGTGGGTGATGTAGCCGGGATGGGTGCTGACCTGTATGAATCTTATTATGCCTCAATACTTGCCAGTGCCGCGTTAGGCGTTGCTTGTGGGCTAGGTATTGCCGGGCTTGTGTTGCCGATGTGCATTGCAGGTATAGGAATCATTCTATCAATCATTGGTATCCGGATTATAAAAACCAAAGAGGGAGCATCACAAAAGGAACTCTTAAAATCTTTAGGAAAAGGCGTAAACTTAAGCTCAATCTTAATCGTGATACTGTCTGCAATTATTATAAAGTTTTTACTTCCTGGACACTTTGGAGTCTGGGGTTCGATAGTCACGGGTTTGATCGCTGGTATTACAATAGGTAAAGGGACTGAATTCTTTACCTCGGCTGACCACGGCCCTACACAAGGCATTGCTGACCATGCAAAAACAGGTTCTGCTACACTCATCATTGATGGAGTTGCTACTGGCATGTTGTCAACCATAATACCCGTAGGCACCATTGCTATTGCTATTATGTTGAGTTTTGTATTTGCCGGTGGATTTTCAAGTACAGCTATGGGACTTTATGGTATTGCTATTGCCGCAGTAGGAATGTTGTCAACGCTCGGAATAACACTAGCAACCGATGCTTATGGGCCTATTGCTGACAATGCTGGTGGTAATGCCGAGATGAGTGAACAGGAACCAATAGTCAGAGAAAGGACCGATGCCCTTGATTCTCTCGGAAATACAACAGCAGCGACAGGTAAAGGTTTTGCAATTGGCTCTGCTGCTTTAACGGCTATGGCATTATTAGCAGTATATGTCGAGGAGGTTAAAATAGGTCTGGAAAGGACAGGTGTTCATGCTGTTAAAATAGCTGGCCGTACAGTAGAAACCACAGCGCTTCAAATATCTGACTTAATGGATTATTACCATATTACCCTGATGAATCCTAAAGTCCTTGCCGGCCTTTTCCTTGGTTCTATGGTGGCATTTATATTCTGTGCTTTGACTATGAAGGCAGTTGGCAGGGCAGCGGGAAAGATGGTTGAAGAAGTAAGAAGGCAATTTAGAGAAATAACGGGTATAATGGAGGGAACTGGCAAGCCTGATTACGCATCATGTGTAGCCATAAGCACAAAGGGCGCTCAGAAAGAAATGCTGCTTCCATCTTCACTGGCAATATTTATTCCTATAGTTGTAGGCTTAGTTTTAGGTGTTCCTGGAAGTATGGGATTGCTGGCTGGTGGATTGTCAACAGGATTTCTCCTGGCTATATTCATGGCAAATGCAGGCGGTGCATGGGACAATGCAAAAAAGTTTATTGAAACAGGACAACACGGTGGTAAAGGTTCTGATGCACACAAAGCCGCAGTCGTCGGAGATACCGTAGGGGATCCATTTAAAGATACATCTGGTCCTTCACTGAATATCCTTATTAAATTAATGTCTATAGTTTCTGTTGTCTTTGCCGGGCTAATAGTGAAGTTTTCACCTAAGATTGGGGCTTTTTTGCATATCATTAGATAAATACTGGATTTTACCGTGGAGTGATATACTATTACTCTGTAAAACCTTCTTTTTTAGCAAAGTTTTTAATCTCATAAAAAGTTTAAAGTGCCTAAAGTTTGAAGTGAGCAATCCCCCTTAGTCCCCCTTTTATAAAGGGGGAAAGAGGGGGATTAAAGAGTCCTGTTTTTAACTTTAGGCAATTTAGGCCACTTTAGACACTTCAAACTTGTTTGCCTGCCCGATTTTGCCATTCAGGTGGGCGGCTATGTGGCGTTATGCACTCTTGCGGAGTTTCTTCGGTACAAGTTGGATTTTTCCCGTTACTACTTCAGGTGTAACAACATAAATTGAATCTCTTCCACTTGAAGGTAAATCATACATAACATCCAGCATGAAATCCTCAAATATTGACCGTAATGCCCTGGCCCCTGTCTTACGTTTCAAAGCCTTCTTACTTATTTCCACCAAGGTATCTCTTGGAAATTCTAAGACTGCACTTTCCATCTCAAAGATTTTTTGATATTGCTTAACAATGGCATTTTTGGGCTCTAGCATAACCTTAATCAAGTCATCCTGACTAAGTGGCATTAATGTTGCGATTACGTGAAGCCTGCCAATGAATTCGTGTATCAAACCATACTCAATTAAGTCGTTTATTTCAACTTTAGATAAAACTTCACCAGTTGATTTATCACTAGCGAAATCAGCCTTTGCATCGAATCCTATTGCCTTTTTGCCAATCCTTTTTCTTATTATATTCTCTATACCTCCAAAGGTTCCACCGCAAATAAATAGAATATCCTTAGTGTCCATTTGGATGTACTGTTGCTCTGGATGTTTTCTTCCTCCCTGTGGTGGCACATTGACTACAGAATGCTCGAACATCTTGAGCAGTGCTTGCTGTACTCCCTCACCAGATACATCTCGTGTTATTGATGCATTTGGTCCCTTTCTGGCAATCTTGTCTATTTCATCTATATACACGATTCCTTGCTGCGCGCGAGCCACATTAAAATCAGCATCTCTAAGCAACCTTAAAAGCACATTTTCCACATCTTCACCAACATAACCAGCTTCTGTAAAAGTAGTAGCATCAGCTATGGCAAAAGGCACATCAAGAATCTTTGCAAGTACTCGAGCTAATAAAGTCTTTCCCGAACCAGTAGGTCCAATAAGGAGTATATTACTCTTTTCGAGCTCTACATCATCAGTTACTTCCGAAATCAGTCTTTTATGGTGATTGTGAACAGCTACAGCCAAGACTTTCTTTGCCTTTTCCTGACCTATAATATATTCATCTAAACGTTCTTTTATATATGCCGGAGTTGGTATTTTGCTTGTGAAATATTTAGAGGTCCTTTTATTATCCTTCTGTATAAGTGTGTAACAAGCTTCAACACATTCGTTACATATGTATACATTGCGGTCACCCTGTATTAATCTCTTAACAACATTATAATTCCTACCGCAAAAGGAACATGACATAACTTTATCTTTCCTATCCTTACCTTTCTTATCCATTTCTATTCCTCTTTTTATAGGACCTTTAAATTTAAACAATAAAAGGAGAATTTGCTATATTAACAAATAGTCATCTATAAATCTAGTTTCTTTTAAATTATTTATACTACCATAATTACTAAATAAAGCATTCAATTAGAATCTAATCAGAAAGTATTCATGTCACGGTGGTAACACCATGAAACTATGAAAATGCATCAACTTTATAGATTCCCGATCCAATCGGGAATGACAAAAAAGCGACATTGTCGTAAATGAAATGTAGTCTGCTCAATGATCTTTCAATGTCATTCCCACGAAAGTGGGAATCTATTTTATGAAATTTTCATTACTATCCTATAACAACCCTGAAATTATTAACGAGCTTTTTAGCTCTCTCTTGCAATTCTATAGCGAATTGGTCTCCCTCTCTCAGGGCATTTTCAACCCGGTCAAGAATATCATAATAAAGGTTCCATGCTGTTCTCTCTCTCTCATATCTTTCCTTAAGTCCATCTCCATCGTCCTTGGACACCTCCTGGATGCAATTACGTAGCCTTTTAGACCCTATTTCTATAAGCTCAAAACCTTTGCATTCATTCTCTTCTCCTTTTGTGGCAAATAAATCATCTGCCTTAAGTGCAAGACGAAGGTAGACGAGATTCAAAGGAAGTGGACTGACAAAACTTCCCGTGAAAGGGTCAATTATACTTTTGATATCCTCTATACCCCAGGGAAGGATTTTAGCATAATGGGAAAAGAATAATATCCTCTCATAATCACCTACTATCTTTCCTATGGCAGCAGCTTTAATGGCTGTCTCTTCAAATGCAATTATTGTAATCTCTTACCGATAAGATTATTAAGTTTACAATTAAAAGAGATTCTGCTATAAAAAAAGATTTAAAGGAGTAAAATGCTGGAAAAACAGTCAGATTCAATTTTAAACGTTTACCTAAAGGAATATGACGCAATTAGAAATGAAATCAATCTTCGTCTAAAAGAAAAAGATACAATTGTTAGGTACACTATTTTACTCGTTAGTGCTATTATTCTGGGTATCTGGAAAACACAAGATAATTTCAATCATACTTTCTTAATGTTGGTTCTTCTACTAATCATTCCCTTCATTTCAATCCTTTTGACCTTTGTACACAATTGGCATGATGAAATGATTATAGTGCTTGGCTCTTATATTGAAAAAGAGATTAAACCAAAAATAAATAGTTTTTTTGAAAAAACGGATTTATTGGGATGGGAATCATTTTTACTAGAATTTAGAAACAAATATATGGATGGAGATACATCTCTCTTGTCAAAAGATTATTTTTTATAGCTCCAATTCCAATATCAGTTGTTGGTTACTTTCTGATCACATCAAGACCTCAAGAAAAATATATGGAGATAATAATGGTTGCAATGGACTTATTATTACTATTATTAATATTTTACCATTTTTTTACTATAGATAAGAAATACAAAACATTAAATGAATAAATTACAATATTTTTTTTATTGTATATTCTAAGTAATATACATTTCTTATATCCTCAAACATCTAACATCTCATCCACTGTAATAGAATCCATATCTTTGGCAGAAATATGTGCCCGTTTGTCATCCTTTGCTGAACCAACGGCAAGTACACGCATCCCGCTTGTAATCCCAGCTTCCACACCAGCACCGGCATCCTCAACGACAAGACATTCTTCCGGTGATAGCGACAGTCTCTTTGCTGCTATCAGAAAAACCTCAGGATCCGGCTTACTGTTTTTAATGTCATTGCCATCTGATGTTGCATCAAAACAGGTGTCAAGTCCGATACGTTCCAAAATTGTTGGTGAGTTTTTACTTGAAGAACCTATGGCAATTTTTATTGAACGTCTTTTCAATTCTTCAAGAACATTTCTAACCCCTGGCAAGATATCATCAGGTGTTATCTTCTTGAGAAGTTCTCTATAGTAATTATTCTTTCTTTCTGCAAGTTTAATCTTTTCATCCTGGGAATACACCCTATCCGATTTTTCTAATATGATTTCGAGGCTTTCCATCCTGCTGACACCACGCAACCTCTCATTAATCTCTCTATCAAAATAAATTCTTTCTTCATCCGCTAAACGTTGCCAGCCCTGGTAATGATACTCATCGGTAGAAACAATGACACCGTCTAGATCAAAAATGACACCTTTAATACTCATTTAATCCTCCTTAATTTTCCCGGTTAATTTAACTTCTTTCCTTTCATTCTTTTTTATCTTGTATTCTTTAAAAGAGACTTTTATAGAAATATCCGCCTCACTCAAAAAAACAATTTTATCACTAAAAACATCTACATTAAGCCTATACCCCCTCCAAATTATTTTATAAGATAATCGACTCCAAACATCAGGCAGCCATGGATTAAAATTAAGTATTTCATTCTGATCTATGCTCATTCCGCCAAAACCAAAGACAGCACATTGCCACGAACCACCATTAGATGCCACATGGAGCCCCTTTGCAGCATTTCCCTGATTATCCTCCAGATCTGTATAAACTGTTTTTATAAAATATTTATAGGCATTCCTCGTGTCTCCCACTTTAAGACCCATAATAGAATACATGGAAGGACTTAAAGAGGATTTATGCATACATCTTTTCTCATAATATTCATAATTTGTTTTTTTCGTCTCAAGATCAAACTCCTCACCTAAAACCAAAAGCAGCATAACAACATCGGGTTGCTTTAATAACTGGGTTTCATCTGGGTGATCTTTGTCAACTCCCTCAGGCCAGACAGGCATACCGTTATTTTCGTATTCCGATACTACAAAATCTTTCCGATTAAAATATCCTTCAAACTGTTCAATCAATTTACTATTTTTTGACATTGGGATATATATTTTTTCTGTTATTTTTGTCCACCCGGCTATGTCCTCTTTTCTTATCTTCAACTTCTTTAATAATTTCTTATAAAACTCACTGTCTTTATTTTCCAACCAGGCGGCAATCTCGCTGGCTTTCCTCAGGTTCCACTTTGCCAGATAATTCGTATAAACATTATTATTGACATGAAGATGAAACTCATCTGGACCTATAACCTTATTAATTTCATATCTGTCTTCAGCCTTATTATATTCAACTCTCGATTGCCAGAATAAGGCTGTGTCTAGAAATATTTCTGCGCCATATTGTTTTAAAAATAATTCATCCCTAACAGCCCGATTATACTCATAATAGGCGTAAGCAATGTCAGCGCTTATATGATATTGCTCATCACCCGTCCATATCCTTACCACATTACCCTTTGAATCAGCTTTCCATTTTGGCGTCTCCTCAACACCATCTGATGCAGATTCCCATGGAAACCTTGCGCCGCGACAATGATGCAGTTCTGCATTTTTGCGTGCACCTGCAAGGGTGTTATATCGATATAACAACAATGCCCTGGCCACCTCCGGATAAGTATATATGAAAAATGGAAGTAAATAAATCTCTGTATCCCAGAATACATGTCCCTTATACCCTTCTCCATGTAACGCCTTGGCTGCAATGCTCACACAAGGGTCTTTCTCATAAGCGGAAGAAGACATTTGAAATATATTATACCGGATACCACGCTGTGCTTTGTCATCTCCTTCGATTTCAATATCTGACATGGCCCAGATATTGTCCCACACAGATTGATGAGATTTCTTTTCACATTCAAAACCATCCTCAGTAAATTTCTCAAGATTATTCTTCGCACTGTTTAAAACATTACCTTTACATTCTCTCGATGTAAAGGTGACACCATATTTACAGATTGAATAGCTTTCTCCTTTTGTAACAAATAGATCACAAACCTCTCCTATCACATCGCCATATTCTTTATATTTTCTTGAGTTGATAAATTGTTCATCACTGCGATCACAAGTGATAAGACTTGATTCTACAATTTCAATATTGTTATCAATAGTAAAGACCTGCATTGCTAATCCTGGTTTTAAATCAACCCTTTCTTTTACTTGATAATGCCTTATTCTATTAGAGGGGTCATAAGAACCGTTTGTAACATCTCCATCTATCATGCTCTCAACAGTAATCTTTCCGGAAAAGTTTATCGGCCTGATACAATATTCAGCAGTCCACCTGTGTACATCGTTCCTACTGACAAACCGCTGTGTCTTTATCTCCAGCTTTTTTTTCTTTATCTCTACTTCAATTTCTGTATTTAGAGTTCCCGCCCTAATATCCAGATATCTCTTAAAATGGTTAACCGGTAAACAATCTAAATCGCAAACCTCATTGTCAACAAAGAAACGGATATCAATCGGGTCAGGACAATTAACAAGCTCACACACTGGAGCGGCTGCCTTGTCAAATACTCCGGCGATAAAATTCCCCCTTTCATCAATTTGAGAGAATTCATTAAATCCCCTCAGGCCTCTATAACCATTTGCCAGGGTAAAAATAGTTTCATATCTCCTGTTTAATTCAGGTGAATATTTCTCTTGCACTATCTTCCAAAGATTTGACATACAATTTCCTCAGGAAAAGTTTCTAACATCAACATTCAAATCCTTCCGATGAATAAGAGATTTGATTTCAGGTAATTACATCAAAAATCAATAAAATATTATATAAGAAATTGTTTTTAATCTCAAGAGATGAAAGAGACCACCTGTAGAAAAGAGTCAAGAACAAATAAGGCTGAAAGCCACATTATTAATTGGTAATAACTCTAATAATTTGATATAAACCACAATTTATATACTACAAGCGATATAAAATTGCAAAATTACAATATCAAAACTGATATTTATTTTGATATGCGGCTGGCTCGTCGCAGCGAGTCTGTCTCAGACATGATTTGCCATGTAAGGAGGAAATATGAGTAATTTCATAAATCGTATTTTTCGGGCTGCTAGGCTTGATGCACACCTCTATGAAGAAGTGGAGGCTGATAAAGGTGCAATGCGCCAGGCAATGCTGGTTGTAGTGCTATCTGGTGTTGCAGCAGGAGTGGGAAGTATATCAAAAGGTGGACCCTTAGGAATTGTACTGGGAACGGCTACGGCCTTAGTAGGATGGTATATTTGGGCATTTCTTACTTATTTGATTGGTACGAAACTCTTACCAGAACCCCAAACCAAATCTGATATTGGTGAATTGTTGAGGACTATTGGATTTTCAAGTTCACCAGGCTTGATTCGTGTATTAGGTATTATCCCGGGAATAGAGGGTTTTGTCTTCTCGGCTGCAACAATATGGATGTTAGTGGCAATGGTTATTGCGGTAAGACAAGCACTCGATTACAAAGGAACGTTACGTGCTGTTGGCGTCTGTGTGATTGGTTGGATTATCCAGATTGCCATTATTTTGACAATCTTCTCCTTCTTGAAAATCTTACCAAAACCAGCCTAAGTTTCTTATCAAACAAATCCTCTTTGTTTTCTATGCAGGTTCAATCTTGCTAAGCTAAGCTCATTTTTTGTAGATTGAACCTGTGGTTTCTATTAGACAGAAATGTTTCGGTCAAGAAAGTCCTTCATCTGTCATTCTGAACCCTTCGCTTCCTGTCATTCTGAACGAAGTGAAGAATCTTTTGTTTGTCTTCAGAATAAAGTATGCGTGTATTCAATTAAATACGACGCTCAGGATAAACTCCGTGATGAAGAATCTCATTATGACATTCCCGATAACGTCTGAAAAATTAGACATCCAGATTCTTCAGTCGCCCCCACTGCTTTCTTGCGAAAGCAAGAAGTGGGGGCTCTTCAGAATGACACACTCAACAAAATAGCTGCAGCCGTCCTATTTTATTATTTCTGCTGTTTCTGCCTTTGCATTTGAATTTTCGCCCAGGTGTCACGGAGGGTTACGGTTCGATTGAAAACAAACTTGTCCCCGGTAGTATCATCATCGACGCAAAAGTAACCAAGCCTTTCAAATTGAAATCGTTCAAGTGGTTTTACTTCTTTCAGGCTGGGCTCTACCTTGCAGTTCGAAAGAACCTGAAGTGATTGTGGGTTCAGATTTGATTTGAAATCTTCTCCCTCTTTCACCTCTTCTGGTCGTTCCTTTGTGAAAAGATGGTCATACAATCTGACTTCTGCCCTTAATGCATGGGAAGCAGAAACCCAGTGAAGTGTCGATTTGACTTTACGCCCGTCAGGGGCATCGCCACCGCGCGTAGCCGGATCATAACTGCAGTGCAATTCGATAATCTGTCCATCATCATCCTTTACCACATCAATACAGGTCACAAAATAAGCATAGCGCAATCTAACTTCTCTTCCCGGTCCCAAGCGATAAAATTTCATGGGAGGGTCTTCCATGAAATCCTCCTGTTCGATGTATAACACCTTTGAGAATGGAACCTTTCTAGTGCCGGCGTTTGGATCTTCAGGGTTATTTACGGCGTCCAGCCATTCATCCTTATTTTCAGGATAGTTATCTATGACTACTCTTAAAGGTTTTAATACCGCCATTACACGATTGGATGTTTTATTTAGATCTTCTCGTAAACAATGTTCCAGTAGTGCGATATCAATGGTACTGTTAAACTTGTTGACCCCTATGCGTTCGCAGAATTGGCGAATGGCTTCCGGCCTGTATCCACGCCTTCGCATGCCGCAAATTGTCGGCATTCGAGGGTCATCCCAACCTTTAACGTGTCCCTCATCAACCAACTGCAGGAGTTTTCGCTTGCTCATAACGGTATGGGTAAGTTCCAAACGCGCAAACTCAATTTGCTGGGGATGATGGATTTCTAACCTATCAAGATACCAGTCATACAAAGGCCTGTGATTCTCAAATTCTAAGGTACAGATTGAATGCGTAACTCCTTCGATAGAATCTTCCAGACCATGTGCCCAATCGTAGGTGGGATATATACACCACTTACTGCCAGTCCGGTAATGGTCTGCATGTAAAATGCGGTACGTAACGGGATCCCGCATATTCAGATTGGGTGACTTCATATCAATCTTGGCACGAAGGACACGAGAACCATCTTCGAATTCACCTTCTTTCATGCGCCTGAACAAACCCATGTTTTCTTCAACACTGCGGTTGCGATAAGGGCTGTCCTTGCCGGGAGTCGTCAGAGTTCCACGATATTCACTGATCTGGTCTGAAGACAAATCACAAACATACGCGAGTCCCTTTTTGATTAACTGAACTGCGTAATCATACATCTGCTCGAAATAATCAGAAGCATAGTAGATATGTTCGCCCCAATCCCAACCCAGCCAGTGGACGTCTTCCTGGATAGAATCAACATATCTGGCTTCTTCGGTAATAGGATTTGTATCGTCATACCTTAAATGACATCGTCCCCCTTTGTTTTCAGCCGCTATGCCAAAATTCAGACAGAATGACTTGGCATGTCCTATATGCAAAAAACCGTTCGGTTCCGGAGGAAATCTCGTAATTACTTTGCCCCCCCACTTATTCGTTCTGACATCTTCAGCGACAATTGTCCTGATAAAATCTACTGAAGAACCTTTGCCTCCTTCACTATCTTTTTTTTGCCTGTTATTTTGTGTTTCCAATTACTTTACCTCTATCAATATAAATTAGATTCTTCGGTCGTATCCTCCCTCAGAATGACAAGGTGCGCTAATATGTCATTCTGAGTGCAACGAAGTGGAACGAAGAATCTCTAGTTTGAAAGCAAATAATTATTCGAGAAGAATAAAAGTCTAAGGCCTTAACTCCAAAAGACTTAAAATGGAAATTCCTCATACTATGAACTTAGCTCCCTTCGGTCGCTAACTTCTTGCATTTGCTTCGCAAAATATTCATGGGAATTTTATGAATATTGACCCAAAGAAACTCGATCCAGATACATCCGCCCATATGACTTGGCGGACAGGTAAGTATTCAGATTTTGAAATTTTTTATAAGATAATATCATTTTGTAGAATTTCCGAGACGTAAGTCAAATATTGAATACGGAATTCATAAATAATACAATTAAAATTATTTGTCAAGTGTTGGTTAATTATTTGTAATATTGCAAGACCCGACCTCTTACTCTTTCGATTTCAATCCTACGAGTCCTGACACAACCTTTGCCAGCATGCTAACCACATAGGCAAGACGAGCATAATCAATCTTCTCAGGAGTATCTTCATGGGTATGATAATGAGGATATCGGAAAGGAGCTGTATCTGTAACCATCACACCTGGATATCCGTTACGCCAGAAAGCCCATTGATCCGACCATCCCACGCCAACTATATGCTCCGGTAAAAAGGCAGCCTCGGAAGGGAATTTCGCATAACGACGAAACAAACCCGTAACATCCCTCACCACTTTACGTGATTTTATATTGCCAACAAATGAAATAAAATTTCCAGTAGTCGGATACACCAGACCCAATACTCCTAAAGGGTAATTCTGACTTCCTTCCTTATCTGTATAATAACCGATGGTTTCCAAACTGAGCATGGCTACGATATTTTCGTTACGCTCACGACATCTCCTGGCATAAACATAACTCCCCATATCCTCGCTCTGAAAATAAGGAGGTTCCTCATTCGCAAATGCGACAAATCTGAGAGTGCGTACGGTTTTTTTACCAGCAAATTCGCGTGCGAGCGCTAAAAGAGCAGCCACACCTGAGGCATTATCATTGGCTCCCGGTGTACCTTCAAGTGAATCATAATGTGCACCTATTACGACAATTTCGTCTGGTTTTTCCGAGCCCGTAATCTCTATTTCCAGATTGCAACACTTTCGTCCTTTGAGACTATACAAACTCAATTCGTAATCCTGTCGAAAAACCCTATAATCAGCTTCCACTAAAGATCCTTCAATAAAATCCGCTGCTCTACAGAGATTATAATATTCAGTTCTTACGTTCCTATCGCCTATCTCCTCTGCCAATTCAGCCACATCTTTTCGCAGTTGATTACGTATTTTTTTTTGTTCTTCTGTTAATGGAGGTACTGAACCACGATATGATTTACCTGAAATTCGAAGCATAAAAAAACATAAGGCAAAAATGATAACAATAAATAAAGCAACTAATTTCACTACTCGCATTGAAATATGAGATGTGTCCTCAACTACCCTTGTTATGCTTTGAGTCTTTCCCAAAATGATCTCGGAGAAACAATCTCCAAATTTCCAACTTTACCTAAAGCAAGCAATTCCTTATCGCCTGTAACTAATAGATCAGCGTTGGCTTTCAGAGCAGATGCCAAAATTAACAAGTCATCTTCGTCTTTGATGTTTACATCTGGTAGATTGACGGGCTTTGCTACAATTGTATCTTGTTGAAGCAGATTAAGAAATTCAACAGTGAGAGAAGCTGGCACTCTAAATTTTCGCTGTAGAACCTGTCTGAGTTCTTTAAGAAGGTGAGCTGAGATAATAAGCTCATGGGATGTTAGAACTTCTCTGAGAACATCTGTGCAAATTCCACGGGTTGCTATTGCGCTGGCAAGGACATTGGTGTCTAGAAAAACTTTCATGAGACCTTGGAGAAAACGTCGTCATCTGTTAAAAATCCCCGAGCTTCTGCAAAAGGCATAATTCTTTTTCGAAGAGCTTCGAATTGGCTAATTCGCAATTGACGGCGTAACGCCTCACGAGCTATTTCGCTTCTGTTTTTACCGCTCTTCTTGCTGGCTTTGGACAACATGTTCTCGAGATCTTTATCTAATCGGATTGTCAAAGTTGATGTTTTCATGTAACACAATGTAATACATTATTGCTTTTTTGTCAAGAAAATATCTCTTTTATGAGCATAACGTTACTTTTATATCAGGTAACTTGATAGTATAGGAATTTCCATTTTGGACACAGAAAGAAACAAAAGAAACAAGACGCTTTACATAACATATTTAACATAAACTAATTACAAAAGAAATGTTTTATACTTTTTTGCCTGCAAGGAAAAATAAGCCCATCACATATTTGCCATATAATATCTTTATCAACAAGAGGTTGCGTAAAGCGTCTTGTTTGTTTTTTGTTTTGTATCAAGTAACTTGTGCAAATTTTTCTATAGCCATTTTTTTGATACGTTTATAATCCACTTTCCCTGATGGAAGCATGGGAATGGCATCAATGGATATATAATGATCTGGTTGGGATAGATGCGGTAAGCCTGAATCATCCAATTTTTTATTAAGTGAAAGTTTATCCGGGTGTGTTTCTACGACAAATGCTACAAGTTGTTCTCCCTTCTGGGTGTGTGGTATGTTCACAACTGCACATTTTCTCTTTTCATCATCGGTATGTTCATCAAGGATAAGGGACAATTTGTCCTCTATTGGTAGTAAAGGAATCAATTCCCCCCCTACCTTGGCAAATCTCTTTAGACGATCAGTAATATACAAAAATCCATTATCAAATTTCTCTATATCACCGGTGATATAAAAACCGTCATGAAATGCCTTGCTGGTTAATTCTGGTGATTTATAATATCCATTCATGACGTTGGGACCTTTTACGAGTATCAATCCCTCCTCTCCCGGTTGAAGTTCTTCATAAGTCTCAGTATTCACTATTTTACATTGAACATCCGGTAAAGGTTTTCCCACACTCCCATAACAGATATCATTCGGATAGTTTACTGAAATGCATGAACAGCTCTCCGTAACACCGTAGCCTTCAAGTATATTTATGCCGAGTTTTTCATAGAATTTCTTTCTGACGTTTTCGTTCAACTTTTCTGCTCCGGCAAATGCCAAACGAACACTGGCAACCTGTTCCCTCTTCCACCTTTTCATGAAACCTCTATAAAGTGTGCTGGTCCCCAGCAGCATTGTTACTCGATATCTTTGGACAATCTTGCCAAGCCTTTCATAATCAGTAGGATTTGGATGGAAAACAACTCCCATTCCAATTATCAAAGGCATCCAAAGGCAAACAACAAAACCAAATACGTGAAAAAATGGTAACGTACCTAAAATCTTGTCTTCAGGAACGGGTTCAAAAACAGTACTATAGTTTTCAACACTTTTATAAATATTATGATTCGTTAAAGGAACACCTTTTGGGTGAGATTCTGAACCAGAAGTGAAGAGTATAATGGCAGTTTTATCAGGTGCGTCATATTCCTTATATTTCTGAATTAAAGATTGACTTGACTTAATCTTACAAGATAAATAAGTAAGTATCTTTTCCAGCTTTGACGTTCTGTCTTTTATGTCTTCAATGAAAACCATTCTAGGGTCATCTGGAATTTCTGCCTTTTCAATAAATTTTCTAGAAGTAAAAATTGTTTTAATATCACAAGTATTCATTACCCAATCCAACTCTTCCCTGCCTGCAAGAAAATTTATACCAACAGGAACTTTACCTGCAAAAGAGGTCGCAATATATGCAAGCGCGCCTCCTACAGAGGCAGGAAACATGAGGGCAATATTGTCACCCTCAAAGTTACGAATTTGCTTTGACAGGAGAATGCCGGCAGTAAGTATCTGACCAAAGTTCAAGGACATTCCGGTAGAATCCTCCTGAATGGTTTTATTAAAATTCTTTTTTGCGGTCTTAATAAAGCTTTCCAGAATCATAAATATCGAATAATAATGTTATTTAACTTGTTTTAATGTCATTTCACCATGTCATTGTTTCTCAGTGACATTTTGTTCATTTTCAATGTTAGCTCTCACACTTTTTCTTTTTCTTGCTTTTTCGATTAGATTGATCTTTGTTTCGTCATAGTCTGCATTAGTAATAAGATCCTCGTGTCGCATAACATTGAGTTCATTAAGTTTTTCAGCAATATTCACATTGTTTTTCATTCTCTTCATGTAATCTTCGTCCAACAGATATGTATAATTTGTATCAAAACCTAATCTTTCAATACACTTTTCTGAGAAAATGTCTGCAACCTTTTCCATTTCCTCCTTAAGATATTGCACATCTCCATACACAATGTCAACAAAGTCAATAGTATCCATTCCTATCGCCGTTTTAGCCTCAATAATATCTCTCCATAAAACCTTCCCTTCAAATGCCGTAGTCATTTTAACATCGACCTTGAGAGTAGCATACGGGTCAGAGAAAATGCCAGGGTCTTTTAAGCCATATGATAGCACATTAATTTCAAGTATTGTATCAACGTTCAGTTCGGCACCTATCTTTTTGTAGTCCTTGAGGTCTTTGACTTTCTTCTCCAGTAATTTCCATACAACTTTGTTTTTTGTAATACTTTCCTGTGGTACAACATGAAAATATGAACACAATTGAAATTTGGTATTGAGTTTTTCACATAACACCTCACCAATGTTTAAATCAAATATCATGTCGTTAAAAGTTCTAATATCATCCTTTTTTGCAGAATGATAAGCTAATTGCATAAGGAGTTGCGGTATAATCGCCGGACCTGCAACCAAAGATGAAAGAAATTGGTCATCAGTCCTAATATTTACGTCCATTTCCGGGTTTTCGGCAGAGTATAAAATTGCCATGTTATTTATGTACTTCGAGTATACCTTTTTGTATGGTATCCTGGAAATTTTTGTCGTTTGGCAACCTACAAAAATTATTAAGGATATTATAAAACAGACATACCACCTGATTGACACTTGGTAAGTAATTTGGGGATTTATGGAAAAACGGTTAATTTTTGCTTTTCGTATCAATTTTACTCAACCTTTTTTCTATTTCTTGAAGATTTGTCAGGATTATTTCCAAATAATTTTCCTTTTGAGTCTTTTCATGACAACCAGCATAAAGTTTAATAGACTTCTTATAACTTTCTATGCCTTTTTTCGTAATCCCATTTTCCAGATAAAGATTGCCGAGTTCATGGTATGAGTTGGCAATCTGAAGCGCTGTATCTATTGATTCAGGCTGATAATGTAGTCCGTTGTAAAGATACTTTATGGCCTCATTGTAATTCATAACTTTTGCTTCAAAGGGTGCTTTGCTTCTGGGTCTTTTTTAAAGTCCTGTTACCTTTATCAACCCAGTATTCATATGGTGAACTTGTTAAACCCCGTGGAAGGGCTATGGGTTTAGTTACCTTTAATTCCCAATACTGATAAACTGGAATACTATAGACCTTTATGGTTACATCATAAAGAACCCCTTCTCTGAGAATTGTTAATGGTATTTCTACCTTTTTATTCTTTGATTTTCTTGAAATTTCCACGTAGTCCTTTAAGGATTTGATTTTTTTACCCTCTATTTCAAGAACAATATCACCGGTCCTTAATCCTGCATCATAACCAGGACTGCCTGATTGTGCTCCAACAATCTTTAAGCCTTCTTTTTTCTCTGACAAAATCAATCCTGAGAAGATTGATTGTGCATAGATGTGTGTGTTAAAGACACCCAAAGACGTTATTACTATAATAAAAAGACAATAAAACCTCATGATATTGTTTTGAATTCTCGCCAAGGCACACCCGTTCGAACGGCTTGGCCGGGCGGGAAGTGCGCAAAGGTTAAATTATTTACATCTATACCATCTGTCTATTAAACTTCCTTGCCGCAATGTCGAAGATGAATAAGATAATTGCCAGGGGAATTAAATATTTTGCAAAATCCTTGGCTATTGTTGTTTCTATTTCCTCTACTACTATCTCTTCCTTTTTTGGATTATACTTACCACCCGTAATCTCTGCAATATTTTTAAGGAATGAAACGTTATTCCCATGACTTGAATATTCAAGTGGTTTCGCAAATATCTTCTCAGGAACTATTAATCCTTTTGTCTTTAAGTCTACAACTTTTTCACCCTTTATCCTCGATATTTTTAAAGTATAAATGCCTGGATTTATGTCTTTTAGTTCCGAGGTAAATCTTTTTGGCGCACTCTGCTTTAGTGTAAGTTTCTGACCGTCTCCAACAAAATCGGGTGTCAACAAACTAACTTCCAGTTTTGTGTCATCTTCAACTTGTAAGGATGACTCTATTAATATGGAAACTGCATTATCATCCGCTTTGACATTTATATCATAATCAGCTTTTGATATGTCCCTCATAGACCAGCGCATTACTTGAGACCAGAACTTATTAAACTTTAACCAATTAATCCACTTTGATGACCATCTGGCATTCGCATCTGACGCATAAATAACTACTTTGCCAAGACCATATCTCCAATTCGCCAGGATAGGATCTGTTTTCCCCATTATGTTTGTCACCAGAGGAATTTCAGCCTTTTCTTTTGCCTCAGTTATGGTGTACCCCTTAAGTGGGGGAAACTGTTTTTCATAAATACCTTTCAATATCTGGCTTCCTTGATTAATTCTTGGATAAAAATGCTCTTCATGAAAGTCTGATTGTGATACAAAAAAATCTGAGTCCTGTACTACTAATCTGGGCAATTTTATTATATCCGTAACTTGATAGAATTGCCCTCTCGTTCTCTTTGCTATATCCTTTAGTAACTTAGTATTAACGAGCCAAGACCCGAGAGCAATGGTTGAAACTGTTACATTTGCCTGCTGAAATCTACTGATTAATCTATTATATTGATAAAAAATGGACCTTGTATTTCCATCAGAGAGTAAAATTACGTGGTTTACCCTTGAATTCTTTTGTGTAAGCTGTTGATAAGCGGCATCCATGGCAGGAAATATATCCGTCCCACCATCTGCATTCAACATACTTAGTTTTCTAATAATTTCTTTTTTGACTTCCTCATTAGGCTTGAGTTCAACGATTGTGTACGGAATAGTATCAAATGCTATAATACCAAAATTGTCATTCTTTTTTAACTGTTTGAGTAATTCAATCGATGCCTTTTTGGCAAAGAGCATCTTCTTTCCCAGCATACTCCCTGATTTGTCTATTATTAGAACTAAGGAAAGTCTTGTTTTCTTTTCTTTTTTTGGTGGTTCACCACCTATTATCTTAACCGGCAGGATTTCTTCTATTTTAGTGTTTGAGTATCCACCTTCAGCAGTTATGTTGGTACCACACGTCATCACAAATCCACCGCCAAAATCCTTTACGTATCTTTCAATCAGATTCATCTGACCATCGTTCAAAAAATCTTTTGAGACATTAGAGAAAATTAAGCTGTCATATTTAAGATATTCTTGTAAGGTATTCGGTATCTGGTCTGGTTTTTTAATGTCAACGGCAATTGTTTTATCTTCTAGTGCTTCAGGCAGATACATTTTCTGATTTTCAGCACCATTTATATATAATAACTTTGTCTTCCCTGAAATATTTACAAATGCAACTTTGCTATTGTTTTCCTCATCTTTATCAAAACTTGTATCTTCAATATTCAAATTTGCATTAAACTTCGCAAATCCTTTTTCTTCACTCTTGTACGGGAAATCAAATACATTTATTCCTTTTTTAAATTCGGTATCCCATTCCTCCAAAAGATTATCCTCTTGATGCAGTTTTAAATTACCTTTGATTGCGGTATCGTTTCTATTTTCAACTACTACTCTTATATTAAACTTTTCACCCTCACTTGTTTCTTTAGGAACATTGACTTTCTTTATCAAAATTTCGCTTTCTTTACGCACCGGAGGAGAAGCTACAAAAATCTTTACTTCATTGCTTGCTGCCATCTTAGCTGCCTTTAAAACGTTCCCAAGATTCTGGTTTCCGTCTGAGAGAAGAATTACCATCTTTGAAGAATCTTCTGGCATAACACCAAGGGTAGCCATTATTCCACCTGCTATGTCTGTTCTATCAGTACTAATGTCTAATCTCATAAACTCTTCATCTATATTGTCTAATTTCAAATCTTCCATGAGTGTTGGGGTAATTGCTTTAGACTCACCACCAAAGATTACCAATCCTTTTTTAATATTCTTGTCCATGTTTTTCTCTACGTCTTTTACATAATCCCACATCCATTCCTTGCCTTCCTGTGTGACGCTGTCAGATATGTCTACTAAAAATACCGCACTGATTTCACGTTTCGACTTCTCCTTCCAACTAAATCCCGCCAGTACAAGAACTACAAGAAGAAATACAAAAGTACGGAGAAATGTTGAAAGAGCGATTCTCAAGGGTGATAAACGACGATAGCCCAAGACCGTCGTTATCCAAAAGACGGGTAATACATACAAAAGTTTCAGAAAGTCATGATTGGTAAATTGATATTCCATCTTATATTACCTTGTAAAAACTTATTCTTGTAAGTTTTTTAATCGCTGGAAAAGTTTAAAGTGCCTAAAATGTGAAGTGAGCTAAAGTTATAGTAAAACCCCACCAAAGTTGACTAAGCTAAGCTTACTGCTGGTTCAGGCTTGCCCGCCCGGATGACTTGGTCGGACGGGTAGCCTGAACCTTAACGTTTAGGTTCAATCTGCAGAGCTAAGCTAAGCTTTGCAAAATTGACCCAGCAATAGAGATTTTTTTTAACTTTAGGCACTTTAGCTCACTTCACACTTTAGATCACTTGTAAGTTACGGCTATGCCGCTGTAAGACCCTCAGGCAGTACCAGCCCTTACCCTTCTATAGTAAAGTAACCACTCAATTACAAGAATAAAAGGCACAAGCAAGAGAAGGTATTTGCCAAATTCGTTTTTTTTGTCCTGTATTAATGTTACAGCCTCTTTTTCTTTAAATGTGAAGTCTTTATCATCTGTTGAGTCAGGTTCTATCATAGATTCATTTTCATCAAAAAGGTTTGCTACAAATCTATCATTGAAATCATCAGCAGAAATCTCATATTCTCCTATATATTCTATATCATTAAAAACAAAAGGGGCTTCGGTATCTTCTTTATTGTATTTAAAGATCTCACCTTTAGGATTTAAGATTTCTATATTACCTTTTATAGCATAGCTTGGAACATATTGCCCACCGGTTAATATTCTATTATGGCCTTCTACTTCATACGGATTTAACCATTGAATTATATTAAGTGTCATAATTAATATCCGTAGATCATTTGACTTTGAAAAATCAAAGGCGCTTAAGTCAAAACCCAGTGTTATTATCTTATTACCTGCATATTGACCGGCAAAGGCAATAGGAGAATCGTTTAAGTTATTTGCTATCTTTATCAAAGGTATTGACCAATCTGGAGGCCTTATTATGAGTGCATTTTTAATATTTAAATCATCTAGATTATCTAAGTGCTTCATAGTGGGATGTGTGTTATCCCAATCAAGTATCTTTACGTTTTCGACTAAAGCTAGTTCAGGAACCAGTATATCACTAAATCTCTTACCTCCATTTACATCATCTGTTTGAGTATATATTACACTATGGGATGAGAGTATGTATAAAGAATTTATACCCGGATCATAATCAGGAATAACATTATTAAAGATTGCAACATCATAATTCTTCATAACTCCAGGCTCATAATCAGGCGCGTCAATCCTGGTTAACCTTATCCGATTGGTAGTGTATTCTATCTTTTCCAATTCATTATTCAGCATATTATCATCGGAGATTAATACAATGTTGATGGGTCTTATTTCATTAATTATCGTATAAGCAACATTATCAACAAAAAGGAAATCGTCTGTCTGTATCTCAGCTTTTAAGATACCAGATGTAGTAAGATTCTTTACTGTTAATGTCTTTTGTTCATTACCTGTCAATTCTATTTCTTCTTCCTTTATGATTTCATTATTTAACAATACATTTAATGTGACATTTTTATTATCACTTGAATAATTTTTGATTGTTACATAAGCCTCACGCTCTGTGTAATCCTTAAACATATCTTGGTATACATCCAATGACGCTATAGCGACATTGGAAGATTTTTCCCCATATCTTATAAATTTTATATTGCTCGATTTTAACTCAGCAAAATTTACTGAAGATGGAGATTGGTCTGTTAACACATACATTTCCCCTCTCTCAGCATTTTTCAAAAAAGATATACCAAGGCTTACACCCTCTTCGAGATTTGTCCCCGTATCTTTAGGTCTTAACCCACTTACTATTTTGTTCAATTCAGACTTGTCATCAGTAAAATTACAAACAATCTTAGAAGATGAATATGCAGAAATAACCATCATCTTATCCCATTGGTTCATTTTACTAACCATTTTAAGTGCTTGAGATTTTGCTTGATCAAAGCGTGAACCGTTATTTTCGGATGTTTGCATACTTGCTGAGGAATCAATGACGAGGATGATGTTTTTCCCTGATATGTTTATTATACTGGACTTAAGGTATGGACGTGTCAGAAAAAATATAAGAAGTAATAATAAGAGTATTTGTAATAGAAAAAGCAAATCCACCTTAAACAATCTACTCCGCACAACATCTTCTCTTAACACTTTCCAGGGGATTATGCTTGGTACTTCAACTACATTCTTTTTCTTACTAAAAAAATAGATTAATACTACTAGAGAAATTAACGATAAATATCCAAAAGCCAATAAATTTATGAAACCCATATAAATTAGCTCCCTTCGGTCGCTAATTTATTATACTTGCTACGCAAAAAATCAACTAATAAAATATTTTTCATCATGAGTACGATTTGACGTAAAATGTCATCTCCATATTTTTTGGTCTAAGGTTTATGAGCAAACCCCGAATATCCCTGCCCGACTAATGGCAGGCGGGCCTGCTCTGAAGAACAGGCCCCGTAGAATATCTTTACGGGGCAGGGCTTTTTTCTATTTTATCTTTTACCCCGTAGAAACATGTTTCAACGGGGTTTACCTTACCATTCATCACCGGCCTGAAGTCCGGAGCTTTCTGGATTTTACGGGGTAAACCTGATGATTTATTCTAAAAATTTTAAGCTCAGATTTATAATCCCTATTACTTCTTATAAATCTCATAGGGTCAAAGAGAAATGCAATAAAACTTGCAGAAGTAATAACTCTCTTTAGCTCTCGTTTTCAATATACTTAATAGACTTAAAAATGTCAATTTCTTTCACATACTGGAAAAT
>MAYW01000048.1 GCA_001723765.1 Candidatus Scalindua rubra
AAAAACAACGCCGTTAGACCAATGGAACCCGCCTTTCCTATCGTGTCGAAGAATCTTTTCTCTATAGCTTGTACAGAATTACCGTGGAAATCGTATCTTTTTATACTAGATAAATCATCAACAACTTTATCTTTAATGCTTGATATTATTACATTTGAAACATCAGACGTCCTCATATACGACAATAATACATAATATTGTCATATATGTCAACATATTATTTTATGATATGCTTATATACGCCCATATTATGCAATATTACTACGTAATATTGATTTAACACCCATCCATAACTCCCTTTTCCACCTAAAACGACTTCTCGTTTTACAGCAACTGGAATCAAAACTTTCCCAAAAAGCGTCTTTAAAATGCTTATTTCACAGAGGGAAGAAAGGTAAATAATTGGTGAAGTGTTTAGTACAACAATGTTCTCAGGGGACGGCAATCTTCATATCCTCTTCAAATCCTTTTATCGTTGAAATGGATACATGATATTTACCAAGAGTCTTTAAAAAAGATATTTTATTCATGCCGGCAAGTTGAGCTGCTTTTCCTGATGAAAGCTTTCCTATCTCATACAATTTTACTGCCGCCGCAATCTTCAACTCCGTGGCAAATTCTTCCTCAGTCTCTTTTAGTGATACCAACAGCTCGTCTGGATATTTTATAGTTAGTATGTTTTCTTTCATGTTTCATATACTCCTTTTTTTTCGATATTATAATTAGACAGGGTTATTGGAAAATGATAAAAAGACTTAAGGTAGATATAGGTCTAAATTTTCCATTAACTCTATAAAAAATGAGCTATCTTGTCAATAAATAAGTATTTGAGTTTGATTGGAAATGGGTTTAATGAGGATACCTCCTTGATATTTGATATTGATTACCTTGGTAATAATTTAACGGACAAAGTTCATTCTAAGTTAGCATGTCTCTTCATCATTTCGCCTTCCTCTCTATTAAGTAAACGTACTAGAGTTAAAATTGCAGCATCAAGATACACGAGACAAGCCTGTTCGAATAATGTACTACGAAATTGTGTAGAACGCCGGGACTGTATAACCTGACCGGTTTCCGTTGCTGGTATTTCAATAGTTAAGTTTGCGTAATTGGATAACTCAGAATTAGGATGTGCGGTTATAACTACAACGAGTGCGTTTAGGCGCTTTGCGAGATTTGCAATATGGCATGTGATAGAAGTTGTACCAGAACTGCTGCAGGCGATGAGCATGTCACCCTTTTCAATATTTGGCGTTGTTGTGTCTCCGACCACATAGCATGTAAAACCTATATGTGTTAGACGCATAGCAAATGTTCGGGCAACTAACCCAGAACGCCCTTGCCCGGTTACAAATATATTTCTTGATGAACTAATTGCGTCTATGAGCTTTTTAAATTCATCTTCCTTTATGCCATCTAGCACATAACTTATTTCATTTATTATTGTTCTAGTAGCAGACATTATGCTCAATTCGTTCTTTTTGGTCTTCATTTTTTGCATGTTAAACCTTCATGCTCTTTCAGGGCAGCACGAATGATGAAAATCTATTTTTTCTAGATTCCCTGTCTGCTGGACAGGTAGGCTGAAACCACGGGAATGACAGACAATACAACACATTGTCATTCCCGACCCCGATCGGGAATCTGTTTTCGGATCAAATAAAGATTTTATCAATTATATGTTTTAATTTCAAGAGACATGTGCGTAATGTTTACAAAAAAGAGTTTTCTCCGTTTCCGACGGTTCAGGCAAAATTTTTGTTGCTATAGATGATGATAATTGTTAGTATTCACAAGTTTTTAACTTAATAAAGATATTTTTGTTTACATGTCATGTCGTTAATCGGGCAAGTTATAACGCTATACGAAATAGTACTTTTTGTAAGGATTATTTTATCATGGATTCCGCATAATCCACACCACCCAGCAGCAGCATTTCTTTATAAAATAACTGAACCCGTTTTGCAACCGGTCAGACGAATAATCCCTTCCATAGGAGGAATAGATGTTTCTCCTATAATTGTATTTATTGCCCTTGGTTTCATAAGAAGGCTTTTTCATTAGCCGCTACATATAAACCCAAAATTGGGTATTAAGAAACCCCACAAATATGGGGAGAACTAAAAGTAAAAAACACAGTGATTTTCTATGGTAAAAATTATTTATTTAACAGCGGAGAGACCTTTTTTCCACTACGTACCGGATTCTCGTAGAAGATCTGTAGCTTGGCCAAAGCAAGTAGAGTTATTTGCATGAAGCCGTATCATCATAAAATCTCGCCCAGGGAACTTGCAAGTTTTGTCGATCATACCTGTCTTAGACCAGAGATTGATAGTAGTAAAATAGAAACGGTGTGTCAAGAGGCTCTTGAGTTAAATTTTGCGACTGTTTGCATAACCCCATTTTACACTTCTTTAGCATCCGATTTTCTGAAAGGTTCTAAAGTAAACGTGTGTACAGTAGTGGGATTAGAGATTTAAAAACGGCTTTAGCTATGATCGAAGCTGGTGCTAAAAGGATAGGCACAAGTGCCGGGGTGGAGATAATTTCTGAGATGCGGGAAAGGGAAAGGCGATAATTGTATTGGCGGTAGATAGAATAATCATTATAGTTCTTGATAGCGTTGGGATCGGTGAATTGCCAGATGCTTTTAAATTTGGGGATGAAGGTAGTAATACATTGGTAAATACTGCTAAAGCAGTTGGAGGATTGAACATTTCTAATTTAGAAAGCTTTGGTATTGGGAAGATTGAGAACATTTCGGGCGTCTCTAAAGAAGTTGATGAGAAGGCTTTTTATGGTAAGATGAATGAAGCTTCAGCAGCTAAAGATACAACTTCTGGTCATTGGGAGATTGCGGGTGTTATAACCAAAAGACCTTTCCCGACTTACCCTGAAGGTTTTCCTGATGAGGTTATTAAAAAATTTACTAAAGCTATCGGCAGGCCTATATTAGGTAATAAACCTGCGTCGGGAACAGAAATAATAAAGGAGCTAGGCGAAGAACATATTAAAACAGGCTATCCAATTGTATATACATCTGCTGACAGTGTTTTCCAGATAGCTGCGTGTGAGGATGTTATACCTATTGAATCTTTATATGAAATGTGTGAGCGTGCTAGAGACATATTAAAAGGCAAACACAACGTAGGCCGGGTTATTGCTAGACCCTTCGTAACGGAAAATGGTATGTATGTACGGACAGAGAGAAGGAAAGACTTCTCTTTGCCTCCGCCCGAAGAAACAGTGTTGGACGAGGCGGTAAGAAAAGGATACGAAGTTGTTGGCGTTGGCAAGATTGGTGATATTTTCGCGCATAGAGGACTAACAAAGGAAATACATACTTCGAATAATTATGATGGTATTTCAAAGACAATAGAATGTATTAAAGAAGATTTTAAAGGGATTATCTTTACGAATTTGATTGACTTTGATATGAAGTATGGGCATAGAAATAATCCAAGGGGTTATGCAGATGCGCTGGAGTCATTTGACCATAGACTTCCAGAGATTGTTGACGCATTAAAAGCAAAAGACATTATCATCATTACCGCTGATCATGGATGCGACCCTACAACACCTGGTACAGATCATTCTCGTGAATATGTTCCACTTTTAGTTTATGGGGCGAAATTAAAAAAGCCAAAATCGCTTGGTATTCGCAAATCATTCGCAGATGTCGGAGCAACTGTAGCAGAGGCCTTACTGATTTCAGGATTTGATAAAGGGGAAAGTTTTTTTACAGAGTTGATAAGTAATTAGGATTTTTATAATGCGAAGTGTACTAAAGAGGAAGTTGCACAGTTAATATGTTTGATACAAAAGGAAAAAGTAGATATCATCTTGTGGGGATAGGTGGAGTTGGTATGAGTGCACTTGCTCAAATTGTGAAATCCCAGGGACACTTTGTGAGCGGTTCGGATAGGAAAAGTGATAGTAATCAAACGCCAGAGGCATTTAATAAGTTAAAATCTCAAGGTATCAAGCTTTATCCCCAAGATGGAACAGGCATTGAAAGCTCAATAGATTTTGTAGTTACTTCCAGCGCTATAGAGGAAGGCAATCCAGACTTAAAAATTGCCGTGCAGCGGAATATTCGAGTAATCAAAAGGGCTGAGCTGCTCAGCAGTTTTTTTAATGATAAACATGGGATTGCAATAGGTGGAAGTAATGGTAAGACGACTGTGTGTGGAATGACATCGTGGATACTTGATAAGGCTGGCCATGACCCAACGGTCGTTGGGGGTGGATATATCAAAAATTACATTAGTGACAAGTCTTTAGGCAATGCCAAGCTCGGGCATTCAGATATAATTGTAATTGAAGCAGATGAGAGTGATGGTAGCCTAATTAATTACATGCCAAAAGTCTCGGTTATAACAGATTTATCTAAAGATCATATGACGACAGATGAACTTGGAGATTTGTTTAGTAAGTTTGTGGAAAATACCTGTGATACTGTGATAATCAATGAGAAGTGTACTCATTTTATAAGAATAAATGACAAACGTAAAGAAGTTATCAAATATGGGGAGGGCAGTGGAGTTGACATCAGAATTTCTCAAATTTCTTGTAATCCTTTTGGTTCAAGGTTTGAGATAAACGGTAGTAAATTTGAGATAAATATTCCGGGCTCACATAATGTCTTAAACGCACTTGCTTCTATAGCTGTAGCACAAACGGAGGGAGTTTCTGATAAAGATATAAACATAGCTTTGGGGTCATTTAAAGGTATTAGAAGACGAATGGAAATTGTTGGTGAGAAAAATGGAATAAAAATAATAGATGATTATGCACATAACCCAAGGAAGATTCAGGCGGCAATTGACGCGGCAAGATTGAGTAGTAAAAGGTTGATAGTGGTATTCCAGCCACATGGTTATAGTCCAACGAAGTTTCTAAGGGAAGGCTTTATATCTGCTTTTGCTAAAAAGATTTTGCCTGCAGATATCCTATTTATGCCAGAGATCTTTTATGCAGGCGGAACAGCACATAAGGGAATATCTTCTAGGGACATTATTGATGAACTGAGAGATAGAGGTATAAGGGCATATTTTATTCCTGGGAGGGAGGACATCATTACTGAAATTAAGCAAAGAGCAATTCCTGGCGATAGCATACTAATTATGGGAGCAAGAGATGATTCGCTAACGGATTTATGTCATGCAATGCTTAACCAGTTGTAGAAAATTAGTTTAGAATATTATTGACAGCCGCTAGCGGTATATTTATTATATTCAGAATGGCCTTCTTTTTTTAATCCGAAAACAGATTCCCGATGGTTCGATGAACTCACCATGCTGAGCCTGTCGAAGCATCGAGGTCGGGAATGACAATGTGTTGTGTTATCTGTCATTCCCGCAAGCCCCGCTGAGCGTGGCAAAGCTGAGCTTAGCTCTGTGGCATTGCCCGCTCAGCGTGGCCTGCATGGCAAGCCCCGTAGAATGAAGCGTTTTTATATATATCTTAGTTGGTGCGTATAGAATAAATCATAAAATCACATAAGGATTTATAAGCTGTTATTCAACGGGGCAAGCAAACAGGGAATCTAGGTTTTTCATAATTCGTGGTGAGTCTGATGGTCATGAAGGTTTAACATAGAATAATAAGTGTAAATGAAAACAACTTTTATAATTATAAGATGAAAACCGCTCTGATCACAGGTATTACAGGACAAGACGGGTCTTATTTAGCTGAGCAATTGTTGAAGAAGGATTACGTAGTTTATGGTATAGTTCGCCGTAGTAGTTCAAGTAATTTTGAGAGGATTAAACATATACAAGATGACGTAAACCTTATTCAAGGCGATTTGCTTGATCAAAACTCTTTAATTGAAGCTATAGAGAAAAGCAACCCCGATGAAGTATATAATTTGGGGGCACAATCGTTCGTTCCAACCTCGTGGAACCAACCGGTTTTGACGGGCGAATTTACAGCGTTGGGAGTTACCAGACTGCTCGAGGCAATAAGATTGGTAAATAAAAAAATACGATTTTATCAGGCCTCTACCAGTGAAATGTTTGGCAAGGTAAAAGAGGTTCCACAGAATGAGCAAACACTTTTTTATCCGAGAAGTCCATACGGAGTTGCCAAATTATATGCTCATTGGATCACTGTAAATTACAGAGAGAGCTATGATTTGTTTTGCTGCTCGGGAATACTGTTTAACCATGAATCGCCAAGGAGGGGTTTGGAATTTGTTACTAAAAAGGTATCAGATAGTGTTGCCAGAATTAAGATGGAATTGTCAAATGAGCTGAGAATTGGCAATCTTGATGCAAAGAGGGATTGGGGTTATGCAGGTGATTATGTGGAGGCCATGTGGTTGATGCTCCAACAAGACGAACCGGAAGACTATGTTATTGCAACAGGCGAAACCCATTCTGTCAGGGAATTGGTAGAAATTGCTTTTAAACATGTAGGATTGGAATGGGAAGATTATGTAGTCGTTGACCCTAAATTTGTGAGGCCTGCAGAAGTAGATATACTGTTAGGTGACTCAACCAGGGCAAGGGAGAAACTCAAATGGCAACCAAGAATTAAATTCGAAGAATTAGTGAAGATGATGGTAGATTACGATATTGAGAGATATAAGGTGCCAACATATTCCTCAAAGAATTATGATATTCCTATATTATGAGTTTAAAGGATTGAGAAGAGTTTTTGCTGACTATTTTATTTTTGCTAGGTCAACGGCGAACTTAAATTCTTTGCCTTCGGGAGATGTGACTAATAATGTTACCACAGCATTTTGGTTTACATCTTCAATAGGGAATTTAAATACGCATCCTGCTACGAATGCTGGTGAATCCGGATAAAATTTGCTGGGTTCTGCATAATCTGGAAAATACGAAAAAATAGGATATATGGCCTTATCTTCGGAATAGAGGATGGCATTATAACCTCTTGCAAATTCCATGTAATCACCAAAGACGGAGACGGCAAATGTCATACTTTCCTTGATGTGTAGTGCGCGAAATATTTCATTTTGAGACAGCGTCCTTCTTTCAACAGCCGCTTTCTTTGCTTTAAATGCGACATTGTGATAAGGAGTCCATAAGGTAGCCCAACCTGTTTTTTCCCCAATGTGGACAACCCAGGGGGCTGTAAAGTCTTTTAAACTTGCCCGCCTATTATTTTTTCCATATTCAATCGCCTCATTTATTTGGCTACTCATTAATTTAAAAGACATGCAATAAGCAGTTTTGTCAATTAAACTCATAATGATAAAAAGGACTAAAGCAATAGCAGTCTTTTTGTACATTCACTTTTCCTCCATTCTAAAAACCTTTATCATTCTTTATCTCTTCATAGGCCTTGTTGATGCTTTGAAACTTGTCTTTGGCTAGTCTAATAAATTCATCTCCTAAGTGAGAAACCCTGTCAGGATGATACTGCTTAGAGAGTCGCCTGTATGCTTTTTTAATATCTTCAGGGGAAGCATTCCTATCAATGTTTAAGATCTTATAATTTTTGTCATCGTCGCTGCAAAACTCTCCTTGTATCTCGTATGCGTCCTCTGAATTGATTTCTAAATATTCTATAATGCGGTTTATCATAATTTCCTCGTTTTTGTGAAATTCCTTGTCGGCATATGCAACCAGATAAACGATTCGTAATAAAGATAGCCTTTCTTCATAATTTGAGTATTGCTTGTATTCGTGGCATACTGCACGAAGGTCTAAGTCTACTTTAGAGGTTTGTTTTATTAAATTTCTGATAAAGCTCAGGTCTTCTCCTCTAAAGCCGAAATTTATAAATGTCCTTTCAATTACATTGATTTCATGTCGACTTAAATGTCCGTCTGCTTTGGCAATCGATACAAGTATACCAACTAGGTGTGTTATAAAATTTAAAGACCTATCATAATTACTAGCAGGCCTTTCTGTCATAGTTTTGCTTGCAGCAGTTCTATCGAAGAAATCTCCTGTCATAGTACCAAGGATTGCACCAAGAGGGCCTCCAAATAGCCACCCTAGACCCGCACCAATTGCTTTACCTTTCCATTTTGCCAATATTCAAACTCCTCCAATTTATCCAAACTTTCATTCTTCACTTATTTTCTTTGGATAAGGGTTGATTTTAGGTCTTCTTGTTTTTGTCTTTCTTTAATTCTATCTTGTGCAATTTCTATGTTAAATTTTGCTTCAAGTTTGCCGGGATTAAGAGTTAGGACTTCCTCCCATTTTGCAATTGCCTCTTCAAACTTTCCTTGTCTGTATAATTGAATTGCTTTGTCCAATAAGTCTTCGACGAGTGAGGATTTCCGTTCCTCCTGTGTTTCCTTTATAAGGCTTTCCCTGCTCATTTCTGTATCCTTTTCTCTCTCTCTAACATCTGTAGATTTAACAGCAACTGTTTCAGTTTCAGCAGGTTTCACCTGGGAAGATTCTAACTTTTCCAGTTTTTCTTTGATTTTATCTTTGTCTGTTTCAACTAAAGCTAGTTTTTGTTTAATTTCATGGAGTAAGTTTTTCGTTTCTGTTAATTCTTTTTCCAAACGGTTACGTTCCTTGTTTTGAGTTGTTTGTGCAGTTTCAATAGCAATCTGTTTGTTTTTTAATTGTGTATATTCTTCAGCCGTTAGCCGTTCCTTTTCTTCCTTGAGTTCACCGAGGCTTTTTCTTAGTTCGTAGTTATTAGTTTTTAAACTTCCTATGCTATGAGACAAGGATTCTACTTTTTCTTCTAAGATGTTAATTCTTTTGGTCTTGTTGAAAGAAATTTTTTTTAAACTGGGAACAGCCTGAAGTGAATAAACTTAGCGAAATTACAATAGCTATGAGTATGTTCCAATATTTCGAACTTGTTTTGGTCATGGCTTTTTCTCCCTTTAATATCAAATAGTTTTATTATTTCGGTGTCTTAGAATTGTTAATTGCGAGATTGCTAATTCCTCAATCTTTCTGGTTTGATGTAGAATGTTTTCCCAGTCTTTTTTAGTTCCAGTTGCGAACCCCTTCTTTAAACGTTTATCTAACTTTTTTAAGTCGAGTTCGAGCAGCTTAAGCCTGTTTTTTAGATCTTCCATAATTTAAAGTGGTTTTAATGTGATATTGGATGATTTTAAGTTATTCTACTTAACATCGAAACGATGTCAAATGTTTTCTATTCTTGACTTGTTTATGAGAGAGGGATATATTTAGGACATGTCGAGACTGCAAAAACAAGTTGTTAGAGTTATTAGGGAGTATGACCTTTTTAAGGCAAATGATAGGATGATATTGGGTATTTCTGGAGGACCAGATTCCGTAGCACTTCTTAGTCTTATTTTTAATATAAATTGTTTAGGCGCTATTTATTCTGAAGTTACTATAGCACATTTAAATCATTTGCTTAGGGGAAGGGAATCAGAAGACGATGAGCAATTTGTGAGAAATCTTGCAAAAAGATTTGAGTTACCTGTTATTGTTGAAAGAAAGGATATTAAGGATGCTGCACGTAGACAAAAACTATCCCTGGAAGAGGTGGCGCGTAAGGAAAGATATAAATTCTTAGAAAATGCTGCCCTTAAGGTAAATGCAAATGTTATTGCTGTGGGACATAATGCCGATGATAATGCTGAAACTATTTTGCACAGGATAATCCGAGGTACTGGGATTTTGGGAGTCAATGGTATGAGACCAAAGAGGAGACTTGCGCCGTTTTCGAAAATTGAGCTTGTTCGGCCTCTGCTATTTTCATGGCGTAAGGATATTGTTACTTATTTGAAGGAAAAGCAGCTTTCTTATAGGATTGATTCAACCAATTTTGAAAAGGATAAATTTAGAAGTAAAATTAGAACAGAACTTATTCCGTTCCTTGAAAAGAATTATAATTTTGGAATAAAAAAGTCACTTATCAAATTGGGTGAAATAACTACGCAAAATTACTATTTCCTGAAGTTACAAGCCGATACTTTATCCGAGAAAGTTTTTATAAAAAAGAATGAAGAAAAAGATAAAGTGCCCGGAGAAGTTATTTTGGATATTCATAAACTGAAAAACGCGCCGCCAATTTTACAGCAAATTATTATTAGAGAGGCAATAGTTAGACTGGGTACACCTTTGAGAGAGTTTGGCTATGAAAATTATAAAGATATATTAAACCTATCAAAGCAAAAGAAAACATTTATAAACAAAGGCATAAAGAAGTACTTAGATATCAAGATAGAGGAAAACAAACTATATCTTTCGAATAAGAAGTATCATTTAGAAGAAAAGCCGGTTCTAGAAGAAGTTGTGCTGAAAATACCGGGAGAAACAAAACTCGTTAAACTAAAATATGTAATTAAAATGGAGGTAAGAGAAATAAGGAATGGATTTTTAGAGAAATTTAAGAAAAACAAGACAAAGTACAATGAAGCCATCGATTTTAGTAAGATTAACATGCCGCTAACAGTTAGGTCGAGAATACAGGGGGATAGATTTTGGCCATTGGGTTCTAGGGGCATTAAAAAGGTAAAAGATTTTTTTATAGATAATAAGATTCCCGTGATGGAGAGAAATTTGGTTCCAATAGTAACCATGAACGGCCAGCCAATATGGATTGTGGGATTTCGTATTGATGACCGTGTCAGGATTACAAAAGAAACAAAGAAAATATTGATAATGAGTTTTGTGGCGTTGTCTATGTCAATACCGGTAAGATTACCTTCAGAGTCATAATCTGGCGTGAGTTTATTATGAACAATAGACTAAATCTTCATAACATCAGTGACATACACGAGTTAAGCATGACGTTAATTGTATACACCAACACCCTTAAACTTTAGCCGATTATTGTGTAGATCTTTAACCCCCAATTGGTATTAATCATTTATTTTTTACTAAAGCAAGACACAAATTACCTAAAATTTCAACATATATGCCGCCTTGATGGATTTCAGGTTTTCTATTGATGAGAGAATTTCCTGAGGAACTAATGCATCAACATTTATGACTATCATCGCTCCGCCTCCGCTCTCTTTTCTTCCAAACGTCATATGTCCAATATTGATTTTATTATCACCCAAAATTTTACCTACTCTCCCTATCAAACCCGGCTTATCTTGCCCGACTAAAATAAGGACATGTCCAATTGGGTCCATGTCAACGCGATAATCATTTATCGTCTCTATTTTAGGTTCATTATTTTTGAAAATAGTGCCTGAAACAGAATTTTCGCCATTATCTGTATTAGTCTTGGCAAAAATAAGGTTAGTATAATCCTCTGCTGCGCTACTGATTATCTCATTAATTTTTATTCCTCTTTCATCAGCCAGTATACGAGCGTTTATGATATTTACGTCTTCATCTAAAACATGCCTTAGCAAACCTACCAACAAACTGTCTGTTAGCGGACGAACATTATTTTTAGAAACTTCACCGCTGTATTGTACGTCTATGGATTTTATCCTACCTCTTACCAACTGGATTAAAAGAGTTCCCATTTTCTCTGTTAATGTTATGTATGGTTTAAGCTGTTGGAGTTCTTCCGGACCTTGAACAGGCATGTTAACCGCATTCCGTATGTTTGTATCCTTCAGCGCATCTACCATTTGTTCTGCCGCGTCCCTGGCAACTGCATATTGGGCTTCATCCGTTAGCGATCCAAGATGTGGTGTTGGAATAACATTGTCGAGTTCCAGTAGTTTGTTATTTTCTGGAGGCTCTTTCTCAAAAACATCCATCGCAGCTCCCGCCACCTTGCCACTTACAAGTGCGTCATAAAGTGCATCCTCTGAAATTATACCACCTCTTGCACAATTTATTATTCTTACTCCATCTTTCATTAACGCAAATTCACGATTTGAAATTATGTTTTTTGTATCGTTTCTCAAAGGAATATGTAAAGTTATATAATCAGACTGTTTTAACAGTTCGTCAAGATTTTTAACAAGATGGATATTCAGCTTGGAAATTGTTTCACTTGAAATAAATGGGTCATAACCCAATACTCTCATCTCTAATGCTGTAGCACGTCTTGCTACTTCTTTCCCAATTTTACCTAGTCCAATTATACCAAGTATTTTTCCAGAAACTTGAATACCCATAAATTTTTTACGTTCCCATTTTCCTTCACGTACAGAATTGCAGGCCTGTGGTATATTCCTTGATAAGGCTAAAAGAAGTGTGATCGTATGCTCCGCAGTAGATGTTGTATTACCGCCCGGAGTATTCATTACAATAATTCCTTTTTTCGTAGCAGCAGATACGTCAACGTTATCAATCCCAACACCAGCCCGGCATATTGCACGAAGTTTAGTAGCCTTTTCAATAATTTCAGACGTACTTTTGGTACTGCTTCGGATAATCAAACCATCATATTTACGTATTTCTTTCTTCAGTTCTTCGGGTGTAATATTGAGCCTTATTGTTGTTTGAATATCCGCATTTCCAGGATTGTTTTGCATATATTTGGAAGATTGTCTGTTATTAATACCTTCATATCTTGAAAATCTATCCTTCGACTTTGCTCAGGATGGTGAGGACTTCGACTGAGCTCAGCCGAATGTCCTTGTCGAACCATAACTTTTTGACATTATAGGGCTTAAATTTGAAATCTTTGTCTGTCTATCAAACAAACTAAGTAGCCGTTCATCTTACGTAAAAGTCCATCATTTCAATCTTAATCTTTGACTAACAGGGTGAGCAATACGAACTAAGTCCAATTTTAGCATGCGCTTTGGTGAAAATCAAATGCAATCTGTTTTTGAGATTGCCACGTCGCTTACACTCCTCGCAATGACAGAGGGACTATTTTAGGATCAAAAACCCTTTGATTTTTAGCACAAATTTATTTATATCTTAAATATTAAAGTTTTTTTGCTTAATAAACTGTTATAAAATTGAATAGGAGGAGAAATGGCATTTAATAAATTGGTTCTGATTAACCACTGGTTTCATCTTTCTGCTGCCGCCCTTTTAGTAGGAGGTATGGTTTTTCTTGTGGTAGTATTGCGGCCGGTGTTGGGAAAAAACTCATCAGTCTCCGGGATAGGCACATTGGCAAATGATGTTCATGGAAGGTTTCGAATTTATGTTGGCATATTAATAGGAGTACTTATTGTTACGGGTATCCTTAATTCTATTGGCAGTATTATGTCTATTGCGGAGACAAGTTTGAGTTCGGGGTATAAAACTGTTATACGAATCAAAGTAATACTAGCCTTTTGTCTTTTTATTATTTATGGTGTAAACGTTTTTTTTGATTAAAGAACGTAAAGAGGAGAAGGATGATGACTGTTCTTGCATGATTCACCCCCCTGTTTATAAAAGGATATTACAAATAATTGCGCTGGTATTGGTTTTTGCAATACTGTTTTTAGCAGTATCGTTAAAATTTTATTAATAAGTCGATTTCCTTTCATAATCGTTATTTATTGGGCTTACGGGCATTTAAAAAACCGCTTGACATTTATAATATGCAAAGTAGAATTTACATATAAACAATTATCTTTTTTTACCGATAAGAAGTATTATACATTAAATTCATTATGTATGAATTAGTTGTACAAAAAACATTTGCCGGAGCTCACAACTTACGGGATTATGATGGAGAATGTGAAAAACTACATGGTCATAACTGGAAAGTAGAAGTAACACTTAAATCTGACAGGCTCAACAGGTTAGGCATGGTCATGGACTTTAAAATTGTTAAAAAGACTCTAGAAGAAATACTTTCCCGTTTTGATCATTCTTATTTAAATGAACTCGAAGAATTTAAACAAGAAAATCCCACGACGGAAAATGTTTCAAGGATATTATATGATAACTTAAATGAAAAATTACCTTCCGAAATATTCATTACTAAGGTAAAAACTTGGGAATCTGAGAATTGTGCCGCTGCATATTATGTATAAGCCGTTCTTTTACAAATCATTGTGAATATCAATTTAGACACCCCCATCCTTCAAGTAGCTTTAGATTTTATAAACTTACGACGCGCCATAAATGCGGCAAAGGAAGCTACAGAAGCAGGGGTCGATTGGATTGAGGTAGGCACTCCTTTAATTAAAAGTGAAGGGTTGAATTCTGTTAGGGCGCTTCGCAGGGAGTTTCCAAACACAACCATAGTAGCTGATATGAAAACAATGGATGCAGGACGTTTGGAAATGGAAACAGCGGCTAAGGCTGGAGCTGACATCGCAGTTGTAATGGGTGATGCCTCGGACTCAACGATAAAGGAGTGTATAAACGCAGGAGGAAATTACGGTATAAAAGTAGAGGTTGATTTTATTGGTACTACCGATTGTACTGACCGTGCAATAAGTGTTGAGAAGTGGGGAGCCGATTTTATAGGTATCCATACAGCTATCGATGAGCAAATGCTGGGAAATTATCCCTTTAAAAGACTTTCAAGAATTTGTTCAAAGGTCAGTATCCCTGTTGCTGTAGCTGGAGGAATTAATTCTGAGACAGTAGCCGACGCAATAAATGCAGGCGCAAAAATTATTGTGGTAGGTGGAGCCATTTGTAAGGCAACTGATATCAAAGTTGCTACCGCTAATTTAAAGAAGGCAATGTCAAATCGTGAGAAGATAGCTGCAAATTTCTTTAAAAGGGCTTCAAACGGAAATATCCGTGAAATATTAGAAAAGGTTTCTACAGCAAATATATCAAACGGTAGTCACCGCCTTAAAGGAATCACGGGACTTCAATGTATTAGTTTAGAAACTAAAATGATCGGACAGGCAGTGACTGTTCGTACATACCCCGGCGATTGGGCAAAACCGGTCGAAGCAATAGATAAAGCTGAAAAAGGTAATGTAATAGTTATTGATTCTGGGGGTGTAGGACCTGCAGTTTGGGGAGAGCTTGCAACACATAGCGCTATACAAAGGGGGCTTGCAGGGGTCGCAGTAAACGGAGCAATTCGAGACAGCAGCGAAATAAGGAAATTGCAATTCCCTACGTTTGCAAAATTAGTAATGCCAAATGCTGGAGAGCCTAAAGGCTTTGGTGAGATAGGCGTACCCATAAATATTTCAGGAATTACAATAAACAATGGTGATTGGATTGTAGGTGATGATGATGGTTTAATAGTTATACCAAAACGTGAAGCAAAAGAAATGGTTAATCACGCAATGGATTGGTTAGAAAAAGAGAATAGAATACGTGAAGAAATATCTCAAGGAAAGACATCTCTTGGGGAAGTTATAGAACTATTAAAATGGACAAAAAAATAAAAGCTTCAAGGAGCTATATATAATGAAATGTGAGTCGTGTAATAAGAAAATTGCAACAGTACACCTCACTGAAATAGTAGAAAACAAAAAGAAAGAAAGGCATTTTTGTGAGGAATGCGCCCAGAGTGTTACAAGTCACTTCCCAAAAGCTCCATCCCCATCTGATATTTTAACAAGTCTTATTAACCAAGTGTCTCCAGAAATCAGAGAGATGTCAAAAACAACCTGCCCTGTATGTGGGCTTTCTTACCTTGAATTTAGGTCTCAGGGCCGTCTGGGCTGTCCAATGGATTATAATGTATTTAAAAAGGGGCTATTGCCTCTTATTGAAAGGATGCATGGTAGTTCTCAACATGTAGGAAAGGTGCCGGCAAATGCAAGTGCAGAGGTTATTAAGAAAAATGAACTAATTCAATTACGTAAGGAATTGAACGATGCTGTTGAAAAAGAAGATTACGAAAGAGCTGCAGAGTTAAGAGATAAAATTTATGAACTTTCAGGGAATATCGAAGATGGAGATTAAAGACCTTTCAGATAAAACAGGTGAATGGTTAAGAGGTACTGGTAAGGAATCCGACATCGTAATAAGTAGTAGAATCCGTCTGGCAAGAAATATTACAGGATTTCCTTTCCTTTCCCGATCTAATTTAAAACAAAGAAAAGAAATAGAATTGGTACTTAGAAAAACGATAATTGAAAATAGCATAACAAAAGATTTGTCTTATGTAAATTTAAGTAGTGCGACTGCAATCGATAAATTATTTTTAGTTGAAAGACACTTAATTAGTAAGGAACACGCTGAGGGTGATGGAGACAGAGGTGTTGCATTCGGAAAATCAGAGACTATTAGTTTGATGATAAACGAAGAAGATCACCTCAGAATCCAAGTAATCCGTTCAGGTTTTGAGCTAAAAAACACATGGGATACAATTGATGAAATTGATAGTATTCTGGGAGAAAAATTAAATTTTGCCTTTTCTTCTAGGTTTGGATACTTAACTGCATGCCCAACAAATGTTGGTACAGGTATGCGAGTATCCGTAATGTTACATCTTCCAGCGCTTGGCATGACAAAACACATAGAAAAGGTTTTTAATGCGGTAGGAAAACTTGGATTGGTAGTTAGAGGCCTTTATGGAGAGGGTACCAAAGTCTCCGGTGATCTATATCAAATTTCAAATCAGTTTGCCTTAGGAAAATCAGAGAAAGAAATAATAGCCATAATAGAAAGTGTTATACCACGTATTACAAGCTATGAAAGGATGGCAAGAAAGGCATTAGTATTAGAAAGTAAAGAACAGTTAGAAGATAGGATTTGGCGATCGTATAGTATGCTTAAGGCCGCTCGAATAATTACGTCTGAAGAAATACTGCAATTACTTTCACAAGTTCGTATGGGAGTTAATATAGGACTAATAGATGATATTGAGATGAAAACCCTTAACGAACTCTTTGTCTTGACACTTCCAGGGCACTTACAAAAACTGCAAGGTTGTGAACTGGACTCTACACAAAGAAACATTATTAGGGCTTCTTACGTTAGAAAGAAGCTTGAAGGTTTATAAAAAGAAGGTGGCAAAAAATGTTTGATAAATTTACTGATAGGGCAAGAAAGGTAATGGCACTTGCCAGAGAAGAAGCAAAAAGATTTAATCACGAATATATAGGAACAGAACATATTTTACTTGGTTTGGTAAAAGAAGGTAGTGGTGTAGCCGCAAATGTCTTACAAAATCTGGATATCGATCTGAAAAAGATACGTTTGGAAGTCGAAAAGATAGTTCAGGCAGGTCCGGACCTGGTATCAGTTGGACAATTACCTTTTACTCCAAGGGTAAAAAAAGTATTAGAATATGCTATGGAAGAAGCAAAGGCTATGGGACATAATTATATTGGTACTGAGCATCAACTACTTGGATTACTCAGGGAACAAGAAGGTGTAGCTGCACAGGTATTGTTAAATTTAGGTGTAAAATTGGAAGAAGTAAGAGAAGAAGTGATTGAACTTCTAGGAGCAGAATCCACACAAGGTGTTAAAGAAAGGGAAGACAAGAGAGGCAAGTCAAAGACCCCTGCACTTGATTCTTTTGGACGTGATCTAACGCAACAAGCAAGAGAACAAGAATTGGATCCTGTAATTGGTAGGCAGGCAATTATTGAACGTTTAATCCAGGTTCTAAGTCGTCGCACAAAGAACAACCCTGTGTTGTTGGGAGAAGCTGGAGTAGGAAAGACTGCAATAGTAGAAGGACTAGCGCAGTCCGTAATAAGTGGAGCTATTCCAGCACTTTTGCGAGACAAGAGGATAGTAGCCCTGGATCTGGCAATGATGGTAGCAGGAACAAAATACCGTGGTCAATTTGAAGAAAGAATTAAAGCAGTAATGGGAGAAGTTCGTAGAGCAAAAAACGTAATCCTCTTTATAGATGAGCTTCATACATTGGTAGGTGCGGGAGGTGCAGAAGGTGCAATAGATGCATCTAATGTTTTAAAGCCAGCCCTTTCCAGAGGTGAAATACAATGCATTGGCGCAACCACGCTTGATGAATATAGGAAATATATAGAAAAAGATGGTGCACTTGAAAGAAGATTTCAAACAATTGTTGTTGACCAACCTACCAAGGAAGAAACCGTTGAAATTTTAAAAGGCCTTAGGGATAGATATGAAGCACACCATAAGGTACAAATAACGGACACAGCACTAACAACGGCTACGGAATATGCAACGAGATATATCACAGGAAGATTCCTACCTGATAAAGCGATAGATGTTATTGATGAAGCTGGTGCACGTGTAAGATTAAAAGCAACCACACATCCTCCTGATTTAAGGCATATAGAGAAAGAGATAGGAAGCCTTGAAAAGGAAAAGGATGAATCCGTAGCATTACAAGATTTTGAAAGGGCAGCAAAACTAAGAGACAAAGCAGACAAATTGAAAAAGAAAAAGAGTAACGTAGAAAGAGAATGGCATGAAAATTATTCAGAGATAGATGGAATAGTAGATGAAGATGTAATCACAGAAGTTGTTTCAAACATGACTGGCATACCGCTCAGACGTATGGAGGCAGAAGAAGCAAAGAGACTGTTAAACCTTGAGAAAGAACTTCATAAAACTGTAGTCGGTCAGGACAATGCTATTGGTGTAGTAGCTAAAGCCGTAAGAAGATCAAGAGCAGGTTTGAAGAATCCAAATAGACCAAGTGCCAGTTTCATCTTTATAGGTCCATCAGGAGTTGGGAAACTCATCTTTCAAAGGCATTAGCTGAATCTCTGTTCGGAGGAGAAGATTCGTTGATTCAAATAGATATGTCTGAATACATGGAAAAACATAATGTATCAAGATTAATAGGCGCTCCTCCGGGTTATGTCGGTTTTGAGGAAGGAGGACAATTAACAGAGAAAATACGAAGGCGCCCATATGCTGTAGTACTTTTAGATGAAATAGAAAAGGCACATTCCGACGTGTTTAATATGTTGTTACAGGTTATGGAAGAAGGAAAATTAACAGATAGTTTTGGACGGCATATTGATTTTCGTAATGTAATTCTAATAATGACTTCTAACATAGGTGGAGATATAATAAAAAACTCGTCAGCCTTAGGATTCAAGAAAACATCCGGACAACAGTCTTATGAATCTCTCCGTGAGCTATTATTGCAAGCAGTTGAAAAACACTTTCGTCCAGAGTTCCTCAACAGGGTTAATGATATTGCTGTGTTTAGGGATCTTACAAAGGATGACTTGAGAAAGATTGTAGAGATCGAATTAAAAAGTATACGTTTGAGACTCTGCAACTACGACATAACACTTTCAATAACTAAGGAAGCAATGGACTTCCTTATTGATAAAAGTTATAAACCAAATTTCGGCGCTCGACCACTTCACAGAACCATTGAAAGATTAATAGAAGATCCACTTTCTGAAGAAATACTTAAAGGTAAGTTCAAAGCTAAAGATTCTATTAAGGTAAAATTACGTGAAGGAAAATTAGTTTTTGAAGAAGTAACCGTTAAGGAAGAATTAGTTACAAGCAACTCGGATAGCAAATAATTAATGAGTAAAATGACAAGTTAAATATGTTTAAAAAGGGGCTAAAAAAGCCCCTTTTTTTATTGCTTTCAGGAATATAACTAACTTAATGTATAGAAAATTCAAAGTTAAGATTCTTCGGTCGTTCCTCCCTCAGAATGACATGCTCTGTACCATTATGGGACACCACGTGGGGTATCCCACTGTGGCGGTTCAGGATATGCTGAAATGTCATTCTGAATGTAGCGAAGCGGAATGAAGAATCTAACTTGATAGTATAGGGATTTCCATTTTAAGTGTAAATGAATCAATGGATTACATTTTTTTTGTGCGGAAGCACATATCCAAAAGGGCGTGAAGCAACGACCTGCCCCGTAGAATAGGTCATTTTATGTCATAAGTTATGCTATGCAATAAGAAAAAAGCACTTAACCTCAAACGGCTTTGTATGTTATTATTCGACGGGACATGGATGTCGTTGTAGCCATTTTGAAAGAGTTGTGCAGGATGCACTAACTCGTGAAAATTATGAAAAGTATTAAAGGTAAAATAAAGTTATTTTATGGCAAAAACTAGTTCTGTTTACGTTTGTCAGCAATGTGGATGGAAAACTAACAGATGGATGGGTAAGTGTGCCGGTTGCGATGAGTGGGATTCATTGGTAGAAGAAAAATACGAATCTACAGGTACTCATACCCTTGCAAAATTTGATATAGAAAATCCCACCTGTATATTAGACATAAAGCCAGTAAATAAACTTCGAATTAAAACCAACATTGAGGAATTTGATAGAATTCTTGGTGGTGGTCTTGTGGCTGGTTCTGCAGTTTTAATTGGAGGCACGCCTGGAATAGGAAAATCAACCATCTTATTACAAGTATGTCAAAAATTTAGTGAACATGGCGGCTTATCACTGTACGTAACAGGGGAGGAATCTACTGCTCAGATAAAATTGCGTGCAGATAGATTGTGCGTGTTGTCAAAAAAATTTTTTGGTTGCAGAAACAATTTAAATGTTATTCTTGAACACATAGGAAAATTAAATCCTAAACTTGTCATAATTGATTCAATACAGACTATGTTCAAGCCAGATCTTGAATCTTCACCGGGAACAGTTTCACAAGTAAGGCAATGTGCTAATGAACTAATTTATATGTCAAAAAGGACTGAATCTTCTATTTTTTTGATAGGACATGTTACAAAACAAGGAATTATAGCTGGACCCAAAGTGCTGGAACACTTAGTCGATACAGTATTGTACTTCGAAGGTGAAAAATTCATGTCATTCAGGATACTAAGGGCAGTGAAGAATCGCTTTGGTCCTACAAATGAGATAGGAATTTTCGAGATGTGTAAAAATGGACTTAGGGAAGTCAAAAACCCTTCGGAAATATTCCTCTCAGGAACACAAAGGTTAACCTCAGGTTCAGCAATTATTTCTTGCATTGAGGGTACAAGGGCTTTGCTTGTGGAGGTACAGGCACTCGTAACAAGATCAAATTTTGGTATTCCGGAACGTAAAGTCAGTGGTGTTGACTATAATCGTGTTGCTATGATAATAGCTGTGTTAGAAAAAAGAACGGGTCTTCTTTTAGGTGGACACGATGTTTTTGTAAATGTTGTTGGTGGCGTAAAAGTTGATGAGCCTGCAGCAGACTTGGGGATTGCAATTGCGATTGCATCCAGTTTCAAAGATAAAGCAATACCAAGCGATATGATCGTAATAGGCGAATTAGGTCTGGGTGGTGAAGTGAGAGGGGTAAGCCAATTTGATGGTAGGTTAAAAGAAGCTGAGAGGTTGGGATTTAAGAATGCAATTATTCCAAAAGACAATACGAGAGATGCTTCAAGAGTAAAATCTTTAAAAATGAACGAAGTGTCTTCCCTTGTGGAAGCAATTGATAAAATCTGTTAAAAAAAACGTCTTAGGCGCTGAAAGGAACTAATTTACTTTATGAAACAATATATTTTTTTAATATTTATATCTTCACTTTTGTTGTTCTCTCTAACATTTGGTTGTTCTCTCTCGCTTTCTAAAAAAACTCATAGAAAAAGTAACATAGTTGGAGCAACGGTCGATGACCAGGATGCTTCTGTCGAGATACGAGAAGAACTTGATGAAAAAGGAAACGTAATAAAGAAAAATTTTAATCATCCATATTACTTTACGGGATCAGGACTTGCCAATATCCTTTCGTCCATTTATTACAAGCAGAGGGGATTTATTAAGGGCGGAAAAGGCAAAAGAAAATTATTTAGGCAGGAAGAATTACAAAATATTATACCTCCAATTATAAGTGCATTCTCAATGGCTAACGATTCTCAGGATATTTTAGTTTTTTCTACTTCTCACAAGGTACTTTTGTCTGATAACCAAAGTTATTTTAGTATGTTTGTATCAGGTAACGAACTTAACATTGTTTTTAGTACAATCAAAAGTAAAAAGAACATTAGTGACGGAAGGTCATTTAGAAAAAGTAATAAGGTTAAATTTAAAGATCCGTTGGATGTGAAGAGAAGCTCTCGCTGGAGTCTTATTCCCATGGGAGAACAAAGACTTGCGCGAGGACGTCGAAACTGGCTTATTATTGACTTGAGTGGTAATTTGTTTGGTATGGCTGGCAGTGATAATGTTAGTGACAATATTAGTGATAATTCAATTCAAGCAGGCAGTAGTGTAAGAGCTATTGAAAGAAAAGTAAGAACTAATGAAAATTTCATAGAAGAAAAGAAAAAATATCAAGGTGTACGAGACAAACTAAGAGAATTGAAAGGCCTAAAAGATGATGATTTAATTTCAGAAGAAGATTATGAAAAGAAAAAAAAAGAACTTTTGAATAAATTTTAAAATGTGGCATAAGAGAATAAGATTCATTTTGTTATTTATTATTTTGTGTGGAGCAATTGGTTGTACAAACTTTAATCTTTTTGGCAGGAAGGATCAAATACAAGGCCAAAGTAACAATATATTTAATAAAGGTAAGACATATGTTAAACTTGAGGAAGTAAAGAGTACAAAAGGAACCTCAAAGACGTTCTTCGATCATCCAAAATATTTGAGAAGTGATGTAATATCAACTGTACTTTCTTCCATTTATTTTAAAGAAAAAGGCATAAAAGGGTGGAGTAAAGAGCAGAATGTTTTCCTAGAAAGTGAACTATTTAATTTAGTACCACACATAACAAACGCAATTACAAAAGCATCTCCATCGCAATATGTATTAGTAAATTCAGCTTATACAAAGGGAAAAGGGTTTTTCAAATCAGAATTATATACTATATTCGGATTGTTTGTCTCTAATGATAAATTGAATGTAGTATTTTCAAGGATTCAATACGAACCAATGATAGAAAAAGGTGAGAGTAGTATATTTACAGACACAGAGGCAGTGTTTGTTGATCCATTTAGCATAAAGAAAAATCCTTTTTGGCAAATAACTCTCCGTTCCGGTCAACGGTTTAATAAAGGACATAATAATTGGTTAATAATAGATTTAGAAAAGGATACATTTGTCAAAAAAGAAGATTACGGTAAAGAAATAGCAATAAGTAGTAAGCAAGAAGAATCTAAAACTTCCGGAACCAGGGAAACAATCTCTGGTGGCCAGCCTATCATTGTGAAGCAAATGAGTATTAAAGATCAACTCCTGGAACTGAAAGAATTAGAAACTACCGGCCTCATTACCGAAGAGGATTATGAGCTTAGAAAGGCATTGATTTTAGGTAGCAAAAAAGAAAAGAGCATAAAAGACAAATTTAATGAACTTCGTAAACTAAAAGAGGGAGGATTTATTAGTGATATAGATTACGAGCACAAGAAAAGAGAACTTCTAGATGTAAATGATGAAAGCGAAAGAAAAAGAGATATTAAAAAGGTTCTGGCTGAGTATTTAGAATTGAGAGATGAAGGTTTTATAACTGACAAGGATTATGACTACAAAAAGAAAAAATTACTTAAAGAATTTTAATGCAAAAAATAAGCTATGAAATCTCCACCTAGTCGGATCTGCCTTTGGATTTTCAGAGGCTATCTTGAGTAGTGCGCGTGCAGAACCTTCAGGTTTTCTTCTACCTTGTTCCCAATTTTGTAGAGTAGAAACACTTACGCCAATCATCATGGCAAACTCAGACTGTGATTTATGTAAACGTTGACGAATACATCTAAAAGCAAAAAATATTTGCTCCCATATTGGGAATACTGTATAATTTTTAAGTGCGAATTGTCTCTCTTAAGACACTAAGAAAATATTGGGAAAGGCATAAAGACATACGCAAACCGTTACAAGCATGGTATGCAGACGTAAAACATGCTAATTGGAAGACTCCGGCAGATATAAAAAAATGTTTATCGTAATGCCAGTATTGTGGCTAACAACAGGGTTGTATTCAACATCAAGGGTAATAAATATCGTTTAGTGGTGGCTATCAACTACGCATATAAAATTGTTTACATTCGATTTGTTGGTACACATAAGGAATATGAGAAGATAGATGTATCTACTATATAGATGGAGGATTTAATAAATGCATATTAAACCGATAAAAACCAAAGAAGATTATCAAAATGCGCTTGAGAAAATTGAAAGTCTTTTTGATGCCAAGCCTGATACTCCAGAAGGTGACTACCTGGAAGTTTTGACGACACTTGTTGAAGCTTACGAAGAGAAACACTATAGTATTCCTTTGCCAGATCCAATTGAGGCAATCAATTATCACATGGAAAGCCGTGGCTTGTCCCGCCGGGATCTTGAATCTTGTATCGGTAGCCGCGCTCGTGTTTCTGAAATTCTGAATCGGAAACGGCCTCTTTCAATAGGCATGATACGTAAACTGCATAAGCGATTTGATATTCCCGCAGAAATTCTGATTCGATCATACAAATGTTTGCAGGCAGCATAATTCATTTAGAAGCCAAAGATTAAGGTTTCTCCCTTACTTTTCGGGCTATGGGTATCTAATCTTTCATCTTGACAGATTATTGTAAGAAATACATTTTTAATTAATAAAGATTTGACATCTTTTACGCCTTTTCAGCCTTATGTATCGAGTATCATTTTTCTCATTGATTTTAGTTTGTACCCTCACTATTATAATCACCAGAATTTCTACTATCTACCAAAGTCTTGATTTCGGCTGAATTAAATTCAGATATAAGCAAGACTCATTGTCATTCCAAACAAACATATATTACATCAATTGGTGGATATCTCTTTATAAATTTAGAAGTAATACGGCAGTATTTTGTAAAGTTAAGTCATACTTTTTTTTGTAATTCTACAATGTTAAGCACTTAATTTCGCAATAGTTAGATAGAAACCATGATCAAGATGTGATTACAAAAAAGTATTACAGTCCAAGAAGCTTAGTGGATGACATAAAGTGAAAGCTATAAAGATATGAGAATGGTGTCTCAGAATTCAAAATATACCTCTAATTTACAGAAAGCAGGGGCTGCTTTAGAGGATGTTAAGATCCTGCTTAAATATTGGAAAAACAGCGTTCCTCAAAAAGAACTTGTAAAAGAGTTAATCGTAACAAATGTCTTAGGGAAAAGAAGCCGTAAGAGAACTACTGACGTTATACAATGTATTTTCCTGCCACGTTATGTAAATGGATATCCAAAAGACCATTGGGTATATTTGAAGAAATTAATGGAAGCAAACATCCCAAGTGATATTATAAGGCCACTTCTATATTTCCACTGTGCTCTTAACGAACCTATTGTTAAAAACTTTGTTAAGAAGGTTCTATTGGAAAGATATGAAAAGGGTATCCTGGAAGTCGAATCTCAAGATGCTTACGACTTTATTCAACGTGGCATTGAAGACTCTACAATCCCTGTTCGATGGGGTGATGCGGTAAGAATAAGAGTAGCGTCAGGGTTATTTGCGGCTCTTAAAGATTTTGGAATAATTGAAGGAGGAAGAAGTCGCAAGATTGCGCCCAAATTCATTCCTATGCAGGTCTTCTTTTACATAGCATTTTTTATATATAACGAAGCATTGCCGGAAAAGAAATTATTAATCATGATTATTGGAAGTTGTTTTTATTAAACAGGATAGAGGTAGAGCATCTTTTTATGGAAGCGCATCAGCAGAAATACTTACGGTACGAAGAAGTTGGCGATATTGTGCGTATTGATTTCTTTCATAAATCATTTGATGAGATAGTAAATGTCATTATTGAAAGAACAAATTGATATTTTAGAAAGAGACCTGCTTTCTAAAGAATTGAAGATAAGCCCTTACCATGATTTACCTTTTGCTATCTTCCGGTATGAACCGGAATTTGAATTTGAGATGCGTAAAGAAGCAACTTTACTTGCCACTCGTCTAAAGAATAAGGGTAAGAAGGTACATATTATTTCGCTAGCAGAATTATTTTTTGAGGCTATTGAGAAAGAAGGCGGGAAAGAATTAATTATAAAGGAGGAAAAAGAATACGGTTTTTTAAAGGCTCAGGAGTCACTTAATACTATCTTTTCTGATCCTGATTATTCACCCATTCCAGACATGTTAGTGGATAGATTGGAGGATATGGATGCAAAAGAAGAAATAGTTTTTCTTACAAGAGCAGGAATCTTTTCTCCTAAAAGTTATAGGATATCTAAATTATTGGATGAGATACATGGAAAGACTCGTGTGCCAACAATCCTTTTTTATCCAGGCACAGTAGAAGGTGTAACAGGGTTGAAGTTTATGGGTATTCCCATGGATGACAGAGTTGGAAGTTATCACGTGAATATATACAACAGGTAATACCTGACTGCCGTCAGGCAAGTTATGAGTAATATTCAGCAGGTTATTAAAGATTCAAAATTTATTCCTGTGATAAAAAGGCTTCTTTTTGAAGATTGTTTTTCACAATTAGAGGGAGTGTATGGCCTGCAAAAGGACGGTACTTTTGAGAAGCTAGAAAATGTGCCCAATTTAAAAAAAGGAACAGAAGATCTTATAACAAGGAAGAAATTAGAAGTATATGTTAAGCATAAGATGGAAAGTAGGGGTTTGATTAATCAAGCCCCTACTGCCAACCAAGCGTTATTGGATTTAACAAGAGAGTATGCATTTACGTATCTTAACCGTTTTGTCGCATTTAAGATGATGGAGGAAAGAAAAATATTAAGACAGACAGTATCAAGGGAATATGATTCTAATGCGTTTAAATTTTATTTGGCAGATCATAGAGAAGAAGAGGAGAAATGGAAACAGGGTAAGGTTTATGAAACATACAGAAGCTTTATTCTCTGGCAATGCGGCAAGATATGTAAAGATAATGAGATAAAGGTCCTTTTTGATCCCGGGAATATAATAAGTAGACTATTCCCACAGGAAAGGACACTCAAGCGTATTTTTGAGCTTATCAATCAAGAAGCGCTTTCTCAAATATGGAAAGAGGATGAGGTTATTGGATGGGTTTATCAATACTTTATTGAAGAGGAGAAGGCAAGGGTATTTGATAAAATTTATTCACAAAAAAAGAAGATGGAGCTTACTGATATTGCCCCTGCGACTCAGCTATTTACGCCAAAATGGATTGTGCAATTCCTGGTTGAGAATACCTTGGGCAGGCTCTGGATCAGGATGCATCCTGATACGGAATTAAAAGATAAACTGAAATATTATGTGCCCAATGACAATGATTCAGAAGCAATACCTCTTAAGCCGGTGCGTGAGATTACTTTACTTGACCCAGCCTGCGGGACGATGCATTTTGGCATGACGGCGTTTGACTTGTTTTATGAGATGTATTTGGAAGAGTTAAGGAACACAGGAAAATATGGCTGGCCAGAAAACCCTTCTTGTGGACAAGTAGAAATCATCCCTGCATCAATTATAGAAAATAATATTTTCGGAATCGATATCGATTTACGAGCAATTCAGTTATCCGCATTGTCTCTCTATCTTAAAGCAAAAAGTAAGAATAAGGAATTATCTATAGAGAAATACAATTTGGTTCATACTGATATACCTGTATTTTCTGATAACACAATAAATGAATTTGTTGACTCTCTTTCGTCAAAATATGAACTTACTAAAAAACTATTTAAAATAGTTATTCCAGAGTTGAATAAAGCCTATTATTTAGGTTCACTATTAAAGATTGAAGATATCATCAATAGCTTCATTTCAGAGCAACATAAAACGTTAGTCAAGCATTATGGGAGACAGCAGTATTCATTATTTAAAGAAGATCAACAGCTATTATTGCAACGAAATATAGTCTGGAATGAAATCAAAGAAGAATTAAGGAAGGCGATTAATGAGTTTATAGACAAAACTAATGGTAATACAGATACTTTTGTGGCTCAAGAATCAAAGAAAGGGATATATCTTATAGATGCCCTTGTCAAGAAACATGATGTAGTTGTGTGTAATCCTCCATATTCTGGTAAACGAAATATGAATGCAATTATGAAAGCAGACTTGACCGCTTTATATCCAAAAAAAGAAGGTGATTTATACACAGTTTTTATTGACCGTTGTCTTAATTTGATTTTAAGTCAAAATGGATTTTGTGGAATGGTTACAATTCATTCCTTTATGTTTACTTCATCACATGAAGAAATTAGAAAGAGTATTATAGAAAACACAACTATTGAGACACTAGCGTGAGTTTACGAATTAGCCGTGGCTAATTCTGCAACTTATAATACTATAACAAGTTACAGCATCCAGTCCTTCCCCCTAACTTGGCAAGTAATGCTTCATTTTAAATAAGTCGAAGATTCGTTTCTGCACCTTATCCATTTTGCTAACAATCGACTGGGTTGCTGGTTTTTTCTTTCCATTTGGGAAAACATTC
>MAYW01000049.1 GCA_001723765.1 Candidatus Scalindua rubra
CACTCCTACCATCCTGATAAGACCCTTCTTGATTCAATCTTCGCAGAAGCAAAATTAACTGATTGCTACAATTAATTTCCATTTGAAGAAGAAAGCTTTCTCTGTGAAATAGAAGGATCTTTTCTCTACTGTTTTAAGTATATGATAGTCAGTAATTTCTTCTTTTTGGAATACTGGCATGGTATAAAAAGTGAGCTAAAATATTCTAAGTGAGCTTAAGTTTAAAGTGAACTTAAGTGACTAAAAGTTAATGTTGATGGTTCACGCAATGACGCTGAAAGAACACGAAGGAAAAGACTACAATTAGAGACTAAAGTTATGGATAATAAAGAATTTTCTAAGGAACTGGAAAAGAGGACTTGACAATTTGCGGTACGAATAATTCGATTATCCACAACGTTACCGAATACTCCAGAGGGAAGGGTTATAAGAAATCAGATCACAAAATCAGTAACTTCCATTGGTGCTAACTACCGGGAGGCTAATCGAGCTAGAAGTAAGGCAGACTTTAAAAACAAGATAAAAATTTGTGAAAGTGAAGCCAGTGAAACACAATATTGGATAGAAGTAATTCTAGATACAAAATGGTTATCTAGAGAAGAAGCCAATACAGATTACGAGGAGTGCAGTGCCTGCCCGACGTGCATTCTGGCGGGCCTGCCCGACTTACGTCATTCAGGCGGGAATTACTTGCTATTTTCACATCTATTGGAACAAAGTAAGCCATTAACTTTAGTCACTTTAGATCACTTTAAAAAGGAATCAACTATTTAACCATTTGACCAATAACCAATGCTTCACATATTTCGCTCAAAAAAAGACATTCTGAGACTTAGTCTTGACATCATCATTTTTGCCACTTCATATGTATGCGCATTTTTGCTGAGATTTGATGCCGAAATCCCATCTCCATACTTGGCCTTAATGTTTCAGACGCTTCCAATCATTCTGCTGGTGCAATTCCTTACATTCTGGTATTTCGGTCTTTTTCATGGAATATGGAGATATACAAGTGTAAGTGATTTAAGGTCTTTATTAAAGGCAGTTTTGGTTGGGGCAGCGATTATGATAATTGTCATCTTTATGTCTCATTTGTTTAAAGGCTTTCCTCGATCTATTTTTATAATATATGCTCTTGTACTGATTCTCCTTGCAGGTGGTATTCGTTTTATTAGAAGGATAATGGCAGACCGTGCTTATAGAGCTATTATGAGCGGTAAAAGGACCTTAGTAGTGGGGGCAGGTGACACTGGTGAATCAATCGTCAGAGAAATGATGATGAACAAATCATCTCCTTACATCCCGATATGTATTGTAGATGATGATCTGAATAAAAAAAAGAAGAAAATACATGGAGTGGATGTGGCTGGTGGTTGTGATGATATACCTCATATTGTTATGAAAGAAGGAATTGAAGAGATAATAATTGCGATACCCAGGGCGTCAGGTGAAACTATGCGAAGGATTGTTAATCTATGTAGAAAAACAGAAACACCGTTTAAGACCGTACCTGCTTTGGGAATGATTTCTCATGGTATAAGCCTTGATTTGTTGCGGGAATGCAGGGTAGAAGACCTTGTTAGTCGTCAAACTGTAAAGTGGAGCACAGATGAAATAGAAAAGTATTTTAAAGGTAAAAGTGTATTAATAACAGGTGCGGGTGGTTCTATAGGCTCGGAATTGTGTATGCAATTGATACATATGAATCCAGAAAAATTGATTTTATTGGAGCGAGCTGAGAATAGTTTGTTCAGTATACATAGTAGATTGAAAGAAGAAAGTCATAATACGAAGATTATTCACCTGGTGATGGATGTGTGTAATGAGGACTCCGTAGATAAGGTATTAAAATCACACCATCCAGAAATGTTATTCCATGTGGCTGCGCATAAACATGTGTCACTGATGGAAGAGAACCCCTTTGAAAGCATAAGAAATAATCTTTTAACCACTAGGAATTTAGTAGACTTATGTTCAAATAATGGCTTACAAACTCTCGTCTTTATTTCTACCGACAAGGCGGCAAATCCCGTAAGCTTTATGGGCGTGTCTAAGAGGATAGCAGAACAATATATACAGGAAGTTGCAAGGGAGCAGCATTCAAGATTTATATGCGTAAGATTTGGAAATGTCCTTGAAAGTAGTGGGAGCGTTATTCCGATATTCAAAGAACGGATAAGAAAAAGAAAACCTTTAACCGTTACACATCCAGATGCTTCCAGGTATTTTATGTCAAAGTCTGAAGCAGCGTATTTGATACTTCAAGCCACTATTATGGGTAAAGGCGGTGAGTTATTTGTCCTTGATATGGGAAAGAGGGTAAAGATACTTGATGTGGCAAATGAACTTTTAGCACTGGCGAATCTTGAAGCTGGCGAGGATATACCAATCAAATTTATTGGCTTGAAGTCAGGTGAAAAGTTGGTAGAAGATTTGAATGAGCAAGGCGAAGAATTAGTGCCGTCATTACATCCAAAAATTATGAAAGTAAATAACAATAATAGTATTAATTTGGAAGATTTGAATCATGATTTGGACGACATAGAAGAGCTCGTTAGAACGATGGACATTGATGGCCTTAAGAAAAAATTGAAACAAATAGTACCAACCTATAATCCAGATTATAGATGTGAAGGTATCTAGAATCAAGTGTCAAATGTCAAAGATTAAAGTTCAAATGTTTGAAAAAATAGCAAAAGAAAATTATAAGCAGTCCTTTGTCGAAGTTGATCTTTTCATGAAAAAAGAGGGAAATCTTTACGAAACACTAAAGAAAATATCCAAAAATTTGGAATGTCTGAATATTCCTTTTGTAATTTGTGGTGCAATGGCCCTCAACTATTATGGAAGAATGAGAATGACCATTGATATCGATATATTGATAAAAGGTGATGACTTAAGAAAAATCCATGAAAATTTAATTGGCAGAGGTTATGTTCAACAATTTGAAAATAGTAAAGGTATTAGAGACACAGAAACAGGAGTGAAAATTGATTTTGTTATTGCTGGTCAATATCCGGGAGATAAGAAAGAAAAACCTATTGTATTTCCTGACCCTAATGAAATAAAAATAGAAAAAGATGATTTTGGAGTCAAATATATTGGGCTAAGAGAGTTCATCGAGTTAAAATTGGCTTCAGGAATGACATCAGTCACTAGAGGAAAAGACTTAAGTGATGTATTTGAGTTGATTAAGGAATTAAATCTTCCTAGAAAATTTGGTTTTCAGTTAAATGTCTACGTACAAGACCAATTTTTTAAATTATGGGATAGTCAGGAAGAAGAGACGGGCTTTAATAGTATGTAAAAAAAATTTATCGAGTATCCAATATCTAGCTTCTAGTATCCAGCATCAAGCAACAACCAATAACGAATAACGAATAACTAATGACTAATGACTAATGACGGTTCACCAAGGTGGACTAAATGACCGAGAAGCGCCATGACCAAGACTACTGATAAAATCATAGAATATGGGATCATATTCTTAATCATCTTTACACCACTTGCCTTAGGGTCGATTCATTATTGGGCAGTTTCTATGATGGAGTTTATGGCATTGGTTATGATCACGATATGGACTATTGCTAGATTAATAAGCAAGTTTTCCGCGACTAACGATTTATGTTTGTCATCAAGTCAAAATGGTAGGGAAGTAGGGTGGGCAATGCCCACCAAAAAGGCTGGTTTAAATGGTATAAAAAAAATATCAAATCATCGCATCCTTAATTCACCTCTGAACTTACCAATAATTATCTTTGTATTATTAATAATTATTCAATTAATCCCTCTTCCCCCATCTGTACTGAAAGCCGTATCACCCAATACCCATCAACTGTATAAGCAAACCCTACCGGGTTATGATACCTCTTCAAAAGGATTAGAATTCAATGATCGCAATTCTGATATTAAACCAAATAATTATAGTTCAGGATTTTCAACTTCAAACTTCAAACTTCAAACTTCTAACTACTGGAAGCCCCTCTCCCTCTATCCATATGCCACAAAACTAAACCTATTAAAGGTGCTTGCGTATGCCACAATATTCTTTCTGATTATTAACACGAAGACTCTAAAACCGCAAAGGCTGTTGATGTCTATAGTAATCTCAGGATTTATTGTATCTCTGGTAGCAATTATCCAGTATGTTTGTGACACAAAGAAAATATACTGGATTTATAACGCATCTTATGCCTCGCCAGTAGGTCCTTTTACTTATCGGGGTTATTTTGCAAGCTATATGACTATGGTTATACCTTTAGCCATTGGTTTGTTAATTTACTATTTATCATACAAAATAAATACTGTAACAGAATTAAATAAGGATAAGCATACGAAGTATTATCATAGAAGAAAAAGTTCCTTAATATGGCTCACATCAACAGTATTTATTTTGATAGTAATTATTATGATGTCTACCATACTTTTCCTTTCTCTTTCAAGAGGGGGGATGGTTTCGAATGTATTATCTCTTATTTTTTTTGTCTTTTTTCTGACTATGAGAAAAACTGTCAGAAAAAACATAATCTACTTGCTACCCATAATCTTACTGATGTTTGTGGCATTAGGATGGGTAGGCATAAACCCGGTTACTGATCGGTTATCAACCTTGTATGAGATAGAAGAGGAACGTACAGGTTTAGTAAGGTTTGCTATATGGAGCGACACTGGAAACATAATTAAAGACTTTCCCGTTTTCGGTACTGGGTTTGGAACTTTTAGATATATATATCCTAAGTACAGAGATGAAGTACTAAACTATCTTGCTGTGTACGTATTTCCCGTACGTGCCCACAATGACTATTTGGAAGTGGCTTCAGTGATGGGAGTTTTGGGTATAGTTGTTGTGTTATGGGGGTGTTATAGATTGTTTAAAGATATTCTATTCTGCCACATCCTGGGCAAAACGCGTGGTATTGCTCATGTCATGCCAGAGGCAGATTCGCTGCGGCGAAGAAATGATAAGCCTAAAAACTTGATGCGAAGAAACCCATTTGTTTTGTTAATGGGTTTCGGTTGTCTAGCATCAATCCTGGCCATAGTCTTTCACAGCTTTACTGATTTTGTTTTACACAGTCCTGCAAACGCCATGTTGTTTTTTGTAATCCTTGGACTTGTGTGCAGAATAATACATGAGAAATAAATTAGCTACTAATATGTTAAAAGTGAAACAAATAATCTACTGTATTTTGCTCCTATTTGTGGCCCTATTTTTTCTATCCATTATCACAAACGATTTCATTACTAATAGGGATATTAATAGGCTTAAAGATAAGATACAGGATTCTTTTGATTTACAGATGACAGATGATCAAGCTCAGCTTGGTTTAATCGAGCTAAACTCGATGACCACTGACCGTATTGGGTCAAAATTATCAAAAGTAGCTTCTTACGTTTTACCTTATTTTCGTAATAGTGAGCTTCATTATAATTTTTCCAGATACTATGAAAGAATAATTGAAGTCCTTCTTGCAAATAAGCAAAAACTTGTAGCGCAAAACCAAGGCGAGCTAAACGAAACACATATCCTAAACCCCCAATCTACAATCTGTAATCTGATATCTGATTTCTATCCACATGCTATCTCCGAATGCCGAAAGGCCATATACCTAAACCCTGCTAAAAGTGATTATCATGTTAAATTAGCACAACTATATATAAGTTTTTTTCGAGTATCTAGCATCGAGCATCCAGCCCTGAACCCTGCCTACCGGTCAGGCAAGCGTTCTGGTACAGTTGTAGGGTGGGCACCGCCCACCAATTTTTTCCAGAAAAGACATAGTAGCAGAGTTTGAACGTTCCATATTCTTAAATCCAAATCACGACTATCCCCATCACATGTATGCCAATTGGCTCTTTGATGAGATGAAAAATGCCAGATTACAGCCTGTGGTGAGCACTGTCGAGTCAAAGTCTTATATAAAACAACCAAGGGATGATCAACTCCCAACTCCCAACTCCCAACTCACAACGCATAACATTTTTCGAGAATATAGAACTGTATTATCCCTTAATCCATCACGGATTAATGAAGTACTCGAAAAGTTTATGTCAATTACACATGATTATAGTGAGCTTAAAAGACTCTTGATTGATAATCCGGAAAATCATTACAAATTAGCTGTTTTTCTCCAGGAGAAAGGATATTGGCATCAAAGTATCCCAGCATTTCTTGATGACATGGAACGAACAAGAACCAAAATTTTCAATTCCCAAATTCCTAGTATTTTTCCATACTATAAAGCCTTAGCTTCCGGATTAATGAAAGATAATCAGAAAAAAAAGGCAATTGAATTATTAAGAGAATATATTAAGAGCGAAGAGGAATTAGACATTGATGATTATAAATCTCCAAATTCTCATCCTCAATCTAAAATCCAAAATAGTAAATCTTCTAATCACTATGACCTTGCCAAGGCTCATTTCTGGGTAGCAGACTGGGCATTTTATGGAGGTAAGAAATACGGTTATGGGTGGAATTTTGTTAAATACCACCATCTGAAAGCGTTAGAACTTGACCCGGAAAACAATTTATACCGACTCTGGTATGCTATTCATCTTATTTACAAAAATGAGTACAGAACAGCTTTGGGACATTTAGATGTAATACTTAAGGAGAATCCTGAACATGCCGACGCACATTTTAGGTTAGGACAATGTTATGAGGGATTAAGTAATTTGGATATTGCACTCAGACAGTACAAAAAGGCTATTTCACTTGCACCTGATAATGAAGAATATATGGAACATTACAACAATCTAAAAAGTCTCGGAAATTCTAAAACCTATTAAGATTTCACTAAATTTTGAACTTGACTAACCCAATTAAATGTTTATAATTCTAAACGTTTTGTATTTAAAGCATTCCTTCCGTAAGTACCTTTCATTATAATATATAGTCCATTTTAAGTGTAAAATGAATCAATGGATTACATTTTTTTGTGCGGAAGCACATATCCAAACTTGTGCTGAACTTGATTCAGTAAGGGCGTGAAGCAGAGACCTGCCCCGTAGAATAGGTCATTTTATGTCATAAGTTATGCTAAGCAATAAGAAAAAAGCACTTAACCTCAAACGGCTTTGTATGTTATTATTCGACGGGGCATGGATGTCGTTGTAGCCATTTTGAAAGAGTTGTGCAGGATGCACTAACTCGATTATATTTTAAGTTTGAAACTGATCATCAATCGTTAAATGTCGTACCTACGGCAGATTAACCTAGGTAAAGTTGTGCAACTTGAACATTTTTTCGTCTTGTTTTCTTAGCATTACCCAATGACAGCCTGCATGGCGGGCTTAATGTTTACCCCGTGAAATGCAAAGCATATTTAACAGGGGGTTTACCACGCATGCCCTGTGAAGCGCAACGCATGCTTAACAGGGTAATCGCTGGACGTATAACTAGATAACAAAAAGGTATTGGATTAGCTTTTCCCACGAATTATTAAACAGGTACTTCTTTTAGGTTGCAATTTTCTACTGAAAAATGTAACTGACAGAGCGGAGCTGTCTCTACACACCACCTTAAACCATTCAAAAAAGTGAAAATTTTTAGGACTTAGTTTGTTTTGGTTTTGATTTGATATCTGTCCCTACAACCTATCACCTCTGGCGTCCAGCATCCAGTATCAAGCATTGACCTATTGACGACGTATAGCCACATGACAGCTTGCCCTGTTAGATGACAGATTTCTTAGCAGGTGAGATATTTTCACGTATGTAATGTACATAAGCCGTTCAGAAAGTTATAAAAGTTTTTTATCTAACGGGGCGAGCGTTATGACCTATTGACGGCGTAGCCACTTGACTGCGCAGCCAACAACAAATAACAAAGGACTTAATGACTAATGCCAACGAACAATTTATATCATGACCGAATATCAAAAAGAAGAACTCACCGATTATCATATCCTCAAGACCATAGAGAATGATGCTTCCGTTTCGCAGAGGAGGCTTTCTTCTCAAATGGAACTTAATGTAGCATCAGTAAATTTTGCCCTGAAGCGCTTAATCAAGAAGGGCTTTATCAGGATGGTAGGTGCAAATCCCAGGCGCATTAAATACTATATTACTCCTGAAGGATTAAGGGAAAAGACACAGTTAGCTTACAGCTTCTTTGGTAGAAATTTTCACTTTTATAAAGAGGTTAGAAATGACATAGAAACCAAGATTATAAGGGCAACTAATGGTTCAAAGACCAAGATAGCCATTTGTGGTGTAAATGAGCTTGCAGAAATTGCGTATATGGTGGTAACAGTGATGAGATGGGAATTTGCAGGGTTTTTTATTGGAGATTCAAAAATAACAAATAAAAAGTTGTTTGGTCATATGACTCAAAAACTCGAAGATATCAAAAAAGTTCATCCGTGTTTGTTACTGCTCACAGATGAGCTTTCTGATGATATGCTATCCGATAGCGACTTAAAGAACATTGATACATTGAATTTATTAAATTACTATAAATAACAATATAATGTTTAACAATTCGAAGAATTCAGTTTATGAAAGGATTGAATTAGGATTTATAACAATGAAATTACCCGTGATTGATGATGAGAGCTATCGGATATTTGATACCATGGAAGAATTTCATAAGTGGGTAAATGAAAATATACCGAATTGGTTAGGGTGTTTTGTCCTGAAATAGGTTGACAAACCTAATGACAGCACAGCGTTATGACTTATGACAGCTTGCCCTGTTAGATGGCAGATTTCTTAGTAATATGTTTACCACGCCTGCCCTGCTTGCCCCGTAAGGAAGAACGACTGTACTGGGGTGAAATGTTTACCCCGTGAAATGTAAAGCATATTTCACTTGGGGTTTACCCCGTGAAGTGCGAAGCTTATTTAACTGTGGGCCAGCTTGTAAAACGGGAGATGTCTTTATTTACTATTACTAGGTTATAAATGAAAAAGGTAAAAGCTAATTTAGAAATTCTGGAAGATGCATACCTTTAACTTTCAGCAAGTGGTTATTCTAAAGAGTGGATCGCTTATGAAGCGAAAAAATTACTGGCGGTTCATCTTTTTAAAGATGGAATGTTAACTTTAGGAAAGGCATCTGAGCTTGCTGAGATGGACTTATGGCGTTTCGTTGATGTTTTAAATGATTTAAAAGTGCCTGTGATTGATTATGATAAGGACGAGCTTGCTGAAGAGTTCAAGATAGTAAAAGAGATATTACGTTGAGTGGTAAAATAGTTATTGCAGATGCTTCAACTTTGATTGTCTTTTCAAAGTTAAAAATTATCCATGTTTTAAACGACTTGTTTGGTGAGGTTATTATTCCTGAAGCAGTTTACAAAGAGGTGTTCAGGAAAAATAGACAAAGTGGTCTTGATCTGGGAGAGATGGTATATATAAAGGTTAAGAAAGTGATAGACACAAAGATGGTCTCTTTATTAGTTGAGTCATTCGGTAGAGGAGAAGCAGAGCTTTTTGTGTTAGGAAAGGAAATGAAGGCTGATATCCTCATTATTGATGAGAAAAAGGCAAGGAAAACAGCAAGGAGAGCCGGGTTTAAGGTAATAGGTGTACTGGGATTACTGGTGATGGCAAAAAGGAAGGGAGTAATTGATGTGGCATTCAGGAAGAAACTACCATCCTGGGAATCCCTTGTCTAACCTTAAGAGATACAACCGAAAGACCAATAACTATTCATCAGGGTACAAATATTCTAGTGGGAACTGATGCCCAGAAAATAAAAGATGAAGCATTCAAAATTCTGTGTGGAAAAGGGAAGAAAGGTAATTGCCCCGAACTTTGGATGGTAGAGCAGCAGAGAGGATAGTAGAGATATTGGTCGAATATTATAAGGTCTAGTCTATTCATTTATCCCGTGAGATGAACGTCTTATCTCATCGGGACGATTCACGAGCTTAGTGGGATGGAAAAACATCAGAACGAATAGCAAAAATATTAAGCGAGCATTTCAGATTGAAGAAATAGCAATTTTTATAATTTGCCATTATTTTTTAACAAAAATGGCGGAAGAACCAAATAAAATCAGGAGATTGACTAAATTTCTCAACGAGAAGCATTCATCTGATATGATTAAGTGTTTGCATTGGTTACAAAACTATAAATAAATCCAAAACGTTAAACAAACCAAAGAACTAAAACTGGCGCTTTCCCTATTTTGTAAAATAGTTTTGAGTCCTTGCAATATTGGTTCGTTCTACAATGTAGATAAGATTGTTGAGGTCATACCAAGAATATTAAGAGAAGTAGAGGATGTTAAATTTGTCTTTATCTGGCATGGGCATAATAAAGAAAGAGAGAGAGAGAAGTTAAATAATCTTGCTTCAAAATTAGGAGTTAAGGAATTCATAAGAAATGGTGGCGTTGTTAGTTATGACAAAGTTGCTCTTTACCACAAGGCTTCAGATGTAATGTTTTCGGTGTCTCAATACGACTCTGGTCCTGTTGCATTACAGGAAGCCATGGCATGTGGTGATGTCCCCGTTATAAGCAATTTATCTTGTGTACGTGAATGGGTCAAAGATGGCTGGAATGGGCTATTAGTTGAACCAAATAATGTTAATCAAATTGCTGAATCTATAATTAGACTACTAGAAAATGGCCAAATGAGAAAAACCTTTGCTGAAAGAAATTGGAAATTAATTCAAGAAAAAGGGACGAGAGGGGAGGAGAGAAATAGCAATACAGAGTTATGAAGATCTATATTACAGGAATAAACATGTTGTACACAGATGAATACAGATTATCAGAATGTTAAATGTAAAGTTGCAGGTTCCGAGTTGCAGGTTAAGAAAGTAGGATAATGAAAAATTATAAAGATTTGTGGTTAGAAAATCAGTGAAATTTAGGATAATTCTATTTTTATAAAGTAGGAGTAACTATGCTTACAATATTTATTCAGAAGGCAATGAGTAAAGCTATTTACGAAAAATTGGAAGATGGAAGTTATACTGGAGAGATTCCAGATTGTCCGGGAAGCATTGCTTTTGGAAGTACTCTCTCCGAGTGTCAAAGAGAACTTCAGTTTGCCTTAGAAGATTGGTTAGTCAACGGGCTGAGACACGGGGATAAGATTCCTGTTATTGAAGGAATTGACTTGAATCTTAAGGAACTACCGTTGGATAGATGGATGCCATGTAAGAGAAAAGATTTCATTAAGAAACTAAAAAGTTTTGGTTTCGGTGATCTTGAAGCAGGTTCACGACATGGAGTTATGAGATATGGATCCCACAAACAGATTATCCCCAATAATCAGGAATACTCGGTTCCACAGTTGAAAAGGTTATTAAAGCAGGTTGAAGAAAAGATTGGTCAAAAAATTCCTTTAAAGAAATGGAAGGATCTATAAGCAGATATAATGGTCTCAGCCCCGACATCAGATGGTGTTTCTTCTTCCATTATAGAGGGAATGGCTTGCGGGGCTGTGCCGGTTGCCAGTGATTTACCTACTGTTAGGGAATGGGTGGAACACGGGGAAAATGGGTTATTAGTTGAGCCAAGAGATATTGAGGCGTTAAGTGATGCAATTATAAATTTGTTAAAGAACGAGAAAAAAAGAAAGACCTTTGCTGAAAGAAATCGGGAATTAATTAAGGAAAAAGGTGATCAGGACTATTGGATGGGGAAGATGGAGGAACTGTATTGTTCGCTAGTTAAAAATGCAAGAAGATAGAAGATTGTAGATATTAAATAGTAGATAACAGATGCAAAGAGAACAGAAGCCAGAATACAGATGACCAATGACGAATGACAAAGGACCAAGAACAGATAGTAGATAAGTAGAAAATAGATGGATAAGGAAGGATATAAAGAGCTAAAGATATATTAATTTCAAAGTTCAAATGTCAAATCAAATCCAAAAATCAAATTTTCAAAAAAAATGGGGTAATCAACAAATAGAATGCCAACAATCTTGAGGATAGGTTCCTTCAGGTTCCATTTTTATTCTGATGAAGCTAATGAACCACCCCATATACATGTTGCAAGTTCTGATGGGGAATGTAAATTTTGGTTAGAACCTGTTAGATTAGCAAGGAACAAGGGTGTATCACCACATGAAGTTAGGAAAATTGAAAAATTGGTTTTTGAACACCATGATTTTTTAAAGGAGAAATATTATGAGTACCATAAAGGTTGAAAAAGAAGTCGCAGTAGAACCTAATGCAATCAGAGCTTGGGCAAAAGATAGAATGATTTTTATAGAACTTACGGATGGCCGTATAATTGGCTTCCCTGCTGACCGCTTTAAGATACTAAAGGATGCTACAGACGAGCAGTTAAAAGAGGTTACGCTTCGTTTAAATGGATATGCGTTAAGGTGGGAATCTTTGGACGAAGATATTACGGTGCCTGGAATCGTTGCGGGAAATTTTCAACTACCTTAGATTAAGCTGATTCTTCTGTAAATTAACCAGAAAAGTTTTAGGAGGATAAAAAATGTCATCAATCACAAAAAATCAAATTTATGATAAGGTTAAATCGTTAGAACATGAAATATCTGTGCTAAAAATAGCCTTAATAAAGGAAAAATTTGGTATGAAAACTACTAAAAAACCTGTATCTTTGGAGGGGATATGGGATGGTGTCGAGATTACAGAAGAAGACATTGAAGCATCAAAAGAGTCACTTTTTCCTAAAAAGAAGGAATCAAAAAATTTCTCACAAAGACGCCAAGGCATAAAGATGAATGAAAATGAAATCGGGAAAATTGTTGTTGATTCAGCTATAGCAATTCATCGTGACCTCGGCCCGGGGCTTCTCGAGACCGTCTATGAGGTAATACTGGCCCGTGAACTTGAAAACAGAAGACTCTCCGCCAAACGACAATTAAGAATACCAATTGAATACCATGGTATTAAGTTTGAAGAGGGATTCAGAGCAGATATTGTTGTTGAAAACAAGGTGATTTTAGAATTAAAATCCGTTGAATGCATCACAAAAGCTCACAAAAAGCAAGTACTGACATATTTAAAATTAGCAGAACGTAAACTTGGTATTTGCTGAACTTTGGCGAGGCATTGATGAAAGATGGAATTTTCAGAATTGTCAACGGAGAAGTGACTTAACGTACCCTTTGTGTGCTTCGCCTGCCCTGTGGAGTCAGTATACTCCATCAGGGTGTCTCCGTGTGAGGAAAAAAAGTCTTAAACTTACGAATTGCAAGCTTGGCTACTTATTGAACTTCGGAGAGGAGTTAATGAAAGACGGCATTACGAGAGTCAAACCTGCCCCGTAAGGAGGTACGACTGTACTGGGGTGGAATTCTTTAAATTATTGGATCCTCAGTGTCTCTGTGTCTTAGTGAGAGGAACATTTATCATCTGTTATCTACTATCTAAAAAAGGAGTTTCACTATGTCAAAAATCTTAGTAACGGACTCCAAAGGGACCTTAGGGACTCCACTGGTAAAAGAACTTTTAAGACGTGGCCACGAAGTGTGGGGATGTGATCTCCAGCACCAAAGAGACGAAAATTATATTCGTGCTGATGTGTCAAACTATAGACAATTAGAAAGAGTCTTCGAACAGGACTATGATTATGTTTACCATCTTGCAGCTGAATTTGGCCGGATTAACGGTGAAGAATACTATGATACACTCTGGCAGACGAATGTTATAGGAACAAGAAACATACTCGAGTTGCAGAAAAATAAAGGGTTTAAGCTTATATTTGCAAGTTCTTCAGAAATTTATGGTGATAAACATGCTGATATTTTAGGAGAGGATATGCCTCTTAATTATTCCATTATTCAGCCAAATGATTATGCCGTTACCAAATGGGTCAATGAAATCCAGATAATGAACTTCGAGAAGCGTTTCGGTATTGAAGCAGTTCGATGCCGCTTCTTTAATGCTTATGGTCCTGGAGAATACTATCACCATTATCGCAGTGTTGTTTGCCTGTTCTGTTACAGGGCATTATTTGGAATATCATGGCAGGTTTATGAAGGCTATCATAGGGTCTTTATGTACATTGATGACTTTATTCCAACTCTGGCAAATGTCTGTGAGAAATTTATCCCAGGAGAAGTGTACAACATTGGTGGTGAGGAATTTCGGAGTGTAAAAGAGCTAAGCAACCTGATCCTACAGTATACTGATGCCGATCCCAAGCTGGTTGAATATCTTCCTGAAGATAGACATAATGTGTTGAACAAAAGGCCGGATATTTCAAAGGCCAAGAAACAGTTTAGACACAATCCTAAAGTTATTTTAGAAGAAGGTGTGCCTATAACAATTGAGTGGATGAAGCGCGTTTATAATCAATAGTTAACGAATAACCAATGACAGAAGAAAGATATCAGATGACAGATACCAGATTACAGATAACAGAAGACAGATAACAGAGGCTAGTAGGGACGAACCTGTATGTTCGCCCGTAACAGATGACATAAGACAGTTGATGAGGGCCGGGGGTGAATGACAAATAGTCAAAAATCCCACCAACCAATTACAAATAATGAATGATGAATGAACGAAAAATAAGAACTTATAAATTTTCGAAAGAATGTTTGTTATGAAATTTAAACACCTTAAAAAATATGGCATAGTTTATATATCTGGTAATTTTTAAAAGGAGATATAAAGATGGAAACAAAAAAACTTCCCTTTGCGAAAGAATTTATAACTGATTCTAAAGGGCACATTACCAAAATAATTATGGATTTTAATGACTATCAACGTTTCCTTGATTGGATAGAAGATGAGGGATTAGCACGGGCAATGAATGAGGTTAAAAATGAAGTGCCTCTTAATCTTGAAGATGCATTAAAAGAACTTGAAAAATAATGAAGACAGAATATTTGCCAAGTTTTATAAAGGATTTGAAAACGCTCAAAGGCTCCCCTTATTATGAGAAGATCAAAACTCTGGCTTTCGATGATATTCCCAAATTGTCTGATATAGACGAAGTGAAAAATTTAAAAAAGTTAAAAGGTAACAAACCATTTTACCGAGTCCGTGTTGGGGACTACAGGATAGGATTTAGGTTGGATTATAATATACTTGCTTGCCCCGTGAAATGCAGAGCGTATTTAACTGGGGGGCAAGCAAATAATAAATGACGAATGACAAATAACCAAGGACAAAGGACCATTAACCTTACTTACCACAAGATGGAAAGCCAGGAGAGAAATTTACTTATAGGCTCACTTGCAGAGTGCTTAAAAGAAGATAATAATCTCTTATTTGCATATCTATATGGAAGTTTCAAGGATTATGACAAAAGTGTAGGCTTTAGAGATATAGACATAGCGTTATATATAAGAGGTATAGGGGATGTGCTGGATTATGCTTTAGGTATCTCAGCAGCATTGAGCAGTAAATACAATTTACCTGTGGATTGTATACCATTAGATACTACTACACCTCTTTTTCTGAGATATGGTGTTTTCAAGGATGGGATTGTTTTGTTTTGTAAGGATGAGAAACTTATGACAGATTTAATGGAATCAACAGTAAATGACGCCCTTGATTTTGGACCATTAAGAGAAGAAGCAATGAAGGAATTAGTATAATATAAGATGGGTGTTGATAAAGAAAAAATAGCCAAAAAAATCTCTGATATTCAGTCTGCAATTAATAGCCTTGATAAGTATGCATGTAATGAGGAGAGTAAATTTCTTAATGATGATGAGAAGGTAGCTGCTGGCAAATATTATCTAATAACCATGATTGAAGGATGTATCTCACTTTGTACTCACATTTCTGCAAAAGAATTACATAAAGTGCCAGATGCTTATACTACATGCTTTAAGATATTGGCTGACAATAATATACTTTCTGAAGTACTTGCCAATAGTCTTGCCAAAATGGCCGGGTTTAGAAATTTATTAATACATCGATACTGGGAGATTGATAACAAAAAGGTCTATCAGTATATAAAGACAGAGAGGATGAATGTTCACGAGTATTTAAAGATAGTAAGTAATAAATTTTTATAAGCCTGAAAAATTGCCTTAGGAAATTTAAACACAAATCTTCCAGTTTGTCAGATGTAGATACAGTGGCAAGAAAAAGGGAACGGCATGTATCAAGTTAAAATTCAATCAAAGGAGGGCTAGAAGTATGAGTAGAACGACTTTAAACAAATTAATTAAACAAAAAGGAGGTTACAAAAAATGTCTAAACAACAAAAATTATCAGCTAGGCGATTGAAACATCCATATGTTTCCATTGATCCAAAGGTATCACAAGGCAGCCCCGTAATCACAGGTACAAGAATAAGGATAATAGATATAGCAATAGAATATGACAGGCTTGGACTTACTCCCGACCAGATAATAGATGCCCATCCACATTTAAATCTTGAAGCAGTACACGATGCTCTTTCATATTATTATGAAAATAGAGATTCTATTGATGAAGAGATCAGAGAAAAAAAAGAAATTATTAGAGAAATTGCAAAAAAGCCCATCAATACTGAAAGAGGTCATTGGCTAAACTTAGATTTTATAAAGTATAATGTGGGAGATTTGATTAGTAGGTTAAAAATTGCTCTGGGATATTGTAGAACAAAAAGACATGTTAAATCATGTAGAATTTTTGTAAGAAAGTGACTTTCCCGCTTGTCAGTTTGGGGGTTTACCAACTCGTTCTGTTGAAGGGCTTTGCACTAGAGGATAAAAATGACGTATAAAAAAAGAGACCTGATGTTTCTGAGGCCGGAAAACAATTTGGACACAATCCAAATGCTACCTTAGAGGAGGGAGTGTCAAAGACAGTTGAGTGGATGAGGCACGTTTATAACCGATAGTTAAAGAATAATCAATGACAGAAGACAGACGACAGAAGACAGATAACAGATGACAGGCGACAGATGACGGAAGATGGATGACAGATTGCAGATACCAGCAGCACAAATAGGCTGTGGTTACTGGGGACCAAACCTTCTCAGGAATCTAATAGCTAATAAAGAGTGTAGTATAAAGACAGTAGTTGACATTATTCAGAAGAGACGTGAATTTGTAAAAGAACACTATCCTTATATTGAAGTAGCTGGTGATGTTAAAAACGTTTTTAATGATGAATTAATAGATGCAGTGGTAATAGCTACACCGGCAGAAACACATTATGGTTTGGCTATTGCAGCACTTGAAGCTGGCAAGCACATACTTGTCGAGAAACCTATGGCTATGACAGTTGAGGAAGTGGATGATATAAGAAATGTAAGTGAAAAAAATGGACTTGTGGCAATGGTAGGACATACATTTATTTATAATACTGCTGTGCGTTACTTGAAAAAGGTAATAAATTCTGGTGAATTAGGAGACATTCGTTATATTTACAGTCAGCGCCTGAACCTTGGACGAATACGATCCGATGTAAATGCACTCTGGAATCTTGCGCCTCATGACATAAGCATTATTCAATTCTTACTTGATGATCCTGAACCTGTTTTTGTAACAAAACATGGTATGGATTATGTTCAAACAGAGATTGATGATGTAGTTTTTATGAATATTTTTTATCCCAATAAAGTTATAGCGCATATTCATGTTAGCTGGTTGGATCCTCACAAAATACGACGTATGACTGTGGTAGGATCTCAAAAAATGGTGGTATATGATGATATTTCTGATAATAAAATTGCTATATATGATAAAGGCATAGACCGAATGGCGGTCTTGGGCGAACATATGGATTTTGATAATCCCACTGCTTTCAGTTTCAACCATAGGTCAGGAGATGTTCTTTTGCCGAAAATTGCGTGGCAGGAACCTTTAAAAGTTGAAATTGAACATTTTGTTGACTGTATACAAAATGGGACAAAATGTCTTTCTGGTTTAGAACATGCCAAAAAAGTTGTGGGCATCCTCTCCACTGCTTCAAAGCATGACATTTGACGCACCCGCCAAACAGCACGTCGGGCAGAGATGCAATGAAGTAGATTATCGAGATCATTAGTTTAAGTATAAAGAACTATAGTAAAACAAATGACTATGTTGTAGGTCTTCACTTGAATTTTATAAAAGATACACATGAATTTAATGAGAGGGAAAAAGTTATGAATAAAGGATTAAAACTAGAAGATGAGGTAAGAGGACTAAAAGATCTGATTATCTCGGAACTTTTACCCAAAATTGGTGATATTTTGGAGAGAAAGCCCATTTTGTTGTATAGTTTACATAGCCATATTTTGAAACTGAAGGAGCCTTTAGCTATTTATTTAGAATATGATAAAGATCAGACAATAGCCTTTTGTTATGACCTAGACATATTTGGCTATGGGGAAACTGAAGGAGAGGCCTTGGAAGACTTGCGCAAGAGTATTAATGATCTTTATTATGAGTTAAAAGAAAATAGGAAAGTATTAGGCCTATTAGCTAAAAAAGTATGGGATTATCTGTCCATGATCATAGAAGAGGTTTAGAACTAAGTGAAGATAAAAGAGGTATTAAGAATCTTTGAAAAATTAGGAATGGAGATTAGGGAAGGAAGAGATACATTAGCATTTTTCAAGTTAAAAGGTAAGGTAATTCTTTGGACTAAAGTCCCTCATGGAAGAGGAGATGTTAGAGGAAAACTTAGTTACTTTATTCGGCAACAATTGAGATTGAATGAAAAGCAATTTATGGAATTGCAAGATTGCTTGATTTGGAGAGACCAATATATTGAAATTTTGAAGAATAAAGGTATATTGTAAAGTACAAACCTATGAAGGTTGTAAGTAATTTGCTTTCACATTCACTAATCACATACACTTACACTATCTTATAGCCAATGCAAACTGTTTATTTGCTATTATCTGCTTTTAATTCCAAAGATGCGCTGTGTTTTTCTGCGTAAATCAGCGTCCTATTTAATTTATGATTATTCGTGTAAATTCGTGTCTAATATAATGATCTGCGATTCTGCCATAATAAAAGATTCTAAGATAGGCAAAGGAACAAAGATATGGGAATTTGCTAATATATACGGTTGTACGATTGGTATTAATTGCAATATAGGTTCTTATGTAGAGATTCAAAATGATGTTAATATCGGAAACAACGTGACAATATCATCTCATTCATTTGTCTGTTCTTTAGTGACAATAGAAGATAATGTTTTTATTGGACATGGTGTTATGACTATAAATGATGTTAATCCGCCGTCATTTAGACGAACTGGTTCAAAAAAAGCATGGAAAAAGACTCTCATTAAGAAAGGAGCTGTAATTGGAAACAATGCTACTCTCTTCCCTGTCGTAGTCGGAGAAAATGCAGTCGTAGGTGCTGGAGCAGTTGTTTTGAAAGATGTTCCTGATAATTGTGTCGTTGTGGGAAATCCTGCAAAAGTTATTAATGAATTAAATGGAAAGAAAATCTAATATTGATGAAAGCTTTCCTTATTGCATGTGTTTATTTCTTAGAAGCATTAAAGACTGGAAAAAATAATGGCAGAAATTTTTTTTAAATGGCAAAAATCCGTACTTATGGAAATCTTTTTCAAGGGGCCAAGACCTTTAACAGAGTTGCTTTTTGTTACCACTCTTGGTTTTTATCAGGTTTAAATGAAAAAAGTATTAATCATATCAACCCATTTTGCTCCGGACATTCATGTTGGAGCGAAAAGACCCACAAAAATTTGTAAGTATATTCCAGGGAATGGCTGGTTACCAATTGTATTGACAAAACAAATTAGCGATTATCATGGGATTGATGAAACTTTGTATCATAATTTAATAAATGAAGTACAAATAAAAAGAGTGAGGCGCTGGAGTATAAATAAGCTAAGAAATGATAATTATAAAAGAATACCTAATATTATTAATATTAAAGCTGACAAATATAAAATATTATCATTAATTAAGAATACAATTAATTATTTTGTTTTTTATGATTATAGCTGGCTAATTCCAGGGATTATTACTGCAACAAAAATAATAAAAAAAGAACGTATAGATATAATATTTTCTACTACACCTGATCCAGAGGCATTAATTGCAGGCTTATTCCTAAAACTATTTACTGGAAAACCTTTTATATGTGAGTATCGGGATCGATGGACCAATCAACCTGTTATTTTTGAAAGGTCTATTTTACACAAAAAAGTTAATATTTTATTAGAGAAGATTATAGTGAAAAGAGCAGACTGTATAATTGTTGTAACTGAATTAATGAAAAAAACTTTAATTGGAAATAGTAATGGTAAATATAATCACAAGATACATGTAATATATAATGGATATGATAGAGATGATTTTAAAGACGTTAAAGGTGAGGATAGTCCGCATTGTAAAAAAGTCTTTGATATAAATTATGTTGGAACATGGGGGCAATCAACTTCACCGATGTTTTTTTCAGCAGCTTTAAAAGAATTGCTAACAAAATACAAATACCTAAATAACAAAATAAGAGTGAACTTCGTTGGAGAGGTAAAATGGGATCCTGTACTCAAAGATCAAATAGATTCCTATATTAAAGATAACGAGTTAGAAGGAGTATTTAATTGGATAGAATTTCTTCCACATAAAGAGGCGTTAAGATATCTACTTAATGCAAACCTATTATTATTGGTAATAGGTCAGGATAAACAAAAATCCGATTTCTACAAACATAGGGTCACTTCAAAGTTGCTTGAATATTTGTATGTACAAAGGCCCATTCTGGGACTCGTGCCTTCTGATTCAGAACCAGCAAAGATTATTAGAGAATGTGATGCAGGTGAAATTGTTAATCCGGAAAATACTGAAGAAATAGCCAGGGCAATCTATAAAATGTATTATGCCTGGAAAGAAAATAAATTACATTACGAATTTGAAAAAGTTGAGATTTCTAAATATGACCGTAGAAAACAAACTAAACAATTGTCTGCTGTATTTGATTCTATTGCAAAAAAGTCATAATATGTTGGTATAAGTAAGTAGATGTATGAAGCAAACAGCAAATATGTGGAAATGATGAGAAGGTGGGTAAGAGCTGGCTTGTCACTTTATTAATATTTAAATTGAGCGATTTGTGCGATCGGTGATACTCTGAGTGATTAGATTAAATACAGAGCTGAGAAGAATTAAAAAGAAATTATTGGAAAAAGAAGCAGTTAATTTGCCAGCCCGTTTGTCTATAAGTACTATTCTTCAATTAAACTTCCTGCCTTTGAGATTAAGAGAAATCATATTTACTCAAATTGCTTGTCGCATACCTTTAGTAAATGTTGATCAGTTTAGCATTAATACTTCTTGTGGAAGAAAATTTAAAGTAGGCACACCATATAAGAACTCGATTGCAAGGGAGCTGTTCTGGTTGGGATACAATGGGCGCCAACCAGAAACAACACGTGTTTTTTCAAGGTTAGTCAAAAATGCAAAAGTTATTTTTGATATGGGAACAAATATAGGATTTTACGCACTCTTGGCTGGGTCTATTAATAAAAGTAGCATAATCTATGCATTTGAACCAGTACCTTTCCTCTTTGAATCGCTAGTAAATAACATTTCCATAAATTCCTTTTTAAATATAGTTCCTGTTCAGATGGCAATTACTGATTTAGATGGAAGAATAACTTTTTACATTAACGTCGAAAGCGATCAATCAGCGTCTACACTGAAAGGTTTTAGAGAAAAAACTCAGAAAATCACAGTGCCGTGCATTACATTAGATACGTATGTTGAACAAAATAATATAGAAAAAGTAGATTTAGTTAAGATAGATATAGAGGGTCAAGATCATAGAGTGTTGCAAGGTATGCAACGAATCTTGGCAAGAGATGAACCCGACATCATATGTGAGGTGTTATATGGGAGGACAGAGGCGGCACTGCAGGAAATTCTATCAGGCTTTTCATACAAGTATTATTGGATTACGGATGATGGATTGATTTGCAGAGATAAGATTGTTGGTGATTCTCAGTATAAAAACGTTAATTGGTTATTTAGCAAAAAAGCTATAGAGCAAGATTTATTGGATAAGTAAGACAGGATAAACAGGATAGGCAGGATAAAATTAAGAAAATAAAAATCTTAGAAATCATGTATATCCTGTCGAAAACAAAATCTTGTGAATCCTGTCAAAAAAAATCCTGTAAATTATGTTCAAAAATATGCTGTTTAGATTGTCAGAAATAAGCATCCTGTTAATCCTGTCTCAAAGATTAGTCTTAAATATGCCTAATGTAGTTCTTATCAACCCAAGACTTTCTTTCAGCAGATTACCTTATAATAGAAAAGAATCTGCAAAGAGAACCTCTGGGAATTTTGGCTATAGGAAGTTTCATACAATATTATGGGTATGAGGTTATGTGATTGAAAATTGTAGAATATGTTACTCCGTTAGGTTTTGATGGAAGACGTAGGACTCGACATATTAGGGTAGATAATAATGTAATTGAATTTGTAGTACAATACGAGATCAATATTAAAAATAGGTGGTATCCAGTTGTCAGGTATGATACGGCTCACGGATTTGCCCATAAAGACATACTGTCCTACAAAAGTGATGATAGAAAAGAGATACTACCTTTCGATGATATCAATCTCGCATTAACCTTTGCTGAAAAGGATTTAAAAGATAACTGGCAAAAATATAGAAAACGGTATTTAAAGGAGGTAGAAGAAAATGACTGAGCAGGAGATATTTACAAAAAACTTAATTTTAAGCACAGAGTTTGATAGATATATTTTGGAGCACCCAGAGTTTGCGGAGAAGATTCCTTCAGATGCGCAGGTTGTATTATTGCCTAAAGATGACCCAGAATTATCTAGGGTAAATCTCGATATAGCAGAACGACAACGAGAGAAAGGACAGCAAGTTGTTTATATCCATATTGGCTCAATAGCTCCACAGATTTCAAGGCTTACAAAAGTAAGCATGGAAGTAAAGATTGCATAATATCCAGTTTCAAGACTTAACATCCCGTATGATGTGAAAATTATTCCTATTAATCAAAAGATGGTATTTGACCATAAGGCAATGAAATGAGAAGAATTTGGAATAAAAGTAGAATTTTGTGAAGATAGAGGAGATTTAATAAGTCGACTGCTTCCCAGTCGGAGGCTGTAGTCGGAGGGGATTTTGCTAAGTATGAAGTCAAAAATTATAGCGAGAGGGAGAATAACCAGAGCAATAGGCAAGAAGAGGGATTGTAAGACGGCATTATTTTTGGAGGAGGCGATAACGATCCCTGCTACCTCGTTTAGGCTTCATTATGGGAGGCGTTGTTTGTGGGGAATTAAGAAATTACTCTCTTTGAATTATGTTGAGTATAGATTTTGGTATGTTAGGAGGTTTTAGTTTTTCTTTGAAACGGGGATCATTAGTTTGTTGAGACTTTCTGACCAGAGTGGTGATTTTTATGATAAAAGCGAAGGCTCGTTTAAAGAGGAAGGTTATGGCAGCCAATTGTGCCATGATATTAGCTCTTGGTCTTCCAATGATTCTGGGTTTTTCAAGATTTTTACCCCGTTAAATTTCCCGAAGGGAACCCTATTTAACAGGGTGAAAATCTTCCTTCAATGTGCTGTTCGCTCTTTCAGAAGCGGATCGAAGTTTTTTAATGGTATTGTATCGTTTTGATCCTCGTGGGATTTCATTAATTAATCGAGGATGTTCTTTGATATACATATGTTTATCATATCCTGTCTTGCTGTGGATATGAGGACATGAGTCAATATTGTAATTGGCATGGAGTTCTTCTAATGCCTTGTATTTGAGGTTAAGGCATTGCTTAAAGCAGCAGAATGTTAGTCGCCCGTGTTTCTGATCAAAGCCATTGGGTCTTGTAAGCAAGCCGCATGGTGCGAAAGGCCACCCATTTTGGTCGTATCTTCTATCAAGAAGGGCCTTTTTTGATAGATCTTCATTTCTTGGGTTATAGTCGATGATAGGGATAGAGCCTTTGCCTCGGATGTATTCAAAGTTATTGAAGCTATCATACTTCGAATCGGCGATATCGATCTTTACCTGAGCCTGGTGTTTATTATCTATCTGTTCTTTGTTAATAACAAGTTGTCCTCCTTCTTCAGCATTGCCTGCAATATTGGTTATTGCAACAGGTAGTTCAATTCCCAGATGTAGTTCAACAGAAGTGGAGAGGACAGCATTATAGCCAAATATTTTTTGTTTTTTGTCTGGATTTTGTGGATTACGTCGAACCCCGATCCTTGCATCTGTATCTTTTGGTAATTTTGGGCAAGAGATGGTAAAGGAGTCATCATCAAGGTTAATTTCAGAGGCATTGGATCTAAGGGTTTGGATAGATAGATTTTGTTTATCGAGTTCTTCTTTTATTCCGAATAGTATTGCAGTATTTTTTTGTTCTTGTGTTGGTTCTCCATCGTTGAAAGTGAGTTTGAAGGCAAAGAGTTCAACCTTTGGTCTTTTAACACCATCAGGGAATCGGTCACTGGGGCAATCAGTGTAGACTCGGCACTCAGAGCCGAGATTGTTCTTTGATAGATTATTAAGCCTGCCCTGAAGGGAAATCCTTTAGGGGCGGTATAGGATGCGATTTTTTACCCTGTTAAATAGGGTTCCCTTCGGGAAATTTAACAGGGCGAACCTTAGGGGTGACATCGTTTACAGTAATCGACTGACACTCCTGGCAGAAGTAAGTACATCCTTTATAGCGAGCCCATGTGGGATACAATGTGCCATCATGTGTAAGGATTTTAAAGGTAATCATTTGGAGTTGATGAAAGATGTCAACAAGTACATGGAATATCTCGTTATAAAGATTTTCTCCTATGCGGATACGGAAATTAGAGAAGGTTGCTTCACAGGGTATATTATCTATAGAAATACCTGCATAAGTACGATATCCTCTTCCCTGGTCTTGATCGAGAACTAAAGGAAGGAACCAACTCATATCTTGATAGCCATCGATATATCTGAATAAATCCAGAAGAAACAGACTGACCGGGTCATAACAGGGTGGTCCAAAGACTGCGTAGCGATGTGCTACTAAAGACCTTATGAATGAGAAATCTATTAGGGAGGTTATCATCCTTGGGTATCCGCCCTGGACATTGCCATCGGGGAAGACTTTAATGAATCGTTTTTTGAATTGGTATTTGGAGAGGAGATGTAACTTGGGAAAAGGCCTTTGATGTGAAAGAGAGATTTTTAAGTTGATTTTGTTTAGCTTTTTGCTAACATTATTAACGGTGAATTTTTCGAATTGGTTCACCATAATTTTCAGTTTTGGGCAGGAAGGGGGCATTCCTTCCTGCTCGTATTACCTCATCAATTCTGATACTGAAATGAATTCAGCACAAGTCTAAAATCTTTCCTCAAAGGATATAGGTAAACATCCTTGATATTACCGTGAAATAGATGATTATTCCCTTTTTTAGACGTTCCTTTAGTTTGACCGACGTGTATCCAGTTAGCGGCTTTGTAACAAGTTCCCCGGAAGCGATCCTTTTCGATGAAAGTCTCCAAGAGGTATACAGGGTGTTTATATATGCTAAGCCAGTCTGCAAAGATCTTTTTTGCATTGAGCGCTAGTATCTTGGATGCGAGGTGTTTGACAGAGACCCATGGTAGGATGAGGAAGCGAGTGTTGTTGATGACAAGGTGTAAGTTTTTTTCTTTAGTCGATTTATTCCATCCGATAAAGAGATCTCTGGATTTAACAGACCAGCTAGCAGAACCCCATCCCAGGCAAGCCACAGCGTTTTTGTCAATCCAGACGATGTATTTTAGGTGTTGACCTACGGTAGAAGAGTAACTTTGATAATGATGATAGTGTACCAGAGAGTTCCAAAGGGGTTCGTGTCTTGTCCATCGAACCATCTGGATGCTAATGGGAGGAAGTTGATCTATTCGACCTGATATGGGAGATTCATCAACAGAGGGTTTTTCAATGGGTTTACGTCTGATTATTCTTCTACTGCTCTTTGATGGAGGAAGCTCAAGAAGGTCTCTCCTTTTTAGACGTAGAAGGAGTTCCCGGCAAGCCATATCCTTCAATGAGCCATTGGGTTGCCTCCAGTTCCATTCTTTACAAAGGACTTTAGAGATATTGGTACGCCCTTTGTCCCAATTTTTGTTTACGATTTCTTTGATGAAGCGCAGCTCATTGGCGGTGATGGTTCTTTTTCTAATAGTGATGGGTAACATGTGTATTTTATAGCAAAAAAGGAAAGAAGACGCCATCAAAAAATCCAGAAGAAAGAAAAAATTTTTTCGAGGTAAAAATTGACTCCGGAAATGGGCAAAAACTGGGTTGAAATTAAAAACTGTGGGTTGAAAATAGGTTGATTTTTAATGAGTTAGGGATATTAAATTACCTCATAATGACATCATTATTAATTTACCCAATTATGGAAGTTTGTTTAAACCTCCAATGATCACAATGATGGCTAGCAGAGGTTGTGTGTACAAGTGTACTTTTTGTTCACCACACACGACCTTAGTGTTTGGTAAAGGGGTTCGGTATAGAACAGTGGGTAGCGTAATAGATGAATTAAAGGTCTTACGAGATAAATATAATTTTAGAAGTTTAAAGTTTTATGATTACACCTTTACTGCAAATGCAAAGTGGGTCAGAGAATTTTGTGATGAATATATGAAGAATGGGTTTACTCAGCCCTTTATTTGTCAAAGTCGTGCCGATTTGATATGCATAAGGGAAGACTGTGTTAAACAGTTGAGTGAAACGGGTTTAAAGTTGATGCTTGTTGGTTTTGAGAGTGGGAATCAGAGAGTTTTAGATTTTCTTAAGAAAGGTACCAAGGTTGAACACAATTTAAAAGCTGCTGAAATATGTAAAAAATATGGAATATTAATCGGAGCAAGCTTTATGCTTGGTATACCAACTGAAACTAGAGAAGAAGCGTTGCAAACTGTAAAACTTGCTAAACAAATGAGAGCTGATTTTGCGAGCGTATCTTTTTTTACTCCCATACCTGGTAGTAGTTTATATGATTATTGCTTGGAAAAATAAGAGAGAAATAAGTGCTTTAAAGCTTCACAAAAAGTAGTTGGTTGCTACGTAGAAAATTGAAATTATAACTGTTATCCAAATGAAGTGTAGTTTCTGGATACTAATATTCTTAATTATTTATGTTTATTTAATTTATCCAGTTTTACTCTTTGTTTTGGATAAAATAAAAAGTATGCTTGTCAAAAATTGCTTTACTATTAATCATTATAGGCAATCTCAAAACAAGTATTTCACCCCATCAGTATCTCTAATTATTTCTGCATACAATGAAGAGCGAGCAATTAGAAAAAAGATTGAGAATTGTCTTTTGCTGGATTACCCTGGTGATAAATTAGAGATAATAGTAGGATCAGATGGGTCTACGGATTGTACAGACAAAATTGTAAAAAGTTTTAAAAATGTTAGTAAAATCGGTCCAAACGTAAAATTAGTACAAAATATAGTTAACAAGGGTAAGAGTTCAATACAAAACAAAGCCGTTGATGAGGCTAATGGAGACATAATAATCTTTTCAGATGCAACTGGAATCTATAATAAAGATGCAATAAAGAACTTAGTACGTAATTTTGCTGACAAGGGGGTAGGTTGTGTAGCTGGTGTAGTGAGGTATGTGGATTGCAACAGTTCCATTAGTAAAGGGGAAGGTACTTATTGGAAATATGAAATGTTTCTTAGGCAACTGGAAGATAAGATAGGGAATTTAGCTATGGCGAGTGGCTCGATAATGGCGTTTCGTAAAAAACTTTTCAAACCACTGGATGAGGCAGTAGGAGAAGACTTTGTTATACCTCTACAGACGGTTTTGAGTGGTCACAAGGTAATTTATGATTCTGTTGATTTACTTCAAGATGGAAAAGACGTCAAGTTGCATGATTTGCTCTTTGAAAAATTAAAATTTGTAAATTCGTTAGGAGATACGCTCACATAGCAATCCAAATGGCTATTAAATAAGTAAAATGA
>MAYW01000050.1 GCA_001723765.1 Candidatus Scalindua rubra
GCAGTAGGAGTGCTTGCCATTCTTGGTGGATTTGTTCCTGGCAGGAATAGGGTTCCTGGAGTAGAAGTCATGTGGCGTGGTATACGCAGACTTGAAGATATAGCAATAGGAGTATTATTAATGAAGGAAGACCTTTCAGAGAAAGCTTTGAGCGCTTATTGTTTTGAATTTGGTTAGCTGTCCGGCAAAAAATTGTCCAACAGTAAGATGGGCGCTGGGGAAGTTAAAGGACGTCCGCGCATGTGAATCATTGATTGCCTCACTGAAGGATAAAAATTTAGAGGTTGTAGCTGCAGCATATTCCTTTTTTATTAAGAGAGGTATGTCGGATACAGAGACTGTCCTTATCGAGGCTTTAGATAAATATGGCACCAAAAAGATGGCTATGGATTTCCTAAGTTGTCGTAATAGTGATTTGAAGGAAGCAGCATATGAGTGGGCAAAAATTCGTGGTTATAAGATTAAACCTTATCCCGATTCTATAGATGTACCTGTGTGGGGAAATAATGGATAAATTGTTTACCCCGTAAAATCCAGAAAGCTCCGGACTTCAGGTCGGAGATGAATGGTAATATAAAAGATAAAATAGAAAAAAGCCCTGTCCTTCAGGGCAGGGATATTCGGGGTTTACTTTGAGAAAGAAGGAAGAGGGGACAGTTATATTTTTTGAATGTCTGCAACGGCAGATAACAAAGGATTTTGTCGAGTTTCCAAAAACCCTTTAATTTCAACCCACTCTTTCGAAGAGTTTTAAGGGAACAGAGAGTATCATGCATATTAAGAAAGAGCGGTGTAGAATTTCCGAGACGTTATTCTTAAAAACAGTGAACAATTTAAACAATTCTAAAAGTGACATGGATGTCAATTCCTACGAACAAGATAAACCAAAAGTTATGGTCATAGACGATGAAGATTCGGTTCTTAAAACAACCGAACTAATACTTGAAGATGAAGGATATCAGGTAGAACTATGTACAACAGGGAAGGAAGCAATCAATAAATTAAACAATGACATTAATGCAGTGGTCTTAGACATTAACATGCCAGATTTGTCAGGACTTCAAGTATTTGAAAAAATCAAGGCAAAAAACCCTTACGTACCCATAATATTTCATACAGGTAGCGTTACACATAAGGATGACAGAAGGGATATAAGGAGGCAATTCAGGCCACATGCCTACATAGTAAAAGGAAGTGACCCTGAACAACTCCTGGACACAGTAGTAAGTGCTGTAGAATCTTATGGAAATATCCTTAGAAATGTTAAACTTAGTGAAGAACTTTATAAAGAGCTCAAACAAAGCTCGAATAAACTAAAAACAAACATAGAAGGGACCATCCATGCCATGGCATTGACGGTGGAAATGAGGGATCCCTACACAGCCGGTCATCAACGACAGGTAGCTAATCTTGCCAGTGCCATAGCCAGGGAGATGGGTATTCCAACGGAACAAGTTGATGGAATCCACATGGCCGGGATTATTCATGATATTGGAAAGTTGCATATACCATCTGAAATTCTCTGTAAGTCTGGACAGTTAACGCAACCCGAATTCGGTATGATCAAAACACACCCACAGGCTGGCTATGACATATTAAAGACAATAGAATTCCAATGGCCAATTGCTGAATTCGTACTTCAACATCATGAAAGAATGGATGGCTCAGGCTATCCATCAGGTTTATCTGGTGATAATATTCTTATTGAAGCCAGAATCTTAAGCGTGGCTGACGTTGTAGACGCAATAGTCCCGCACCGACCCTACCGACCGGCTCTTGGCATTGATAAGGCGTTAGAGGAAATATCGAAACATAGAGAAGTCCTTTACGATTCTAATGTGGTGGATGCTTGCTTGAATATCATTACTGAAAAAAAAAGTTCAAATTTAAATCAATTTGTTTATAAATCAAAGATACAGTTGCCCCCTCACCCTCCCCTCTCCCCCAGGGGAGAGGGTTAGGTGAGGGGGTTAATTTAAATAAAAGATTTATGTAAGGAGAAAATTATTAAAGCTAAAGAACACATAAAAGAAAGGAGAAAAGAAAATGAATGGGTCAAACAATTCTACAGGTGGTAAAGATAATGGCCTCTATAAATGGGATAAACCGATAGTTATGGTAGTAGACGATGAAGAGTCGATTCTTACAACAACTAAACTTATACTCGAAAATGAAGGGTATCAAGTTGAATTAAGTACTAGTGGTGAGGAGGCAATCGACAAATTAAACAAAGATGTTAAGGTTGTGGTCTTAGATATTAAAATGCCAGGTCTATCAGGGTTTCAAGTATTTGAGGAAATCAAGGCAAAGTATCCTTACATGCCCATAATATTTCACACAGGAGTTCCCGCCAAAAAGAAAGATAGAAGGAATATAAGGAGACAATTCAAACCACATGCCTATGTATTAAAAGGAAGCGACCCTGAACAAATACTAGATACCGTTGCAAGCGCTGTGGAATCTTATGGAAATATTCTTAGAAATATTGAATTTAGTGAAGATCTTTACAAGGAACTTAAACAAAGTTCGGCCAAGTTGCAAATAAACATGGAGGGAATCATCCAGACCATGGCATTTACAGTTGAAATGAGGGATCCTTACACAGCCGGCCATCAGCGACAGGTTGCTAATCTTGCATGTGCCATAGCCGATAAGATGGGTATTTCAAAGGAACAGACTGATGGAATCCATATGGCAGGGATTATTCATGATATTGGAAAAATATGTATATCATCTGAAATTCTCAATAGGTCTGGTCAGTTGACCGAACTCGAATTCAATATGATTAAAACTCACCCTCAGGTTGGCTATGATATGTTGAAATCGTTAGAGTTTAAATGGCCGATCGCCAAGATTGTGCTTCAACATCATGAAAGGATGGATGGTTCTGGTTATCCTTCAGGTTTATCTGGTGATAATATTCTCGTTGAAGCAAGAATCTTGAGTGTAGCTGATGTCGTTGAGGCAATGGCCCCTCACCGACCTTATAGACCGGCCATTGGTATAGACAAGGCATTAGAGGAAATTTCACAAAATAAAGGTATCCTTTATGATTCCAATGTAGTGGATTCTTGCTTGAAAATCTTTAAGGACAAAGGGCTTAATTTTAAGTGAAGATCCCTGCCTACAAGACGGGGCATCAAAAGAATTATTAGATTGGGGTTTAAATCCCCCAAGCCCCCTGAAAAGGGGAGCATTCCTAAATTGTTGTAATACGACTATATTAGCCGGAAATATGGAGTGCATCATCCGTGATGATGCATGTTAAAGCAGTGACACGGTCACTGCACTCCAAAAAACAACCCTGTACAACAATTTAGGAATGCTCCACCTGAAAAGGGAGCCATTCATTCACTTGCATAGCAAGGGGTATTCTGGCACAATCTTCATAAAAGATTTATATAAGGAAATCGCTTTTGAATGTAGAAGAAAAATTATTAAAATTAAAACAAATTGTAAAAGAGCTGAAAAGTGTTGTTGTTGCATTTTCGGGTGGTGTGGACAGTACCCTTGTTACTAAAGTCTGCTACGACGTCCTTAAAGACAACTCTATGGCGGTAACGGCAAGGTCAGAAACGTATCCAGATTTTGAGTTCAAAGAGGCCCAGAAACTGGCTAAAGAAATAGGCATAAAACATTTAGTAATAGATACCAGTGAACTGGCTATCGAAGGATTTGCAAATAATCCTCCTGAAAGATGTTACTTCTGCAAGACTGAACTCTTTGAAAAATTGAAAGAAATTGCTAAACAGCATGGTTTCTTACACGTTGCAGACGGTGCAAATTTAGATGATACAAAGGAATTCCGTCCCGGGTTGGAGGCATCTAAAGAACTGAATGTCAGTAGCCCTTTAAAGGAATCCGGTATGACAAAAAAGGACATACGCGAAGTCTCAAAAATGTTAAATCTTCCTAACTGGAATAAACCTGCATATGCATGTATGTCATCTAGATTCCCGTATGGACAGTCTATTACAGAGGAAAAACTAAAGATGGTATCAGAAGCAGAAAAATATTTAAGGGGTTTAGGTCTGGAACAATTTAGAGTAAGACACCATGAAACGATTGCGAGGATTGAGGTTCTACCCGAAGATATACATATTCTTACCAATTCTCCAACAAGAAACGAGCTACTTAGTAAGTTTAAAGAAATAGGTTTTACTTATGTTACACTAGACTTAGAAGGTTACCGTAGCGGAAGCATGAATGAAGTACTCTCTCACGAAAATTAAAAGTGCCTACCCGCCTGCCAATCAGTTCGGGCAGGAAGTTTGAAGTGAGCAATCCCCCTTAGTCCCCCCTGTGGAGTAGAGTTACTATATTACTCCACAGGGGGGGAAGAGGGGGATTAAAGAGTCCTGTTTTTAACTTTAGGCAATTTAGTCTCTAAGTCGACAATTTCTTGCTTTTTTTGACTGGAAATTGTTACCTTAGTCTTTCTAGTACGGGCGTATTGCCATACGCCCCTACGGTGTTTTAAAGAAAAATCTTTAATAACAGCTTTTGGGTGGATTCGGCCTAAGGGCCTTAATCCACCCTACACCTGATCTAAATTATATCGACAAGTTTTTTTAAAGTAACAACACGGTTGATCCAAAACCAAACAACTTTATAATTTAGCTATTCTTTTATATAATAAGGGAAAGCCTGCCCTGGTGCGATCCGCCCTGCGGTCTGGGCCAGGGTTTGAAAACCGCCTGTCTGCCGTGTTCGACACAGGTAGATAGGTTTTCATTTGACAACCTGGCTGAGCCAGAACAGATAAGAAATTTATCCCTTCCCCATTTGCATGAGGACATGTTTTGGTTCTGGCTTGGCCAGGTTGGGTCACGTTAGACACTTCAAACTTGGTTGCGGCCTCTGGCTCGTAAAGGCGAGCCCATGTAGCTTTAAAAGTAGGGTGGCAATGCCCACCAGAAATATATTTGTTGTGCAAAAGGATCGGTGGGCATTGCCCACCCTACACTTACCAAATTTCTAATGAATACTAATAATGAAATACCACAAGAAGAACTTTTAAAAAAAAGAGCTGAAAGTATAAAAACCATGTTTGGCTCTATTGTCAGAGTATATGATTTTCTGAATGCACTCCTGAGTCTTAACTTCGACAAATCATGGAGAAAATTTGCAGCAAAGACAAGTGGTGTAAAGCCAAATACAAAAGTACTTGACGTTTGTACAGGCACAGGTGATCTTGCCATATCATATTCAAAGTTATTAAATGGGAATGGGCTCGTAGTCGGAAGCGATTATTGTCACGATATGTTAAGGTATGGATTACCGAAAATTAAAAAGAGACATTTAGAAAACAAAATAAAGCTTATAGAGGCTGATACGTTACAACTTCCCTTCCGTGATAACGCCTTTGAGATATCTACTGTTGCCTTTGGTATAAGAAACGTTGCAGACCTGGATGCAGGAATAAAAGAAATGAGAAGGGTGATCAGGCCAAATGGAAGGGTGGTTATACTAGAATTTTCACAACCAACAAATTTCCTTTTCAGACAAATATACTTTTTCTATTTTACCAGGATATTGCCAATGATTGGAAGGCTTATATCTCAAAGCAAAATTGATGCATATAAATATTTACCGCATTCAGTCCTGGCTTTTCCAGACAAATTAAGCCTGAAAAGAAAGATGGAGTTATGTGGTCTGGAAGATGTAAAGATTTTTGAAAGGACATTAGGTATAGTCACAATTCATATAGGGAAAAAACCTTAAATTTAGTTCAATGGGGTATAGTGTAACGGTAGCACGAGTGACTCTGGATCATTTAGTCCAGGTTCGAATCCTGGTACCCCAGTTTGTTTTCAATGACTTACGTCAATTCTGAAGTACCCAAAAACCCTCTTTTTTCGCCAATTGTAGTCAAATTGTAGCCAGCATCCAAAATATCAACTCCAATCCTCAGGCTTACAGAACAGTGATGTGCATATCTTTTTTGAGTTGTTTGGACGTCCTCTGGAGCCTCAATTCCTAATTTGATTTGATTATGGATATAAAAATATTTTCTATGAAATGCTTGCTACAGGAATGTTCTCAGAAGCCAATTTTAAATTATGAATATTTCTTATTTCACTGTTTATTAACTCTGTTTTACCTATGTCATGCCTTATAGAAAATTCTCCACTTATAAATGCTATTGATTTTTCTGCTATCTCTTCAGCTTCTTCGATTGTACCACCGATACCAACTATACCAATAGACCTTGATGTAGTAGTTAATAAGCCTTTTTCACTTTTATTAACTTTTGCAAAGTATATTTTTGCTCCCAGTTCTTCAATTCTTCCTTTATCTACACACATTTCTTCGTTTTCGAGAGGCGTTTCTCCATATCCCTTAGGAACAATGTATTTGCATACAGTTGACTTCTTCGCAAATTCTATTTGTGTTTTTCCCAATGTGCCATTTATGATATCCCTGCATACATCAACAAAATTAGTTTTTAATAATGATAAAACATTCATACACTCGGGATCGCCAAATCTAGAATTAAATTCTATTACCTTTATTCCCTTATTAGTTAACATGAATTGACCATATAAAATGCCTTTATATTCATATCCTTCATCTTTTAGTGCTAAAACTACTTGTTCTATAATATCTACACTATTTTGATACTCTTCTTTAGATAGAAAAGGCAATAATCCGTCAGCCTGAGAGTATGAACCCATCCCGCCTGTATTTGGACCTTTGTTACCTTCATGCGCTCTTTTATAATCTTTAACTGTGGGCATTGGCACAACATGTACACCATCGACAAAGCATTGAATAACAAACTCCTCGCCATATAATTTTTCTTCTATTAGTACTTCATGAAAACCACCAATGCTTTCTTCTGTAATCGTCCGTCCATATTCTATAGCGTCTTCTTTTGATAATAAATGGTCTCCCATAACTTTTACACCTTTACCATCTGTCAGACCTATAGGCTTTAGAACTAATTCTCCATCTGAGTCTATTATATGATCATTTAGTGCAGAGATATCATTAGTAGCAAAATATTCTATTTGTCCGGGAATGTTATGCCTTTTCATTAAACTTCGTGCAAACAACTTCGACATTTCAATTTTTGCTGGTTCTTTTCGAGGGCCAACTGTAGGAATACCAACATTTTCCAATTCATCGGAAATACCAACTCCTAAAGGGGCTTCTAATCCAATAATTGCGAAATCTGCCTTTTTATTACAAGCCCATTTTGCTATATCAGACACATTAGTTTCAGGACACGCTAGCATATTATCCCGACCAGAGAGTTTTAAAATTCCAGGATTAGAGTTATTCATGGCAACAATAATACTTGCACCATTTTTGTAAAGACTTTCTGCAATTATGTGTTCTCGTGCTCCACCACCCACTAATAACACCTTCATAAGAAAGTCACCCCCTTCTTAAATTTTAATAATGATTTGTTATTATACAAACAAAATTGATTAAAAATATAATTTACTGTTTTCTATAGAGATTGTAAAGCGATAAAATATCTTATCTGCTCTTCAGTTGCTTTAAAGATATTCAAGCAATATACCTCATCTTCTTAATATGGTGAAGCAGATTTAAAACAACAATCTTTGTAGTATTTGGCATGCTTAAGTTTTCATAGAATGAAACTTTTGCTAAATAAAATAGGTTTAACAAACATTATAATAGCAAAAAATAACTTAGTTCAATCATGGAATGTGCACTTAAAACTACTATATATAGCTAAAATTACACTTTAATACACCATATATTGTTGTATGTCAACAAAAAAATTTGCCAGTCATACATTTTAACGATACATTAGATAAATCATGCTTTTTGCTATTATTGTCAATGGTTTTCAGAAAGTTTTGCTTTGTGAGTGCGCTATTAAAATACACTTCTTAATCACAAAACAGTCTCTAAGCCGACAATTTTCATTCAAAAAAAGCAAGAAATTGTCGGCTTAGAGACTAAAAAGTAACTCAATTTCTTTTAATTAAAATAAAATGTTGCAATACTCAAAGATGGAATTAAGAATCCCCCTCTCTCCCCCTTTAGTAAAGGGGGAAGGAGGGGGATTTTGAAACTTTGCGCTCTTTGCGGTTACCATTTAAATAATATCCTTACCAGAGGTGTCGTATATCCATTTTAAGTCTGTTTGTTCATATTCCATAAGGTTTTCTTTCTCAAAGAAAAGGGAAATTTCTTTTTCGGCAGATTCGACTGAGTCTGTTCCGTGTATCAAATTGAAACGGTCACTTATAGCATAATCACCCCTTATTGTTCCAGGGGCAGCTTCGTGTCCAAACGTGGAACCTATTAATTTGCGCGTAACTTCTATTACGTTTTTTCCTCTTAATACTAATACCACCACAGGGCCGGAAGTCATGAATTCTATAAGCTTTTCATAAAAGTCTTTACCTTTATGAATAGAATAATTCTTCCTTGCTAAAGCTTCAGAGATAACCATCAGTTTTAGTCCTATTATTGCAAATCCTTTTTCCTCAAACCTGCTAATTATTTTGCCAATTAGTCGGCGTTGTACAGCATCGGGTTTAATTATTACTAATGTTCTTTGCATATAAAGTCCTTACCTTTAAAAAAAAGTTTTTATATTCTTCTGTTTGATAATCAGGATACGTCCAGGGTAAATTTTTGAAACTTTTATCCTGGTAAAACAATGTAACCTCTGCATATATACCCTTTTGAAGGTGAATCCGATGGTAATAATCTTTTGTAGAGGCAAGTATGAGATTACAATGTGTTATATATCCTGGATCAAAATTGATCGGCCTAATAACATTAAATTTCCTATTACGCTTAAACTTATCTTCTAGTTTATTAGTCCAGATTTTAATTGCAGGAATTTCTTCAGGGTTTATAAGTTTCTTGAAGCTTAAAAATTTCCTTAAGATATTGACCCCCATTTCCTTTTTGTAGTAAGCCGTGAAATCGAAAGGAAAAATTTCACTTCTAATGTCAATTTTACCAAAACGTTTCTCCAGTAAAATATCTACGTCTTCTAAAAGAGTCTTATTACTGGAAAGAATTCCTACGAATAATTTTACAGGTTTGGGAATGCCAATATCAGCCATGAACTTAACGTTTAAACCACAAAGCCACAAAGAAGTCTATTTACCTGGCACAAAAGTTTTACTCTATAAAAGCTTCTTTTTATAGTAGTTTTTTTAGCATCTACTATGATAAATGTTATTCGGTTGCGTAGCACGAAACGTTATTCGTTTAACTGTTACAGTTTAACAATTTAAATTGAGGCTGTTCAATAATGTAAATTTTAGACTTTGATCACGGGGCTAATTTTTCTTATTGTATTATATTCAAAGATTATATCTTGTGTAAGAAGAATATCATGTTCAATGACATGCATCGTCACATTATTAATTCCCATATAGGTATTCGTGTATTCCATACGGTATCGATTTTCTTTAACCAAGCCAAATCCACGTTCTATAGCTGTACGAAAAGGCTTCAATTTTTTGTAGACAATAGTATCTGGGGTGGCAGGCCCGTACTTACGATAACTATCTTTAAAGCGGGTGTACAAGTTAAATCCTCCGGTATCAAGAGAGCAAGGAAAGATCATTTGTGTATCTTTCTGGCATATCTTTCTACAGTGGTATCGGGAACGTTTCCTTTTGTAATCAATACCTGTTTTCATAAGAGGATATCCAAAATCACACAGGGGTATCCCTTCAGTATTAAATCCTTTTGGGTAAACCATCTCTTTGCGAATAATAATAGGGATAATATTGTAATCTTCGTATATGCTTTTATGTATTTCCTCTGCATCATAACCTGCATCCAGAACAATATAGGCAATAGAAAGAGAGGAAAATCTTTTTTTGAATTCATCCAATAGAGGGAAGATATGGATTTGATCAGAGTCAATTCGAGTACTTACAATACTAATCATAGGAATACCTGTGATCGTTATCAAAGAATGGGCCTTGTGTCCAACAGGATACTTATCTCTGTGATGAGGGCGGCCAAAGCTCACCGATGGATCAGTAAAAAGCCATGAACCATCATCTTGCTTTATCCCTTTGGATGAACAATAAGACCTGATTGGAGTAGAGTCTCCAATGAGAATTAGGCCTTTACGACGATTTTTTGGAAGTCGTTTTATATAGGGATTTAATAGTCCAGCTTTATTTGCTTCATTAACAAAATTTACATGGACCTTTGCATATCCATCTACACCGAGACGTTTCCTTAAAGTATTGTATGTATTGTGAGACGGTGTAATCCCTTTATCAAGGAGACAGAGATGCCTATAAGTGCTGTTTTCAGATAGACGCTTTGCAAGGATCCTATCAGAGACAAAGGTCTGCTTTACTTTCATTATACGAGAAAGGAATAGAGCTACACCATATCCTTTAGGGCCTGAACTTGAATAGCATCTATTAACCACAGGATAAATATTCGAAAGATTAATCATGCGGAAATATCTTACCAGATCATTGCTTTGATCTATGAGGTCAAGATAAGCACTAGAGAATGTTGGTAAAGGTAACTGGTAGTTATCCATGGCTTGCCTCCTATTTGAGGTGTTCAATAATAAAGTGGGTATATGTTCAATACTCACTCTACCCCAAAATAGGAGAAAAATCATGAGATAACTGCTTAATATTACAGATAGATAAGTATAAACAACCATCTTTGAATGGATATATGAAAAATGTCTAAATATCGGGGGTAACATTGCTTTAAAATTGGGGGTAAGTATTAAAATTAATATCTGTAACTTCATTATATAAAATAACTTATAACTATTGAACAGTCTCAAATTACACATCATCTCTGTAGCGGAAACCTGGTTTATTCCAGTCCATGGTTAGCTGATAAAAATGCTTACATGAACACTGACATTCACCATATGGTGAGTGGAGGTCTAAAGACCTCCGCTTCGCTTCATGATCAAATATTCCAGTACAAAAAAACCTTGCTTTCGGGAGGAATCCAGTACTGGATTCCTCCGAAAGGGAGGGAATATCTATCAAGGCTAAGGCATTAACTCCCGATGATTTAAAATGAAAGACTATATTATCCAGTTACGCAACAGTTTAGCGTTCTACTTTTATATCAATGAATCTATAAGATATCTGATTTCTGTAATTATGTTTTCTGGTCTTGAAAAATGTATTTCATCTTTAGAACGTAACTTGATTTCAAGATCACCCGTTTCTTTGATAAGTTTGCCAACGGTTATCCTGATCGGTATTCCTATCAGGTCCGCATCCTTAAATTTAAAGCCCGGTCTCTGGTCTCTATCATCCAGCAGCACATCAATCCCAGCCTGGCAGAGTTCGTCATATATCTTTGTAGCAGTATCCTTAATAATATCATCTTTAAAGTTTATGGGCACGATCAGTACCTCATAAGGCGCTAGTGGTAATGGCCAGATTATGCCGTTAGAGTCATGAGATTTTTCAATTGTTGCTGCCATTATCCTGTTGACACCGATACCATATGACCCCATTACTATGGGCCGCTCTTTCCCTGTGTTATCTAAGAATTTTGCGCCTAATGAGTCACTATATTTTGTTCCCAGCTTAAAAACATGTCCTAATTCGATTCCATTAGAAATGGCAAGTGTATCATTGCATTTGGGACATCTATCACCTTCTATGACATATCGAATATCAGCGACTTTATCAATTTTAAAATCTCTCTCCAGATTTGCGTTCATAATGTGGGTACCTACTTTATTACCTCCAACAACACAATTTTTCAATATTGAAACTGCTTGGTCTGCGATTATGCGTGTCTTTAATCCAATGGGGCCCGCAAAACCCACGGGAGAATTTGTTAGCTTAACAACCGTCTCTTCATCAGCCAATGTTATTTTATCTTGGGATATTACCCTTGCCAGCTTAGATTCATTAACATCGTGATCTCCACGCACAAGAACAGCAAAGCTTTTACTATCATATGTATAAACCAGAGTTTTTACCATTCTATTTGATTCAACACCAAGAAAGGCACTTACCTCTTTTATGGTAGTCATCTTAGGAGTAGAGACCTCTTTCAGTTCCTCTAATGTAAAATCGTCTTTGGATTCAATGGGAGCCGACTGGGCTTTTTCATGATTTGCACTATAGTCACAATTCTTACATTTTACTATTACGTCTTCTCCATTTGTATTAGGTATCATAAATTCGTGTGAAACGTCACCGCCCATAACACCAGAGTCTGCTTCTACCGCTAAATAATCTAATTTACATCGCTCAAATATCCTGCAATAAGTATCATACATTTTCTGATAGCTATTGTTCAGCCCATCACTATCTAAATCAAAGCTGTAAGCATCTTTCATTAAAAATTCTTTGCTTCGTAAAACGCCGAACCTTGGCCTTGCTTCATCTCTGAATTTTGTCTGTATTTGATAAAGAATTAAAGGTAGGTGTTTATAAGAACTAATATCTTTCTTCACTAAATCGGTGATAACCTCTTCATGAGTAGGGCTTAAGGCTATTTCCTTCTTATGACGGTCTTTAGTGCGTAATAAGTCATCACCAAAAACATTAATTCTGCCACTAAGCTCAATAAGAGTTAATGGTTGTATGGCAGGTAAAAATACCTCAATTGCACCAGATTTATCCATTTCTTCTCTGATAATGTTGATTACTTTATTTAAAATCCTCGTCCCAAGTGGTAAATATGAATATACTCCAGCAGATAATTGCCTTATCATGCCAGATCGTATCATTAACTTGTGACTATCGATTTCAGCGTCACTCGGGTCTTCTTTTAAGGTGGGTATAAATGTTTGTGACCACTTCATAGATTATGTTAATTTATTGATGCTTAGTCTACATATAACAATATGTTATGTGATTTTTTAGATGATCATAGTTAAGTATCACATAATTTTTTATTTTCTTGGAACAAAATTCAATGTATTGAGGATTATATTGTTAGGGGAAATTATTTGCAAGAAATTTATAAATTTGGCTATTATGGTTCAACATAACGGTTGAATTTGGCCAAATTTTTGATATAATTTTTAACCCTTTATGCATTTAAAACGTAAGATGTTTGTTTGTAAGACCTTACCTTTTCTTGCTTTATTATAATAAATCGGCATGTTTTCTGCTTAAAAAATCTTTTCGCATAATTTTTAAAAAGAGAGGATAGTGATATGTACAAGATTTTAATTGCTTTATGCATCTTTTTGATTGTCAGTTTTCACTATGCATTCAAAGTTGAAGGTTCAGACGATGTTATATCGGATGAAATTATAATAGAAGAACCTGAAAAAGAAAAGAGTGAACTGGCAAAATTGATGGATAAAATTGACTTGAACTACAAAGCTGTAGAGGAAATGTCTGGATATTATAGATATAAAAAAAAGCAATGGAAAATTGTTCTTAAATCAGGACAAAACATAGTGAAAGTTACAAAAACTGTACGAAGGAAATTTTCCAAACCTGATGATTGGACATATCAAGAGTTAATGGAAAAGATGCAAATTGCCGCAGAAGAAATGGTCGAGATAGCCAAAAATAAAGATAAAGAAGGGGCTCTTGAGGATGCACAATGGCAAGTGAGACTTTTAAGGCGAACATGCGCTAAATGCCACAAGCATCTGGACATCCACATTTATCCACAATTGTACAAGAAAAAGCCTAAAGAGTTACCGTCAACACCATAAATATAAAAACTTGTTGTTTTCTAATAAAAGTTAGTATGAGTTTTTACTTGACTCTATACTTGCACGATGATATATTTAGTCCTATTTGGAGAAAATTTTTTAATATGCCATTCATAGTTAAAATAATTACAAAAGAAGGGGGGTGAAGTTTTATATCTTAAAAAAGTTATGTAGAACTTTACAAGGCTGGTTATACATAAACTCTGACCAAGTCTTTCTCTTTAACTAACCAATGAAAGGAGTTTACATTTTTTAATTTAAGGAGGCACAAGTAAAATGAAGGGAAAAAAATTTCTTTGTAGTAGGCATAATTGCATTATCATTATTTTTTGCAGGCGCTACAGCTAGTTTTGCATCAGATAAGGATATTTGTAAGAAGCAGATAGATTATTATTTGAAAATTAAGATGAATGACGGGCTACTACCGGGTGACGAATTTAATCCTTATGATTTTAAAGGCGTTGCAGAGGCTGCAGCAGCAATGCTCGATAACGAGGGAAAACGAACTCATAATGACAAAAATCATGCAGCAATTACTAAACTGGTCTCTGGTCATCTTGAAGATATAAAATCGGCGGCTTCTAAAGCAGCAGAAGGTTCTGTTGAGTCAGTAGGACATTCTTTAAGGTTTTTGTATCTTTCTTGCAAGGCATGCCATAAAGTATATCAAACAGAAAAAAGATTGAGACCGTAAGAGAGTTTTATTCTTAAGGGATTTATTTTGCCACTCAAGTTTTAAGTAAAATTGGAAACGTTATGATTTAAGGGGGTATCAATAAATGAAAAAAATAAATTTTCTATGTATATTAGCAATTCTTGCAGTATCATGTTTCGCTATAAGTTTTTCTAGCCAGGCAGATGAATTGGATGACTTGATAGGAAATCCAGAAAAGAGCTATTACTTTGTTTTTGCAACTGGGGCTATTCAGGGCTCATTCGGTACAATGGAAACATGTGTTTATTGCCACGGCAATGGTGGTAAAGGAACGGCAGAGGGTAGAAAAAGAGGTGTTCCAGACTTCTCAGATCCAAAATGGCAGTCTTCTGTTACAGACGAGGAAATGATTAAGTTCCTCGAAGCTAATGATAAAGGCTGCACACAATGCAGAGGAAGGATTTCAGAAGGCGCTATAAAAAAGCTTGTTAATATTGTTAGAGCTTTTGCGTCTAAATAAAAAGAATTAAAAAATGTTACAATGGCTCTTTAAAATATCTATTATAGATGTTTTAAAGAGCCTGTTTTTTTGTGGAAAAGCAATGCTATTAGAATTGGTGTTCATCGTTGTCCTTTAGCAAAATTGAATGTTTCTAATAACCCAAAGGGCAGTGTTCCACGGGCTTGCCCGTGGGTATCTACCTTATTCGATTGTAAAGAGTATCCCTTTCAACAGGTTCACGTCCCGTTTCTTCTATTAGTGATTTGATTTCACCAACCGTCAATGCTTCTGGTGTTTGAGCCCCGGCAGAATGTGTAATTTTTTCTTCCGCCACCGTACCATCTATATCATCAACTCCAAAACTAAGTGAAACTTGAGCCAGCTTAATACCAAGCATTATCCAGAACGCCTTTATGTGATCAAAATTATCAAGCATCAATCTCCCTATAGCAAGCATCTTTAAGTCCAATATCCCTGCAGTATTTGAGAAATCTTTCAAATCTGTGTTTTTCGGATGAAATGCAAGGGGGATAAACGACATGAAACCATTTGTTTCATCTTGAAGTTCACGGAGTTTCAATAAGTGATTTACTCTCTCTTCATTCTTTTCTATATGGCCGTATAACATTGTGGCATTACTCCTCAGGCCTGAGCTATGTGCTTCTCGCATAGTATTTAGCCATTCCTCGCCACTGAGTTTTTCTGGACAAAGTTCTTTTCTGATATTTGGCGAAAAGATCTCTGCACCCCCACCCGGAAGCGATCCAAGACCAGCTTTTTTTAATTCTTTTAACGTTTCTCGTATAGATATACCAGAAATTTCTGCAAAGTGAGCGATTTCGACCGCTGTAAAAGCCTGTAAATGTACGTCAGGAAAACGTTCGTGAATCGAGCTAATCATTTCAACATAATAATCAAGCCCTAGTTCAGGGTGCAAACCTCCAACAATGTGTAATTCGGTTGCTTTTTCGTGAATGATTTGCGAGGCATTATCTAATATCTCTTTAATGCTCATTTGGTATGCGCCATCTTCACCGTTATCACGGCTAAATGCACAAAACTTGCACCTATTTTTACATATATTTGTATAATTTATGTGTCGATTTATGATATAGTATGTTTTATTATTATTTTTCCTTTCCCTTATCAAATTTGCAAGATAACCTATCGCAAGTATATCGGGGGACTCAAATAATTTTACACCATCTTCGTATTCAAGACGATACCCATCTATGACTTTTTCTTGTATATCGCTTAAGTCCGTATTAAGTGTAGTGTGTACTAATTGCATATCATATTCTCTCATTTTATTTCTTGAAAATATCAGAATAAGTCTTTAAATTCAAGAATATATCTACTTAATTTTAAAAAAAGGAATATATAGTGAAAAAAATAATTTGGAGGAAAAAAATGCAGAAAGAAATCGTTTCAACAAAAAACGCACCTAAAGCGATCGGGCCATATTCTCAAGCAGTTAGATTTGACAATCTTATTTTCGTTTCTGGTCAAATACCCATAGAACCAAAATCTGGTGAAATCGTTAAAGGAAATATCGAGGAACAAATAAAACAAGTACTGGAAAACTTAAAGAACATATTAGGTGCTGGAGGTTCCTCTCTTCAAAATGTGTTAAGAACGACCATTTTTTTGACAAACCTAGATCATTATACTACAGTTAATGAAACTTACTCACAGTATTTCGAAGAATTTCCACCAGCTAGATCTACTGTTCAGGTATCAAAACTACCTAAAGATGTACATATTGAGATTGATGTAATAGCTTGTACTTCTATGTAAGAAAATTTACTTGACGCATAAGCTTGATGCCTTATAATTAGTTATCCAAAAGACTTGAAATATTTTTATTTTTATATAGTATTTATAAGTTATAATGCTATAAACATTTAAGTTATGTTAAAAGTCGCAAAAACCTCAGAAACTCAAGATAGTATTTCACATGTTGCTGAACTCCTGGAAGACGCAAGAAAGTTCTTTTATAGAACCGGTGATGTCACAATAGAGAAAAAAGTTTCAGAAATGGCATCCCAGATAAATGAGCCTTTATATTTAATTGTAGCGGGCGAATATAATTCTGGAAAATCCAGCCTTATTAATGCACTTTGTGGAGAAAGAATCCTTCCTGATGGCCCTACACCTTCGACACATAAGATTACGCTTTTATCTTACGGAGAAGCAACTACCTCTGAAGAAATTGACGATCACCAATGCAAGATTACGTATCCTTTAGAGGCTCTGAAGGATATTACGATTGTAGACACTCCAGGAACTAATTCGATAATAGCTGAACACCAGAAAATTACAGAAGGATTTATTCATAGGGCTGAATTAGTTCTCTTTATCACATCAGCAGACCATCCTTTTACAGAAAGCGAGAGAGTTTTTCTTCAGTTATTAAAAGGCAAATGGGGGCGGAAACTGTTATTTGTATTGAATAAAATAGACTTAAAAGAAGAAGAAGAAGTAAATGAAATAATATCTTTTATCGAGAAAAATTTTTACAGACTTTTTGGCTTTGAACCAAAAATTATTTCCGTATCTACAAAAGATGCTTATAAAGCAAAAACTTCCGATGATGATGATTTGTTACAAAAAAGTAACATTGGTAAAGTAGAAAATTTTATTTTTGAGAAGATGGATTATGAAACAAAGAGGGATCTCAAGATATTAAGTCCATTAAAGTATTTATTAAATGTCTTCGACGAACTTAAAGGTGACCTCGATGAAAAGTTGTCACACAGTAACACTGAGATAAAAAGTGTGGAAATGTTTGAAAAACGATTGAGAAATAAAAGGCAGGATATGGGGGACTATATTCTTAAATATAAAGCTGAGATACACTCCACTTTTACAAGATTTAAAGAGAAGGTAGATAATTTTTTAAATTACTATGTGAACGTAAGAGCAATCATCACCATGAAATTCGCGCGTGAAAAAATTGACGATAAATTTAAGAAGGAAGTCTTTGGTTTTGCAAATCCAAGGTCGGAGTTAGAAAGGATAATAAATGATGGTATAGAATACGTTGATCGAAATAACAATGTTTTGTGGGAAATGGCTAATGATTACATAGAATCAGAGATTGCTTTACAACGACAAATCAATAGTGATTCACCAATACGTAAAGAACGTTATTTTACAGCCCGTGAGAGTGAAAAGCATGTAAACCTGAAGGAGTATACAAAGCAATTTCAAGAACTTGATGAAGAAATAGAGGGAGCAAGAGTACATAGGGTTGCGCAAAGTGGTTTTATAAATTTTATAGTTTTAGAGGGGTTGGCAGTTGGTATCATAATTAGTCTTACTACATTCTTAGCCTTTATTATTCCTGGTACACTGGGAATAACTGTAGCCGTAATCCTGGCAGGAATAGGATTGTCAGTCTATCCAATAAAACGGAGAAAATATAGAAACGAATTTATGAAACGACTAGATGCTATATGTGAAAGATTCAACAATTTAATAACGTTTGAATTTGAAAAGATTGTAGATAGGGTTATTGAGGATATCGGGAATAAGATATCGTCTTATCGTGATACCAGATGGTCTGAAAGGGAGGAAGTTAATAGACAGATTTCTGATTTAAAATTACTTTCAGAACGTACAAAAGATTTAATACGCAAAAGCTGTCATAGTTAATTTTAAATAAGAGAAAAAATATGAAGTATATCACAAAACTTTTGTTGATTATTTCGATTGTCAGTTTTTCTAGTTCTGTATGGGCGGCAAGTTGTGAATTATGTTACGAGAAAATTTCTGGAGATGAAAAATATTGTGAACAATGTAAGCTGAAATTCTCAAGAAACCTATCAGAAATGAAATCCAAAGAAGAACATATTATCAATGCAATAAATTCATCAAGAGAAAGTTATAAGAATGCCTTGATGGAATTAGTCCAATTTTATCTGGATATAGGATATCAACTTAGATTAGAAAAAGTAAGAAAGGAGTTAAAGGCACTTAATAAGGTGCCTCAACCTAAATATCTTACGGTCAAAGAAAAAGTGACAAATGTAAAAAAACCCATTAAAAATATAGAAGATGCGAATATTTTATTTCAGGACGGCAAGACATATAAAAGTTCACTAAGCGTGATCAATAAGAAAACGAACTTATTAACTGCTGTCAAAAGATTTAAAAAATTAATGGATGATTATCCAGAAAGTGACAAGGTAGATGATGCAGCTTACGAACTTGCTGGAATTTACGAGGGTTTTTATTTTAAGGATTATGAAGGAGCTGCGTTTTATTACGTAAAATGCTATGAAATTAATCCGACTACTGATAAACCTGCTCGCTACATGGCTGCAAGGGTTTACGATATGTATCTAAAAGATTACGCAGAGGCCGTACGAAACTATGAATTAGCATTAGAAACATGTAAGATTGAAGAATACCTCGAAATAACAAAATCAAGACTTGATGAACTCAGAAAGCAGGGATATTAGGCGCTTATTTTAATGTTTGTAGGAATTGGTTATGATATTCACAGATTTGTAAAAAATAGAAAACTAATTTTGGGAGGTATAAGCTTCGACCACCCTTGTGGTTTATCAGGACATTCTGATGCCGATGTAGTTTTGCATGCTATTGGTGATGCAATATTAGGTGCTGCTTCATTAGGTGATATTGGTGAACTTTTTCCAGACACAGACGATAAATGGAAAGATGTTTCCAGTCAAATCCTACTTAATAAGATAATGGAAGTGGTAAAAGAAAAGGGATTGTTAGTAAACAATGTTGACGTTATTTTTATTGCTCAAGAGCCAAAAATAAGTAATCAAAAAAAGGAAATGGAGAAGCGCATTTCTGAGATTTTAGATGTCAACCCTGAAAGAATAAATGTTAAAGCGACAACAACGGAAGGTTTAGATTCTATAGGAAGATCAGAAGCTGCTGCTGCCCAGGCAATAGTTACATTGACACAAGCAGCGAAAATGTAATAAAAGATAATAAAGGTGGATTCGCCCTGTGGAGTAGAGCTACTATATTACTCCACAGGGCTTAATCCACATATACATGGGTAACATGCTTGATTTACAAAAAATCGGGAATGCTCCCAAGAATACTGTAGAACGCAATTGAAACGGCGAGGGACCCCTCTGAGTTGCTCAGTTCAGAATGCGGTTGCAGATTCGCAATCGTTATTGTAGAGATGATTTGTTCCCGGGTATGGAGAGATACCTGGACTAAACCGAAAGGCCAGGCACCAACCCACCGAATATCACCAGCCTCTTGAGGCCTCGGTGAATACTCGCTATGGTCTTGGCATTGATCCTGCAGCCCGGGAATGTTCATAAGAATTGCAGAACCACAAATTGCACCTTATCAAATTTGGCGCGCCAAATTTGAAAGATGAATTTCACGAAATACAGCCTACTAACTTAATCTTTCTTAATTATATTTAATCCATTCATATACGGTATAAGAACATTTGGCACTTCTATGGTGCCATCTTCTTTTTGATACGTTTCAATAATAGCAATCATCGTTCTTGGTAGCGCTACACCAGAACCATTTAACGTATGAACATACCGTAGGATCCTTTCATCATCACGAAAACGGATATTAATTCTTCTAGCCTGGAAATCCTCGAAATTACTACATGAAGATACTTCCAGATACTTCTTGACACCGGGTGACCATACCTCAATATCATAGCACTTTGCGGCTGCAAAACTTAAATCCCCCGTACATAGTTTCACTACCTGATACTGCAGACCTAACAACTGTAGAACCTTTTCCGAAACATTTAACAGAGATTCAAGCTCGTCATAAGATGTTTCAGGTCGTACAAATTTTACCAACTCTACCTTATTGAACTGATGAACACGTATCATGCCCCGAGTATCTTTCCCGTACGAACCCGCTTCCCGTCGGAAACACGCAGTATAGGCTGCGTATAATATTGGAAGGTCTTTGTATGATAGAATCTCATTTGCATGAATGTTTGTTACTGGAACTTCAGCCGTAGGAATAAGAAATAAATCATCTTCAGTAGTTTTATACATATCTTCTTCAAGCTTGGGTAACTGCCCTGTCCCCGTCATAGAAGCCCTGTTAACAAGAAAAGGTGGAAACACTTCCTTATAACCGTGTTCTTGAGTATGGAGGTCTAGCATAAAATTGTAAAGTGCACGCTCTAGCCTTGCCCCTGCACCTTTATGCAGTGTGAAGCCAGTACCCGTTATTTTTGATGCACTTTCAAAATCTAAAATCCCCAGCGTCTTGCCCAGTTCCCAGTGGGGTAGTGGATCGAATGTAAAAGTCTTTTTTTGCCCCCATGATTTAACTACTATATTAGACGTTGGGTCTTTGCCTATAGGAACATCCTCAGCAGGGATGTTTGGAATCCTAATAAGTAAAAATTCCATTTCCTCAGTTACCTTCTTTAACTCCGTTTCTAATTGCTTTATGTTTTCAGAGACTCCTTTCATTTCTTGTATCAATTCTGAAGCATCTTTCTTTTTTGATTTTAATTCACTGATTTCATGTGAAGTAACATTGCGTTTGTGTCGAAGTTGCTCACATTCATTTAAAAGTACTTTACGTTTTGAGTCGAGTTCCAGCAGTGAATCTAGATTTATCTTTTCGCCTTTATTCGTAATGGCTTTTTTTACTTTCTCAATATCATTTCGAATAAGGTTTATGTCTAACATTTATAAAACTTCTCCTTAAAAAAGAAAAATAAATTAGTGACCGAAGAGTGCTAATTTATATTTGTCATAACAAACTGATCCTGAAACAACCGTAAACATACATTCTGAATCATGAGAAAAAATCCCATCAAAAACATTATTTATCCCTTCTTCCGGGAATTTTATCACCGTAATATCAGCATCAAAACCCGATTCAAGCCTTCCGATCTTATCCTTCAATCTTAAAGCAACTGCCCCTGCAATGGTACCCATATATAAAATATCCTGAGGCCTTACGTCTTTGTGTTTCTCATATATATACTTCATCTCATCCAATACACTAAGGGAATCATTGCTGGCAAGACTATCTGTTCCTAAGGCCACATTTATTTTCAGGTTTAAAAACTTTAGAAATGGATGTTTATTATGCCAGAAATATTTATAACTTCTAGGACAAAAAACAATACTTGAATTAGACTTTTTTATGTAATCAATCTCTTCTTCAGATATATAATTGCAATGAATAAGTATCCAACTATTCCTTAAAACCCCTATATTACTCAAGTACTCTATTGGCCTTAACCCGGGATACTTCCAGTTATTTAACATATCATAATCATTCAACAAAGATACAAAATTCCCGGTACCTTTCTTTAAAAATTCAACTTCATCTTTGGTTTCAGATATATGGGTTGCAATATGAATACCCAATTCTTCAGATACTTGAATACATCTCTTGTAAAGTTCTTTAGAAACTGTATAAGGTGCATGTGGAAAGATTCCTATTGAGAGAAGGGAGTCATGCTTGACACGGTTTATTTCTTCTTTAAAATTGCCTATCGTACTTTCTGCACTATAAGTATTAAAATCTATAAGTTCATAAAAAAGAACCTTTCTGATTCTACTTTTCTTTAACTCATCTAGAGCAAGACCGTTTCTAGTAATATCTGCTACAGTTGTTGTTCCTGCTTCAAGACTCCTTGTAATTCCCTCACGAATTGATGTCTTATATTCATCTTCTGCCCAGTTTTTTTTTGCATTAATTATTTGCCTTACCCAATCTGTGAAGTCACCATTGTAATTTATACTTTTGTGAAGATGTGTTAACTCAAGGTGGGTATGTGTGTTTACGAACCCCGGTACTATTGCTGAATTACCAAAATCGATAATTTGATGCGATTCTTGTCTATCAATATCGTCGGAAGGTCCTGCAAACGTTATCTTTCCATTATCGATTAAGACTGCACCGTTGTTTATTACGTTATATGGATCCGTTAATAAATATTTTGATCTTAATAGTAGCATAAATATTATTTACTTACCCACTCATGCCAATCATCGCCTATAGTTCCCTCCTTTTTATAGCGTTCCATTGACAATTGACATTTACAATTCAAATCATGCTTTTTAATCGTACTCGCTAACGTTTCTATGATAACCGGGAAATTATTAACACTGTTCTTTACGGCTTTCCTCTCTTTATCTGTTGAAAGTCCCTCAAAGAGTTCACCAGGACGGTATTCGCTATATATAATACCTTCTGCATAATTGGTAACATAACATATAGACGCATAACACATCTCAAGTTCCTTCGCAAGAAACACCTCTGGTACCAGAGTCATTCCAACCAGATCAGATCCGAATGAGATATATTTTTTGATTTCAGCGGCAGTCTCAAGGCGAGGCCCCTGTGTACATACATAAGTGCCATGTCCTGCATAATCAAACTTAAGCGATTTCAGTGTGTCGATTACGCATTGTCTGAGACTTGGACAGAATACGGGGCTTTGCCGAATGAATCCTATTCCCTTGTTTTCAAAAAAGGTATATTTTCTGTTTTTAGTTTCATCAATCAAATCATCAACAACAACATATTGGCCAATATTATATTTTGTACTAATGGCACCGGGACCTGACCATGATACAATTTGCTTCACTCCGTGTTCCTTTAACGCATATATGTTCGCCCTGTAGTTGACGTACGGTGCCGTTTTAGTATAGCCTTTTTCACCATGACGTGAGAGAAACAAAAAACTTTCTTTACTGCCGTATATTCTGAATACTGCCTGAGATTCCCCAAAAGGAGTCTCGATCTGGCCAATACGTTCCCCCTTCAATTTATCAGACATCAATAAATTATAAGCTTCACTTCCACCAATAATAGCAAATGTATTTGAGATTGGACTACACCTTAAAAATATTGGACGCGGATTTACGCAGATAAACACGGATACAAAAAAACATTTTGGTCATTATCGTAACAGTTGCATATTTTACTGTCAACACATAAAGGTAGGGGGGTGAATGATTGACGATTGACGATTTGGGATTTACGACCGAAGATTGATGATAGATCTTATCAATTTTTTGGATTTTAGCATTTTTCTTTGCGTACTCTGCGTCTTTGCGGTGAACTATTTGGTTACTTATTTCTTGATATTTCCATGTCCAATGCTAAAATTAGATTTTAACATATACTATTAAATTATGAGAAAGATATTTTATATCATTATTGCTTTTGCGTTTAGTTCCTTAATACTTAATCCAACCGGTTCATTTTGTTCAGATAATGTTGGCAACTATGATCTGGAAGAAATATTAAAGAAGGTAGAAGAGGCTAATTCAAAGCTCAAGACAATGGAGGCTGATATAAAGTATTCAAGGGCTATCTCTCTGCTTGATTCAGAAGAGGTTTCTATTGGATTTTTGCAATACAAAAAACCTAAAAAGATTAATCTGAACTTTTTTCCTCCTAGAAACGAGATTAACGTCATTGATGGTTCGTATGTCTGGATTTACCATATTAAAGAAAAACAGGTAGAAAAATATGAGATGAATAGTGATATGGATTCACCGCAGGGAATGGATATCTTTGAACTGGGATATGAGTATACGGTAGAAAAGGTGAAGGAAAATTACGAAATCATGCTGTTAGACGATATCTCAACGGAGGAGGGGACATTATTCCACATAGAACTGATACCCAAAGAGACTTTTGAGTCTGAATACGACAGGACATTATTATGGATAAAGGAGGGCCTCTGGCTGCCGGTGCAATATCAGCTATTTGAGAGTGAAGGTGAAATTATAAATACTATTGAGTTAAGCAATATTCAAATTAACACAGAGATACCGGATACATTATTCGTTTTAGATTTACCTGATGATGTAGACGTAATAGAGCCGTTTAAATAAAAAACTCCCTTATGTCATTCCCAACTTGATTGGGAATCTATATTAGATTCCCATTTACGCCTACAAAACCATGGCTAGAATGACGTGTGACAATTTGGTATTGATATTGGAATGTGGACATTTATACTTTACAAATTTCCAGTAAAGTAGTAGATTTATCTAAATAATCATACAAAACTAATCGAGTAAAACACAAAGAGAATATTTAAATGTTTGAGAGAAGATTTTTAAAAGAAAATATTATCCGTAACGAATTGAGGAATGATATCTCTGGAATTATAAAGAGTTATCTACTAAATATGGAAGGTACTGTGTTTGCTTACCTCCACGGTTCTTTTGTAAATAGTAGCAAATTCAGAGACATTGATATAGCTATTTTCATAAGAAAGCCTACAGGAGAGATGGAACTGGAGTCTGACCTTTCCTACGAGTTAACAGAAAAGACAGGTTATCCTGTTGACGTTAAGGTGATAAACAAGGCATCTGTAGCCTTCCAAATGAGCGTTTTGAGGGATGGAAAACTTATCCTAAGCAGAGATGATATTATAAGGACAGATTTTATTGAGGATGTAGGGGAAAGATATAGGGAGTATGTTCACTTCAGGAATATTGTTCTGAGGGTATAGATGATAGATATTGACAGGATTGCTAAAGCAAAAACTGATACTCTTAACGTCTATGAACAGATAGATACCCTGGTAAAGAGTGGTAAAGAAGATTTCCTTAAAGATCCCAAAAGTCCTTTGGCCCTTAAATACCTATTGATAGAAGCAGTAGAGGCCATAACCGATATATGTCAGCATCTACTTGCAAAGTCCAAGGGAATAGCATGCGAGGGATATATAGATTGCATACTCAAGACCGGGAAAGAGGAAATAATAACAATCTCTCTTGCCAATAAACTTCGTCGACTCGCAGACCTTAGAAACAACCTCATTCACAGGTATTGGAACATAAATGATGAGCAACTTTACACCCAGACAGTGGATAATAAAAGTGATCTTCTAGATTTTGTGGAACAAGTAAACACCTTCATAGAATCTATAAGGAGAGAGAAGTGAACTGTTCATTTCCAATATTAAAATTAACCCGGAAATACCGGATAAGGCATTCGTCCTGGATTTGCCTGATGATGTTGAAATAATAGAGCCGTTTAAGTAGCTTTGGACGCAGATATTAACGCAGATACCTGCCCGACTTTTTTTTGGCGGGAACACAGATTTTGAGGATTTAAAAAAAACAAAAAGAGTATATGGGATGTGTTCCTGTTTTCTATGTATTCCCCCTTTAGAAAAGGGGGGATTTGAATTGTGTCAAGTGGCGAGATGTGACCCTGTATTTACTGTATTTATGCCACAAGATATTGGGTAATTACCTTTAAACTTTAACAAGAGGAGGTAGCAATGAGACCTGAAGAGAAGAAAAGCTTCATGAGGCGTAAGGGGCTCAGGGCCATTAAAGAGTTCTTTACTGATGCCCTGACATTCGGTGCCGCTGCTGCTTTAGGCGGTGTTGCCGGCGGTGTGGCAACGGTTTTAGCGTGGCGAGCAGTACGCGGAGTTGAGGCAGCAATTACGTGCAAGAAGGAGTGGGAGAGGGTCACACCTTGATTAGTGATTAGTTGATTATAATTAATATTACTTTAATTATGATCCTGTTTATAAACTGCACTTGGAGACCATCTTATTTGACAATATTAGGGACAGCTTGTACCGTAGCGTGGGCAACCAGTGTTCATTCAATTGTTAACCACTTCTTTCCTCATAATCTGACATCAATGGAATTATTCCATCATCAAATGCATATCCCAAATAATCTGCTATGTCTGAATCAATCTTTCTTTTCCTAGAAAGATGCACCAACAGTAACTCATCAACAATTTGATGTATTAGTTCAATTATCTCCAGTCTGTCTTGTACTTCCATCTGCAAATCAATTTCAATGTCTTTGATTTCATCTTTGGTCATGCCCTGAGATATTGCAGCAGCTTTCACTCTTTTACATTCCGCAGCAAAGATATTCTCGTCAGCTTTATACAACTGACGATCTTCAAAGAGTTCTTCTTCATCAACTATGAATAAGGTTTCGAAACTGAACATGTTATTATGTACATTACTTTCTAAATTGTTGTAATAAAATGGTGAGCTTAATACTTAATTATTTCTTTGTCAATCGATTTATCTTTTTTTTGATAGGGGGGCATGATGGATAGACGATTGACGATTTGGGATTGACTATTGCGTTTTGCCTACGGCTCTTTTAACTGCATGTACTAGAATAATAAATTCGTTATGTTGTCATTCCCAACTTGATTGGGAATCTATTTTAGCTTCCCGCGGGAATGACATTTAAGACAATTTTCCAATTAAGACGCTAAGGCCCGACTTTTAGGTTTATCTTAGTTTTATAATCCTCAAAATCTGTGTTAATCTGCTCGCAGCCTATAATGCTGTATATCTAGCCAGTGAGAGTCTGGTCATGGGAATTGGCTGTTTGCCCATGTAGCTATATTCGACATATTACTAAGGTGACTTATAATATGAAAGCTCGAAAGTAAACGTCCTGTCAGTGTTAGGCTAGCAAATCTTCAGGCCGTAGCATAAAGCGAACTTTGCAGCCTCGTTACGCTCCCATTAGAACTGACGAAGGTGGAGTTGCAGGAGCCAAGCCTCTGCAGATTAGGGATAGGCCAGAGCAAAGGATGAAGCAAATAGTCAAATGCAATCCTTTGGAATGCCGGGGTACGGAAGGAGGCAAGAAGAGAAAGATATACAGAGTAAAGTAGGGAACCTGTTGTAACCAACCCATACAAGGCCGTAGGGTAAGTATTCTCTGGACGAAGAAGATAAGGCAGAGAAAGGTACAACAGGCTCGGATGAGGTCATATAGTAAGCGTTGATTCTGTAGGACAACAGAACCTACAGGCTTACTGTTGGACAATTTTTTGCTGGACAAAATGATTTTTCATTGGCATAATATTTAAATGATGCCAATAATTGTAGAAGATAGCGTAGAACATAAAACGCCAAATGGTCTCAAAGTTCAAAGATTAGAAGATTTAGGAGAAATTGAATTAATATTATTATCAGGAGAGGAAGATCCTAAT